>CALMAQ010000320.1 GCA_937859745.1 uncultured Verrucomicrobiota bacterium | reverse complement strand
CCGCCGTCGGCCGCCGCCGCGTCGGAAAAGAGCATCGCCGTGCTGCCGCTGGAAAGCTTCTCCGCGCACCGGGGCGACGCCGCCTTCGCGGACGGGCTCCAGGACGATCTGCTCGCCAGCCTGGCGCGCATCCACACCCTGCGTGTGGTCGGGCGGTCCAGCGTGCGGCAGTACGCGCCCGGCGAGGGCCGCGATCTGCGCGCCATCGGCGAGACGCTCGGCGTGCGCTACGTCGTCGAGGGTAGCATGCGGCGGACGGGCGGGCGGGTGCTCGTCAACGTCGCCCTGACCGACGCGCGCAACGGGCGGCAGCTGTGGGCGGAGCGGTACGACCGCACCCTGGCCGACACGATTACCCTCCAGGGCGAACTGGCCACCGACATCGCCCGGGAACTGCGCGCCCGGCTGACCTCCCGCGAACGCGAGCGCGTCCGCGCGAAGCCCACCGCCAACGCCGACGCCTACGTGGCCTACCTGCGCGCGCGCGAACTGCACAACCGTCCGACCATGCTCTTGCAGGACCTGGAGGCGGCGATCAAGCTCTACCGCCGCGCGCTCGCGCTGGACCCGGGCTTCGCGCTGGCCCGCGCGCACCTGTCGATGGCCATGTCCTACCTGTTCCTGGACGTGCAGCCCACGCCGGAAAACAAGGCGGGGGCGCACGCCGAGGCGGAGGGGGCCATGCGGCTCCAGCCCGACCTGGGCGAGGGCCACTTCGCCCGCGCGATGTACCTGTATTGGGTCGAGAAGAACTACCCGGCGGCGCTGCGCGGGTTGGACGCGGCCGCCCCGCTCCTGCCCAACAACCTGGACCTCGAACTCGCGCGCGGACGCATCCTGCGGCGGCAGGGACGGTTGCGCGAGGCCGTCGCCATCTTCCAGCGGGCCTACGCGCTCGACAAGCACAACGTCGTGCCTTCGCGCGAGCTGGGCATCACCTCGACGAACCTGCGCGACTGGCCCCTGGCCATCGAAAGCTGGGAGCGCGCCGCGGAGCTGATGCCCGACGTGCCCAGTTTCCACATCTGGCGCGCCTACGTGGAATTCTGGCGGTGCGGCGACCTGGCACCCATGCGGGCCGCCGCGGCGGACCTGCCCGCGAACCTCGACCCGGACGGCGCGGTGTCCTACCTGCGCTGGGACACGGGCCTGCTCACGCGCGATTTCGACGCCGCCGAGCGCGCCGTGACCGGTTGCCCGCTGGAACCGCTGCCCCCGCCCTGCATGGGGCCGCCGCTGGAAAAATGCTACCTGCGCGCGTGCATCGCGCTGGCCCGGGGCGACGCCACGCAAGCCAGGAAGGGGTTCGAACGCGCCCTGCCCGGCATGGAAGCGGCGGCGGCGGCGCATCCGTTCAACGCCTCGCGCCACTCCGCGCTGGGCCTGCTCTACGCCTATCTCGACCGCCCGGCGGAAGCCATGCGCGAGGGACGGCGCGGCGTGGAATTGATGCCGGAGAGCGTCAGCGCCTACGACGGCACGGTCATCGCCAGCTTCCTGGCGCTGATCTACGCCCGGACCGGCGAGGCGGACCTCGCGCTGGACCTGATCGAGCGCCTGCTGCGCCAGCCGGGGCCGGTCCAGTGGTACGACGCGAGCATCACCTGCGCGGACCTGCGGACCCGCTGGCAATGGGACCCGCTGCGCGGCCTGCCGAGGTTCGAGCGGATCGTCCACGCCCCCGAGCCGATCACCGTTTACTGAGGCGGGATGACGGATGCGCTGCCGCGCCGCAGGGCATCCGTCATCCGTCATCCAAACCGGGACGCCGCTGAGAGTTGGGGATTTTTCCCGCTTTTTTGCAACGGGGCGGAATTTTTTTTGAAGTAAGAGGTGTGAACCTGTTCGCCCTCGCCCGCCTGCCGCAACGCACGATGCCGCCGCGCCGACCGGCCCGACCCGCCAAGCTACCCGGAGCGACCCGCCAGGCACTTCCTGCGCGCGTGAACCTTTTTCCTGCCACCATGCTCGTCCTCTCTCCTGCGGCCCGCACCGCGTGCCAGCCCTTGCCCGTCCCGCGCCTCACTCCCTCGCGGGCGTTCGCGCCACAGACACGCCCGCTCGTTTTGCTCGTGGACGGCTCGCCCGGACGGTTGGCCGTGCTCCGCGCCGCCCTGGAAGCCGGAGGCTGCGACGTTCTCCCCGCCGCCTCCGGCCACGAAGCGCTGGCGCGACTGGCCTTCGCCCGGCCCGACCTCCTGCTGCTGGAGTCCTCGCTGCCCGGCACCCTGGCGGCCGATGACCTCTGCCGCCGCGTCCGCTGCGAGGACCACTGGCAGCACCTGCCCGTCGTCTGCCTGGGCGCGGACCCATGCCCGGCGGCGCGGCTGCGCCTCTTCGAGGCGGGAGCGAGCGAAGTCCTGCCCCGCCCCCTGCCGCTGGCCGAACTGCTGGCGCCCGTCCGGGCGCACGCCCGGCGAGGGGCCCGGTGG
>CALMAQ010000319.1 GCA_937859745.1 uncultured Verrucomicrobiota bacterium | reverse complement strand
CTCATGAACCCCGCGCCCCCCGTCCCCAAGGCAAGCGGCGACCTGGAAATCAAGGATGCGGCGCTCATCTTCGGGGCCGTCTGGCGGGACCTGGAGCAGGAGCACGGCCGCGCGCGGCTGCGCTTTCCCAAGGAGTTGATCCTACTCGGCGGCGCGCCCGGCGCGGGCAAGGGCACCAACTCGGACTTCATCCGCAAGGTGCGCGGCATCGACGCGCCGCCGGTCGTCGTGTCCCAACTCCTCGCCACCCCGCAGGCCCAGGCCATCAAGGCGCGCGGCGGCATGGTGGGCGACCGGGAAGTGGTCGGCATCCTCTTCCGCAAGCTCCTGGAACCCGAGCAGCGGAACGGCGCGCTGCTCGATGGCTTCCCGCGCACGGAGGTGCAGGTCGAATGTCTCAAGCTGTTGTCCGACGAGATGGTCGCCCTGCGCCAGGAGTTCGCGGGCACGCCCGAGGCGGTCTACTTCAAGCAGCCGATCTTCCACATCATGGTGCTTTTCGTGGACGAGGCCGAGAGCGTGGCGCGGCAGCTCAAACGCGGCCAGGAGGTCGTGGCCCATAACGAGGAGGTCGCCCGCTCGGGCGTGGGCGAGCCGTGGGAGGAGCGGGCCACCGATTACGACACGACCCTGGCGCGCAACCGCTACCGCGTCTTCAAGGAGCAGACCTACGACGCGCTGGTCTCGCTCAAGCAGATTTTCAACTACCACTTCATCAACGCGCAGGCCACGATCCCGGAGGTACAGGCCAACATCGTGCGCGAGTTGGAGTACCAGAGTTCGCTGGAGCTGGACCCGCCGACCTTCGACCGCCTGCGCCGCCTGCCCCTGGCCAGCGAGATCGTGCGCCACGCGCGCCAGGAACTCGTCCGGCGGCTGGACAGCTATGAGGTGGAACACCCGGAGATGTTCGGGAAGGTGATCGCGTTCATCGAAGGGCGCATGATGCCCATCATCGTACGCCACGCGCTCTCGGGCATCGCCAACATCAACTCGGAGGAGCCGTTGTTCGAGGACCCGACGGCCCTGGCGATGCTCATCGACGTGTTTTCCGAACGCGGCTTCCACGCGACGGTGGACATCAAGCGCAGCCTGGTACCGTTGCGGATGGACCTGCAAACGGGGCAAATCCACTCCGAGTACCGGAAGATTTTCCGCTTCATCGTGCGCTTCAAAAGCGCGGAGATTCGGAGTTGAGGTCCCACCGCGCCAGCGGCATCGTCACGGGTGGTAGGGACGCCTCTCCAAGGCGATCCCAAATTGTCTGCCTTGCTGGTGAATGGCAGCATTCCGTCCAAACGGTCAGAGATCGCCTCGGAGAGGCGTCCCTACCACCCGTGACGACCGCCGACAGCGCGTCGGCTGATTGGACCCCGCCTCAACCCATCCGGCAAATCAGCAACTCGCGCTCGTAGACCATCTCCTTGGGCAGCGCGTTGTGCAGGTCCAAGAAAAGCTCCTCCTGGCCCAGCAACTCGACGCGCCACGCTTTCGGATCGAACGCCTGGAGTTGCTCGAATTTCTGCTCGGAGAACTCCATCCCGGTCCAGTCCATGTCCTTGTACCGCGGCTCCCAGCCGATGGGCGTCTCCTTGGCGCGGCCACCTTCCATCACGCGGTTGAACACCCATTGCAGCACGCGCATGTTCTCCGAATAGCCCGGCCAGATGAACTTGCCGTCCGCGTCCTTGC
Source organism: uncultured Verrucomicrobiota bacterium (assembly GCA_937859745.1). Lineage (GTDB taxonomy): Bacteria > Verrucomicrobiota > Verrucomicrobiia > Chthoniobacterales > SZAS-18 > CAHJWO01. Next base: position 2,458 of record CALMAQ010000319.1, on the reverse strand, counting down.
GGAACCAGTTGACGTGGAAGATGCGCGGCGTCTCGGTCAGCTTGCGCTGCATGCTCATCCAGTGGCGGAAGTAATCGCCCATGTTGTAGCCGCAGAAAGGCAGCATCGCCATCGGGTCGCGCCGCACCTTGCCGATGGTGCCCGCCGCGGCAGCCGTCATTTCCGAGCCCATGGTCGCGCCGATGTAGACGCCGCTCGACCAGTTGAACGCCTGGTAGACCAGCGGCATCGTCGTCGCCCGGCGGCCTCCGAACATGAACGCGCTGATCCGCACGCCTTCCGGGCTTTCCCAGGCCGGGTCCATCGTCGGGCACTGGCTGGCGGGGGCCGTGAAGCGCGCGTTGGGGTGCGCGGCCTTGGCCCCGGTCGTCTTGCCGATCTCGGGCGTCCACTCCTTGCCCTGCCAGTCGATGGCCTTCTCGGGCGGCGTGTCCGTCATGCCCTCCCACCAGACGCCGCCGTCCGGCGTGAGCGCGACGTTGGTGAAGATCGTGTTCTTTTTTAACGTGGCCATCGCGTTCGGGTTGGTCTTGTCACCCGTGCCCGGGGCCACGCCGAAGAACCCGGCCTCCGGGTTGATCGCCCGCAGACGGCCCCTCTCGTCGGGTTTGATCCAGGCGATGTCGTCGCCCACGGTCGTCACTTTCCAGCCCTGCTGCTGGAAGTGCGGTGGCGGGATGAGCATCGCAAAATTCGTCTTGCCACACGCGCTCGGGAACGCCGCCGCCACGTAGGCCTTCTTCCCCTCGGGGCTCTCGACGCCCAGGATCAGCATGTGCTCGGCCATCCAGCCCTCGTCGCGCGCCATGGCCGAGGCGATCCGCAAGGCAAAGCACTTCTTGCCCAGCAGCGCGTTGCCGCCGTAGCCCGAGCCGTAGCTCCAGATCTCGCGCGATTCAGGGAAGTGGACGATGTACTTCTCCGGGTTGCACGGCCAGGACACGTCTTTCTGACCGTTCTTGAGCGGCGCGCCGACCGTGTGGACGCACGGCACGACACGCTTGAAATCCTGGTCGATCAGGTCGAACACGGCCTTGCCGATGCGCGACATGATCCGCATGTTGACCACGGCGTAGGCCGAATCGGTCAACTGCACGCCGATCTGCGACATGGGCGAGCCGACCGGCCCCATGCTGAAGGCGAGCACGTACATCGTGCGGCCCTGCATGCAGCCCTTGAACAGGCCCTTGAGCTTCTTGCGCATCTCGAAGGGGTTGACCCAGTTGTTCGTGGGCCCCGCGCCCTCCTGCGAGAGCGAGCAGATGAACGTGCGGTCCTCGACGCGCGCCACGTCGCCCGCGTCGGAGCGAGCCAAGAAGCAGCCGGGCCACTTTTCCTCGTTCAGCTTGATGAACGTGCCCGCGTCGACCATCTGCGCGCAGAGCCGGTCATATTCCTCTTGCGAGCCATCAACCCAGTGAATGTTGGCGGGCTGACAGAGGTCAGCCATCTTGTCGATCCAGCGCAACAGGTGCTTGTTCTGCGCGAGTGGGGTGGTCATGTGGTGCTTTTCCATGGGAAGATCGGTGAACGTTGCAGAGAGTTGCTGGGGGTGAAAATAGAAAGGAGATCATGGTGGCTGGTTCCGCCGTGAGCGGCATCCGGCGACGCCGTGGATCAGGGCGGACCGCAACCGGCCGCGCGCGTCAAAAAGTATCGCGCGCGCGGCACCGCGCGGCGGTGCAAATGCCCCGCCCGGCGGCGGGGCAGACTCACATCAGCATCAGCACCGGGTTCTCGATCAGCTTACGCAGGGTGGCCAGGAACTCCGCGCCGATGGCACCGTCCACCACCCGGTGGTCGCAACTCAGGCCGATGGCGACGCGCTGGCCGACGACGATCTCGCCCGCCGCGTTGACCACGGGCTTTTTCACCAGCGCGCCCACGCTCAGGATGGCGGCCTGCGGCGGGTTGATGATCGCGTCGAAGTTCTCGATCCCGTAGGCCCCAAGGTTCGAGACCGTGAACGTGCCATTCTGGTACTCGTCGGGCTTGAGCTTTTTGGACCGCGCCCGCGAAGCCATGTCCTTGACGGCCAGCGAGATGTCGCGCAGCGACTTGGTGCCCGCGTCGCGGATCACGGGCGTGACCAGCCCGTCCTCTACGGCCACCGCCACGGCCAGGTTCACCGCGCCGAATTCCACGACGGCGTCGCCCTGGAACGAGGCGTTGACCTTCGGGTGGCGCTTCAGCGCGGCCACGACCGCCTTGAGAATAAAGTCGTTCACGCTGAACTTGTTGCCGTCCTTACCCTCGGCCTCGTTGATCTCCGAGCGCAGCCGGGCCAGCGGGGCCGCATCCAGTTCCAGGCGCAGGTAGAAGTGCGGGATGGTGGTCTTGGCTTGCAGGAGCCGGTCCGCGATGGTCCGGCGCATGGAGGAAAGCGGGATGCGCTGGTCGGCGGCCGTCGCGGCCACGGGGGCCGAAGCAGCCCGCGCCTGTCCCCGTTGCCGTGCCG
>CALMAQ010000318.1:1938-3542 GCA_937859745.1 uncultured Verrucomicrobiota bacterium | reverse complement strand
TCGGTCGAGAACCGCATCCGCCTCCTGCGCGAGGTGACGGAGGCGCTCGCGGAGGGCGGCGTCGCGGAGCCGCGCGCGGCGTTCGACGGCCCCGCCGACCCGCTGCGCCAGCTCTCGGTCCCCTGGATGAGCGACGTGCTCTTCACACGCGCCGAAATCCGCGCGCGGGCGCACACCATCAACGGCGCGTTGCGGCCCGACCTCGTGGTGTGCCTGCACTTCAACGCCGAGGCCTGGGGCGACCCGGCCAAGCCCGCGCTCGTGCCCAAGAACCATCTCCACCTGCTCGTCAACGGCTGCTACGGCCCGGAGGAGATCGCCAAGGCCGACGTACGTTTCGAAATGCTGCTCAAGCTACTGGACCGTTCGGCGCGGGAGGAAATCCCGCTCGCCGGGTGCGTCGCCGCGTCGCTGGCGAAGGCGACGGGCCTGCCCGCCTACGAGTACACGGGCCAGAACGCCCTGCGCGTGAGCGACAATCCCTACGTCTGGGGCCGCAACCTGCTGGCGAACCGGCTCTACGAGTGCCCGGTGGTTTACTGCGAGCCCTACGTGATGAACAGCCCGGAAGCGTTCGCCCGCGTGCAGGCCGGGGACTACGAGGGCGAGCGGGAGTTCGCGGGCGTCTCGCGCCGGAGCATCTTCCGCGAGTACGCCGACGCGGTGGCGGACGGGCTGGCGGCGTACTACCGGGAAAGGCCGAAGCCATGATGGTGCCAAGTGTCCTCATCGTCGGTTGCGGGTTCGTGGGCGAGGCGGCGGCGGACCGCTTCCACGCCGCCGGGTGGCGGGTGGAAGGCTGGACGCACTCGGAGGAGTCCGCCGCGCGGTTGGGGGCGGAGAAGCCCTATCCGGTCGCCGCGCACGACATCACCGCGCCCCTCGGCGGGCTGCCGGGCGGGCCGGTGCCGGACGTGATCGTCGATTGCGTGTCCTCGAGCCGGGGCGGCGCGGACCAATACCGGCGCGTGTACCTCGAAGGCGCGCGGAACCTGCGCGCGGCGTTCCCGGCGGCGCGGCTGCTGTTCACGGGCAGCACGAGCGTCTACGCGCAGACCGACGGCGCGTGGGTGGACGAAGACAGCCCCGCCGAACCCGACCGCGACACGGGCCGCGTCCTGCGCGAGACGGAAGCCCTCGTGCTGGCCGCCCCGGGCGGGACGGTCGCGCGGCTGGCGGGCATCTACGGGCCGGGGCGTTCGGCGCTGCGGCGCAAGTTCCTGGCCGGGGAGAGCGTCATCGAGGGCGACGGCGCGCGCTGGCTCAACCAGATCCACCGCGACGACGCGGCGGGCGCGCTGTTTCGCCTCGCGCAGCCGGATGCGCCGCCGGGAATCTACAACGTGGCCGACGACACGCCGCTGACCCAGCTCGGGCTGCACGCGGCGCTGGCGGAGCGGTTCGCGCGCCCGCTGCCGCCGTTCGGGCCGGTGGACACCCACCGCAAACGCGGCTGGACCAGCAAGCGGGTGAGCAACCGCCGCCTGCGGGCACTGGGCTGGCGGCCGGAGTTTCCGTCGTTCCTGGATTGGGCCTTTGTTCCGGGGTAGGGGGGGGGGGGGGGGGCCCCCCCGGGGGGGGGGGGGGCCCCCCGCCGGCCGCTC
>CALMAQ010000318.1:0-1928 GCA_937859745.1 uncultured Verrucomicrobiota bacterium | reverse complement strand
GGCCGTGACTGTCGGCTTGGTCGGCACGCCCACCCAGCAAAGCTACGGCCGGGCGGGACGCCCAGCCCTACCCCGGAGACGACCGCCGCTACGCGGCTGTTCGGGGCGCGACGATTTTCCTGAAAGATCATGCCGCACCACGACGTACTCCTGGTGGTTGGGCTTGTCTCTCTCCCGTGAGTCCGATACCATCGACCCCGCTACATCCTCATCCCCCTCCATCCATGTACCGCCGCCTCCTTTCGGTGCGTCCGTTGTTCGCGCTCCTGCCGCTGCTCGCGGCGGGGGCGCTGGTTCTCTCCCCGGCCGCCCTGCGTGGCGAACCGCCCGCGGCTCCGACGGCCGAACTGATCCTGCGTGGCAACGACACCGCCGAGGACGCCGACGCCGCGCTGCTGTCGCCCTCGACGGCGTTCGAGCTGCGTGGGTCGTCCACGCTGGTCGCGGCGGAACGGGTCAGCCAGCCCGCCGCCGAATCGCCGCTGGTGTTCACGCCCGCCCTGCCAGGCACGTTCCGCTGGACCAGCCAGCGCGGCGGCGTGTTCACGCCCTCGGAGGCCCCACCCCTGGGCGCGACGTACCAGGTGGCGCTGCGGCCCGGCTTCAAGGACGCCGACGGCCAGCCGGTGCGCGGGGATTTTCGCCGGACGTTCCACACTCCCGCGCTGGAGGTGCGCGGGAAAGTTACGGCCCCGGAAGGCGACCCCGACGCGGGCACCCCTGGCCCGTGGGTGCAAATCCTGTTCAACGCCGCCGTCGATCCCGCGCAGGTGGCAAAATCACTTTCCTACCAGAACCCGACGGGTGGTCCGGCGGTCGCCGTGACGGTCACCCCCGCCCAGGATGACAAGTCGTTCGCGTTCGACGACAAGACGCCCCGGCGGACCTGGCGGGAACTCTTCGACGCCGCGCACGAGGCCCCGGCGGCGGGGGATCATCCCGCGCCCAGGGCCACGGCGCTCAACCGGTTGATCGTCGCGCCCGTCAAACCGCTGCCGCCCGGCAAGGGCTGGAAGCTCGTCGTTGCCGCCGGGCTGGCCGGGACGGACCCCGGCGCAAGGCTCCCGGCCGCCGTGGCGATCCCCGCCGGGGACGTGGAACCTTTCACGGTCAAGAAGATCGAGGCCGAAAACGACGGTGCGAAGCACCGGCGGTTGACCATCGCCTTCTCCAAGAAGCTCGACAAGAGCGTGACGAGCGAGAACGTGGACCAATGGGTCCGCGTGTCGCCCGCGCTAGCCAACCTGAAGTTCTCGGCCCAAGCGCCTGGGTACTACCAGGTCAATGACCCGGCGGTGGAAATCTCCGGCGACTTCGAGACGGACGTGCCGTACACGGTGACGGTGCGCGCGGGCATCCCCGCGGCGGGCAAGTTCTACCCGCTGCCCTCCGACGAGAAGCGGACGCTCCAGTTCGTCCACGAGACGCCGCAGATCGCGTTCACCAACTACAACCTGGACCAGCTCAGCGCCGGGCGGCGCGAGTTCGCCCTGAGCGCGCGCAACGCCGCCGAGGTGCGCCTGCGCGCCAAGCTCGTGCCGCCCGAGCAGGCGGCGCAGGCGCTCATCGCCTACCAGAAAAGCCACCACGACCCCAAGACGGGTGCGTTCATCGCCGGGCCGGTCAACTTCGACCGGTTTCCCGGCAAGGCCATCTACGAGAAGGTCGTCCCGGGCTCGACCGAGGCCGACCAGCCCACGACCGTGTCGCTCCACTGGGACGACATCCTGGGGGCCCACCGCAACGGGGTCGTCCTGCTCGAGGCCGAACAGCCCCACCCCACCAGGGGGCAGACCGGACGCGCGGGCGCGCAGGTGCTCGTGCAGGTGACGGACCTGGGGATCGTCTGGAAGACGGCGCGCACGGGCGAACTGCTCGCCTACGTGTTCTCGATGGCCGACGCCGCGCCCGTGCAGGCCAGCGTGCGC
>CALMAQ010000317.1 GCA_937859745.1 uncultured Verrucomicrobiota bacterium | reverse complement strand
TGCGCGCCCTGCGCGACGTCAGCCCCGCCGCCCTCGCCGCCGCCCGCGACCGCCTCGACCCGACCGTGTTCCGGCGCGCGGCCCACATCGTCGGCGAGGACGAACGTGTCCTGACGGGCATCGGTTTCCTGCGCCGGGGCGATGCCGCGGCGTTCGGCGCGCTGATGTTCGACTCGCACGAAAGCTCACGCCTGAACTTCGAGAACAGCACGCCGGAACTCGACGCCCTCGTGGACCTCGCCCGGCGGATTCCCGGCGTGTTCGGCTCGCGCCTCACGGGCGGCGGTTTCGGCGGCGCGACGATCTCGCTCGTCGAACACGCCCGCGCGGCGGACATCGCGGCGGGGCTGGACCGCCGCTACACGGAAGCGACCGGCCACCGGGGCCGGGCGCTCCTGTGCGAGAGCGCCGACGGCGCGTCCTGAAGCGCACCGCCACCGCCCGGCAAGGCCGGGGTTGAACGTCGGCGAAACTATCCGAGAGTAGTCCGACCATCATGGACCAGACCCTGCTGCGGCTGACCGCCCGCCTGTTGCACTCCTACCGACACGTCGGCGGTATCAACAACATCGAGGTGGTCAACGTGCCCTCCAAGCGGGCCATCGGCACAATTTGCGAGGGCCTCCTGCAACTCCTGTTCCCGGGTTTCCACGATGAAAAGCCCATCTTGTCCACGGAACTCCAGGAAATCACCGCCGGGCGCGTCGCGGACATCGCGGAGCGCCTGAACGAGGAAATCTGCAAGAGCCTGCGGACGCAGGTCCCCGGCGGCTGCCCCCGGGAACTGGCCGCCGACTACGTCATCACGTTTCTCGAAGACCTCCACCCCGTGCGTGAGATCCTCCGCACCGACGTGGAGGCAGCCTACGAGGGCGACCCCGCCGCGCAGAGCTACGAGGAGATCATCGTCGCCTATCCTTCGGTGGAAGCCGTGGCCATCCAGCGGCTCGCCCACCTGCTCTACCGCAAGCACCTCCCGCTCATTCCGCGCATGATGACCGAGTGGGCGCACGCCCGCACGGGCATCGACATCCATCCGGGAGCCCAGTTGGGCCCTTACTTCTTCATCGACCACGGCACCGGGGTCGTCATCGGCGAGACGTGCGTCCTCGGCAGCCACGTCAAGCTCTACCACGGCGTCACGCTCGGGGCGAAGAGCTTCCAGAAGGACGGCCAGGGCCACATCCTCAAGGGCGGCCAGCGGCATCCGCGCGTCGAGGACGGCGTCACCATCTATCCCAACTCGACCGTGCTCGGCGGCGAGACGGTCGTCGGCGCGGGCAGCACGATCGGCGGCAACGTGTTCCTCATGCACAGCGTGCCGCCGGGCTCCCTGGTGATCTACGAGGAAACGCAGTTGAAGATTCTGCCGAAAAAAGGTAAGCCGTCGTCGGCCGAGCTGCCCCACGGCGACTGGTCCTTCGACATCTGACCGCCGCGCCGCCATTTTTCGTCCCTCCCTCCGTGAACCCGCGCCGCCTCCTTCCTCCCCTCGCCCGTCCCTTCCTCCTCGCCGCGTGCCTCGCGCTGGCCGTCGGCAGCGCGGGCTGCGGGTACTTCCGCACCATCGGCACGGGGGCCCACATGGACAAGTCGCAGGCGCGTCCGACCACCACCGACAACCGGACGCGGGTCATGGTCGTCGAGGTCACCACCGACGCCCAGGGTGCCGTGGCCAACGTCGCATTCACGCGCAGCAGCGGGAAGGAAGGGATCGATGCCTACGTCGCCGAGACCATCCGCCAGGGTTGGCCGTCGCAGCCCTCGCGCCGCACGGTCGCGCAGGTCACTTACAGCCAGGCCAAGGGCTTCTCCGAGCCGAAGGTGCTCTCGTCGGCCCCCGCGCCGTGACCGCCCGGTCCTAGAGCCGTCCGCGCTGGTGGTAGAACTGCACGCGGTCCTGCACCGTCTGGATGTAGTTCTTCGTGCTGGCGATGTCGATGTTCGCCACGAGTTCCCGGCTGCCCGCGGTGGGCAGGCTGCCTTCCGGGGCGTTTTTTTCGCCCGTCCATTTCGTGACCCGGCTGCGGCCCGCGTTGTACTCGGCCAGGGCGAAGGGCAGCGGGTTGTCGCGGCTCTCGTAGCGGTGTAGGGCGCGGGCGAGCAGCCAGCTCCCGGCCTGGATGTTGACCTTGGGGTCGAAGAGGTCGCTGGGCACGAAGCTCGTCATCTTTTCGCTCTTGGCCCAGTCCTTCGCCGCCGCCTCGGTGATTTGCATCAGGCCGCGCTCGCCGTCCAACCCCACCTTCCCGGCCTGGAAGCGGCTCTCGCGCCACACGACGGCCTTGACGACCATCGGGTCCATGCCGCGCTTGGCGGCCTCCTCCTGGATGATCGCGTCGTAGCGGTGGAACCGGCCGCTGAAAAGCGTCTCGTAGGCGACATACTCCGGGTCCGGCGACCGGAGCACCGTCCAGCCCAGCGCGAAGACCACCACGGCGCCCAGCAGCAGCGCGCCCTTGAGAATGAATCCTCGGACCGAACGGAACATGGGCGGGATCGTACCATGGACCGCTCCGAGTGGAAAGCCGCCATTGCGCGTCCGCCCGGGCTTTTTCGGGAAAACCTGATAGATTGAACGCTCTCCTCTTTCATCGGCCGTCCCCTCCGTTCCCATGCAAACCGCCCGTTTCGCCCGTGTGATCGTGGACCGCTCGGCGGACCGGGAGTTCGACTACCTCATCCCGCCGGGTCTGGGCGGGCGCATCCAGGTGGGCAGCCGGGTCCGCCTGCCCTTCCGGCAGCGCGCCGCCCTGGGGACGGTGGTCGATCTGCCCGACGAATCCCCGGTGCCCGAGGCGAGCCTGCGCCCGCTGGACGCCGTGATCGGCGAACGGCCCATCATCAGCCCCGTGCTGATCGAGCTGGCCCGCTGGATGGCGGATTACTACTGCTGCCCGGTAGAGACCGCGATGCGCAGCGTCCTGCCGCAGGTCATCCGCGCGGCGGAGGTGGACCACAAGAAGCAACTCTTTGCCCGTCTGGTCAAGTCGCCCCCGCCCGAGGAACTGGCCGCGCTGGAGAAACGCGCGCCCCGCCAGGCTGAGGTGTTGCGCGCGCTGGTCGAGGCCGCCGCGCCACTGCCGGTGGCCTCGCTGTCGAAGGCGTGCGGCGCGACGCACCAGACCGTGCAGGCCCTCGTGAAAGCGGGTTTCGTGGAAACTGCCTCCACGGCCGTCGAGCGCGACCCCTACGACAAGGAGATTTTCCTCGCCAACGACAAGCAGACGCTCACCCCCGAGCAGGAGGAGTGTATGACGATCCTGCGCCGCGCGCTGGACGCCCCGGCGGCGGAGAAGAAGCCCGTGCTCCTCTTCGGCGTCACCGGCAGCGGCAAGACGGAAGTCTACCTCCAGGGCATCGCCCACGCGCTGGAACGCGGGCAGACCGCGCTCGTGCTCGTGCCGGAAATCTCCCTGACCCCGCAGACCGTGGAGCGTTTCAAGAGCCGCTTCGCGCAGACCCAGGAGCAGGTCGCCGTGCTGCACAGCCACCTCTCCGACGGCGAGCGGCACGACGAATGGCACAAGATCCACGGCGGCAAGGCGCGCATCGTCATCGGGGCGCGCAGCGCGGTCTTCGCCCCGCTCGCCAACCTGGGCCTGATCGTCGTGGACGAGGAGCACGAGACCTCCTACAAGCAGGAGGAGGCCCCCCGCTACCAGGCGCGCGACGTGGCCGTTTTGCGCGCGCGCATGGAAGGCTGCGCCGTGATCCTCGGCAGCGCCACCCCCTCCATCGAGAGCTACCACAACGCCACCACGGGCAAGTACGACCTGGCCTGCCTGACGGTGCGCGTGGACGACCGCAAGATGCCGCTCATCCGCGTGGTGGACCTGCGTCAGGAATCCCAGCGCCATCCCAAGGGCAGCCCGCTGGTGCTCTCCGAGAAGCTGCGGAGCGCCATCGACGCGCGGCTGCTCAAGAAGGAGCAGACGATCCTCTTCCTCAACCGCCGCGGGTTCGCCACCTCGCTGGTGTGTCCGAGTTGCGGCCACGTCTGCCGCTGCACGGAGTGCAGCGTGTCGTTGACCTACCACCGCTCGGCCAACCGGCTCATTTGCCATCTCTGCGGCCACCAGGGCGCGATGCTCTCGCGCTGCCCGCAATGCCAGGACCCGGCCATCCGCCAGGCCGGGCTGGGCACGGAGCGCGTGGAGGATGTCATCGGCAAGGTGTTCCCCAAGGCGGTCATCAAGCGCATGGACGCCGACGCCATGGCGCGCAAGGACGCCTTCCGCGAAACGCTCCACGCCTTCAAGGCGGGCAAGATCGACATCCTCATCGGCACGCAGATGATCGCCAAGGGACTGCACTTCCCCAATGTGACGCTGGTGGGCATCATCAACGCCGACTTGGCCCTGCACCTGCCCGACTTCCGCGCGGGCGAGCGCACCTTCCAGCTCCTGACGCAGGTGGCCGGGCGCGCCGGGCGCGGCGAGATGGAGGGCGAGGTGTTCGTGCAGAGCTTCACGCCGTTCAGCCCGTCGATCCAGTTCGCCCGGCACCACGATTTCGAGGGCTACTGGCAGCAGGAGATGGATTTCCGCTCCAAGTGCCACTTCCCCCCGTTCGTGCATCTGGTGCTCATCACCCTGCGTTGCGCGCACCAGGAGCGCGGCCGGTTCACGGCGGAAACCCTCGCGCGCCGCCTGGGCGAGAACCTGCCCGAAGGCGTGTCGCTGGGCGACCCCGTACCCGCTCCGCTGGAAAAGCTCAAGGGCCAGTTCCGCTTCCAACTGCTGCTGCGCGGGCGGTCCGCCTTCAAGCTCAGCCGCCACGTCAAGGCCGTCCTGGCCAAGCTCCAGATGCCCGTGGACGTGACCACGGCGGTGGATGTCGATCCCTACCAATTACTGTGAAGCGTGGAAGCAACCTGTGTCCCCAAGGCTGACTGCTGTGTGGGCGTGTTGTACGATGAGACTTGCCACCACTTAATGCTCGTTTGTTCCCGCTTGGCCCGCAGCGTCCCGGGTGCCGTTTTCCGGTTCACGTCAAGCTCCTACCTGGACGAGCCATGTGTCCAAACCGCATCCTATCCTGCCCCATCCTTCGTCCGTGACCGGATGAACTTCGGATGAACCGGCACCTGCACCGCGTCGTTCTTACTTGCCAAATTATTATACAAAGTATAATATTTAGCCGTGCTCCGGATGCGCTTTGTTGAAACTTCCGCCTTCACCGCTCAGATTCAAGCGATTGGCGACGAATCTTTGCGCGCCCTGCAAAACACGCTGTCCGAACAGCCCGAGGCAGGTGCGGTCATCCAGGGCACGGGCGGCCTGCGGAAGGTGCGCGTCAAGCTGGCGGGTCGAGGCAAGAGCGGCGGGGCACGCTGCATCTACCTGCTTCTGCCGGTCCGTCCGGTGATCGTGCTTGTTTATCTCTACGCCAAGAGCGCCCAGACCGACCTTTCCCCTGCCGAAAAGAAGACGCTCCGTGAAGTGGCGGAAGCCATCAAAGCCAACCAACACTTGATCCCATGAAGAAAGCTACCCGCAAAGCAAAGGCCCCGGACACCGCGGCTGCCACCCTCCCGCCGTTTAGCGGCGCTGCGCTGGTCGAGGCCATGACAGACTTCGTCGGCACGCTCACGCGCGGCAAGGCGCACACGCTGCGAACGACGGACATCACGGTTCCAGCCCCTTTACCCGTGCGGACCGCAGCGGAGGTGCGCGCCGTGCGCGATGGTCTCGGGGTAAGCCAGGCGGTGTTCGCTGGCCTGCTCAACGTGCCAGTGACCACGGTCATCAGTTGGGAAAACAGCCAGCGCAAACCCAGCGGGGCTGCCTTGAAACTCTTGGACATCGCCGCTCGTCATCCCGAGGTGTTGACCGGGCAGGTGCGGGTGCGGTAGACGGCGGATGCGCGCAAACTCGATGATAGAAGAGAAGGCTAGGACTTTCCGAGCGTTGATAAAGAGGACGGGTGTACAGTTACGTTGAAAAACATGGCTGTCCCAAGTGGCACTAAGATAAGCCAGTTTTTCGGGCTCAATCTTGCGTAACACCCTAAGAATCAACGCCCATCTTTTTCTAAAACGGCTTATCTTACAGACCGGGACATTGATTAGTGAAGTCGCAGCGGAATCGTTGCTGAAACCAACACAAATCTTTGGAGCGCATCTTACTTGCATGCAGATGCTTGCGAAGTATCGTGTTCCGACTCTCTTTTCTGGGTCATCTCAAAAAGTTTACTGATCAATGTCCCGATCTGTAGTACCGTCCATGCCTGTCCCCTTTTTCCCATTTGCTGTGAAGGGGGATGGGGGTAGAGGACGCGACCGCGCGACCGACACAGCGGGATTTCGAACCGATCTAGACTATGCTCGGTGCGATTTTGATTTTTGAGCGAGCCAACCTGATGTTGCCGCCCTTCGAAAACGCTGCTGCCATGAAGCTTTTTCTACCAAATGGTACCCGCGTTGTTACTCGCGCTGAGGTCCGGTGTTTCCACAACGCGGAGAAAAAGCCGGTTGGCTCGGTTGGCGTGGTGTTCCAAGTGCCTACAGACGCAGCACATGCTTACCTTGTGCGCTTTACCGATGGCAAGGAGGCCGCTTTGCATCGTCAGGAGCTTTCCATCCTCAAAGAGCACTGCGGCGAGGAAATCGACACAGTGGCAGAGCGCGCGGAGAGCATGGTGGAACTACGCCCTTGCATCATCTACGCTTGCGTGGTCGGCTCGCGTGCCTACGGGCTGGATGACGAGAGTTCCGACACCGACCGGCGCGGGATTTATCTGCCGCCTGCAGACCTGCACTGGAGCTTGTTCGGTGCGCCCGAGCAGTTGGAAGATCAAGAAAACCAAGAGTGCTATTGGGAGTTGCAGAAGTTCCTCGTCATGGCGCTCAAGGCTAACCCGAACATTTTGGAGTGCCTGCACACGCCGCTGGTCGAGCACGCCGAGTCGCTGGCGCAGGACCTCCTCGCCATGCGTGGAATATTCGTGTCCAAGCTGATCTACAAGACATACAACGGGTATGTCTTGAGTCAGTTTAAGAAGTTGGAGCAAGACCTGCGCGCTAAGGGCGAAATCAAACAAAAACACGCCATGCACCTGATCCGGCTCCTGCGTTCCGGGATCACGGCTCTGGAAACCGGTGAACTCATCGTCCGGGTACCCGAGGAAATCCGCACCGAACTGCTTGCCATCAAGCGCGGGGAACTTTCCTGGGCGGAAACTAACCGCCTGCGTCTGGACCTCCACGCGCGCTTCGACACGGCCTTTGCCCATTCGAGCTTGCCCGAGCGGCCTGACTACGTCGCTGCGAACGACTTCTTGTTGCGCGCGCGCCGTACCCGCCTATGAACCCGGACGATCCCACTAGCGACCCGCGCCTGCAAAGCGTCGTGGCCGCGCACCCGTACTCGCTGCTATTTGCTACGATCAGTGGCGCGCACCTCTACGGCTTTCCCTCCACTGACAGCGATTTCGACCTGCGTGGCGTGCACCTGCTGCCGTCCGACAAGCTCCTGGGCCTGGAGGTCACTGACGAAACGTTGACCCACGAACAAATCATCGGCGGTCTGGAAGTGGACCTGGTCACCCACGACGCACGCAAATTCTTCCGGCTCATGCTAAAAAAAAACGGCTACGTGCTCGAACAAATATTCTCACCGCTGGTGGTTCACGCAATGCAGCCGCAGTTCGAAACGTTGCGTGACATCGCCCGGAGGTGCATCACCCGGCACCATGTTCACCACTACCAGGGATTCGCACAGAACCAGTGGAAACTCTTCGAGAAAGATCACCCCCGCCGGGTCAAACCCCTGCTCTACGTGTACCGGGTGCTGTTGACGGGTATTCACTTGATGCACGTCGGCGAGGTCGAGGCCAACCTCGTGACGCTCAACGAAGGGGAGTTTCACCTGCGCCATGTCGAGGAGTTGGTGGCCCGCAAGCGCGCTGGTGCGGAGCAGGGCATCTTGGCGGACGACGATATCGCTTTCCACGAGGGCGAGTTCCACCGCCTAATGGGTGAACTTGAAGCTGCCGCCGAGCGCAGCCAGTTGCCTGAACTGCCTGCTGGATACGCCGACCTTAATGCTCTGCTGCTTTCCCTACGCGCGGTCGGTCATTGATCGACCGCAAATTGCTAGGGCCGACACATGAGAAAGCTGTTCCTTTTTCCATCGGCAGAAAAGGGGACGGGCGTGTTTGCCGCAAGAGCAACACAGCAAAGAGAAAGATGCCTGTCTGATTGCTCCCCGTTTGACAGGACTTTCCAAGGCGACGGCGCGGGTGTAGAAATGCGGGCATGAACGCCATCCTCGACGTGCCCGAAATTCGCGCCCAGGTCCACCGCTGGACGGTGGCCGACTTTCGCGCGCTGGCCGAAGATCAGCCGGGTTTTGAGCATGCGGAGTTGATCCGCGGGGTCGTCGTGGACAAGGAGATGAAAACGCCGCTGCACAACTACCTGGTCAAGGCGCTTTATGACTTCTTCCAGCAGACGGCCCGCCCCGGTCATGTCGTGCGGCAAGAAGCGTCCTTGTTGTTGGCCGACTCAGTGCCGGAACCGGACGTGGCCGTGGTGCGTGGCGAGGAAAAGGATTTCCGCCTCGTTCACCCGACGACGGCGGAGCTGATCGTGGAAGTGGCCGTGACCAGCCTCGCCGCCGACCGCGAGAAAGCCGCCCTCTACGCCGAGGCGGGCGTGGGCGAGTACTGGATCGTGCTGGCCGAAGCCAGGCAGGTAGAGGTCTACCGTCGGCCGGAGGCGGGCGCGTACCTGGAAAGGCGCACGTACCGGCGTGGAGAGACCATCGAAGCGGTGGGCGTCACGGGTGAACCCGTGGCGGTCGAGACGCTTTTTGCCTGAAG
>CALMAQ010000316.1 GCA_937859745.1 uncultured Verrucomicrobiota bacterium | reverse complement strand
AACGGCGGGGACTGAAGCGGTGCTGCGCGTAGGAATTTCGGTGGTGGTGCTCATGTCAGTAGGTTCGTTGAAATAGGGTCGCTAACGCTCTCGCAAACGTGGAATTCTCTATGCAGTCAAACGGTCTCCTGTTTGGATATCGAACAAGTTAAGGTCTTCATCACTGAAGGAAAGCTGGACGAGTGAGCCCGACTTGTACTGCTTCGTCAGTGGGACGCTCGCCATCACGAGTACCTCGCCGAAGCGCACGCCGACACGTGTCTCGTCACCCAAGTCTTCCACGACCGAAACCGTACCTGACACGGAACCGGGCGTAGCGTTGCGCGCCACCTCAATACCCCAGGGACGCACGCCAAGCTTTACTTTGTCGCGTTTCCCACTCAGCGTTCTAACGTGATCGCTCATCGGCAGGGCGAATGCGGTCCCAGGCAGGTGCCAACGGTCCTGTGCATCGCGCTCGACCGAAAAAATGTTCATCGGCGGCTCGCCCAAAAATCCGGCGACAAACTCGTTGGCCGGATGGTTGAATACCTCCAACGGCGTGTCAAATTGCTGGAGCTTGCCGTCGTTGAGCACGGCGATCCGATCGGCTAGCGCCATCGCTTCCAATTGGTCGTGGGTGACGATCACCGTGGTGAAGCGCTGTTCGATGTGGAGGCGCTTGATTTCGGTACGCATTTGCACGCGCAAGGCAGCGTCCAAATGGCTGAGCGGTTCGTCCAGCAACAACACCGCTGGCCGCCGAATCAGCGCCCGGGCGATGTTGACCCTTTGTTTCTGGCCACTGCTCAGCGCTGCAGGCTTGAGGTCGAGCAGTTCGGAGATGTGCAGGTACTTGGAAATTTCCGTGACCCTGCTCTGCACCTCCGGCTCGGCAACGCCGTGGGCCCGCAAGTTGAAGGCCAAGTTGTCACGAATCTTGAGTGGAGGGTACAGCGCATAATTCTCAAACGCCAACCCGACGCCCCGGTCTTTCGGGTGGACATTGTTGATGACCTTGCCGCCAATGATGATCTCACCGCTGGTCACGCTTTCCAGCCCGGCGATCATCCGGAGCGAAGTGGATTTCCCACAGCCAGACGGACCCAGCAGAGCCGTGAACTCGCCGTCATGAACTTCAAGGTTCACGTTATCCACCGCGCGCGGAGTGGTGGGACTGTACTGCTTGACGACGTTGCGGAAGGTAAGTTCAGCCATGGATTGAGTCCTCCATCAAAGGGCTGGAGCGTGTGATGTAGTCACCCGTTCCCGCATCGAAAAAGATGAGGTCTTGGGACCGGATGTTGAAGCGAATTTGTTCGTCTGGCCGGAATTGTTTGCGGCCGGGCACCAACGCTCGCACGCGTGCACCGTCTGGCGCGGTCATCGTCACCACACATTTTGTTCCCAAGGGTTCAAAGCTGTAAACCGTGCCGGCGGCCCCGGTACCCGCTGCGTCGTCTCCATAGCGGTGCTCCACCGTGACGTCAGCAGGCCGAAAACCGATCGTGAAGCGCCGCTCTCTGGCTCCAGATTTTCCATCGCGCGGCAGGGCGCGGGATAGCTCCACGCTAAGCAGAGGGATTCTAAAGGCACCGCCAAACAGTTCTGCGGTGAGCCCACCTGCTTGGTCAGCCGTCACACGCCCCTCCACTAGATTGATTTCCGGATCGCCGAATAGACTTGCGACGCGGGCGCTCGCGGGTCGGAAGTAGACTTCGTCGGGAGTACCCACCTGCAAGATGCTGCCGCCGTCCAGAATGACGATCCGGTCACCCAAGCTCATGGCCTCCAAGTAGTCGTGAGTCACGTAAATCGTGGTCGTTCCGAGTTGCTGGCGCATTTCCTTCAACTCCGCCCGCATGGAATGGCGCAGCTTGGCATCCAGGTGGCTGAGAGGTTCATCCATCAGAAATACGTTCGGCTTGCGCACCAACGCCCGGCCAAGGGCCGTGCGTTGACGCTGGCCGTTGCTCAAAGCTTGGATGGGGCGGTCGATCAGGTGATCAATCTTCATCACCTTGGCGTAGTGGGTCACCCGTTCGTGCACCTCGCTCTCGGGCAACTTGAATTTTGGGCTACGCAGCGGAAACGCCATGTTCTCGTACACGGTGAGTTGGGGATAGAGCGCATAGCTCTCGAACACCATGGCGACGTTCCGCTCAGCCGGTTCCAACCCCCCGATATCCTGGTCCGCGATACGGACATTGCCGTTTTCAGGAGTGACGATCCCGGCAATCAGATTGAGTGTGGTTGTCTTACCAGCACCCGCCGGGCCAAAAATTGCGACAAATTCCTTGTCGGCGATTTGCAGCGAGAGGTTCTTTACTCCTACCCGTTTGCCGTAATGCCTCGTCAAACCGGATAATTCAACGCTTGCCATTGGGGGAGTGGTTTCAGCCTTTCACAGCGCCAAACGAAAGTCCGCGGACGAGATGTTTCTGGATGAGGATCGCCAAGATGACCTCCGGCAATGCGGAGATCAATGCCGCCGCTGCCACCCAGCCATAATGCACCGTGTCCGAAGCAAGGAAACGCATCATGGCAACCGTAGATGTCTGCGTCCGTCCTCCGCCGAGTTGAAGCGCGAAGGTGAACGAGTTCCAGCAGAAGATGAAGCAGAGCAAGGCCGCCGCCACCAACCCTGGCCGGATGAGTGGCAGCAACACCTTGAAGAATACCTGCCACCAGGTATAGCCATCGAGTTGTGCAGCAGATTCGATATCCGGCGAAATATCCTCGAAGAAACCGCGCAAGATCCAGATCAGTAGCGGCAGACTGATCAATTGATACACCCAAATCAGACCGGTATAGGAGTCGATCAAGCCGAGCTTCTGGTAAATTAGATAGAGCGGAATGATGACAAGAATCTCTGGAGCGAACCGAAAAGACAAAAACGTGAAGGCAATATCCTCACGGCCCTTAAACTGGAACCGTGCCAACGCGTAAGCCGCCGGTACTCCCACGATCAGCGACAAACAAACTGCCAGTACACTGATGACTAGGTTATGCACCAGAGCACCTAAAAAGTCGCTTTGACCTAAAACCGCCCGAAAATTATCCAACGTCGGATGGAACACGAATGGACTTCCGAACATCTCACTGTCCGGTTTGAAGGACAGGATCAGCATCCAGAGGAGCGGAAATAACGCAAACAGCGCGTAGCAGAGCAGGAGTCCATTGCGGCCGATGGCCTCCAGAATTTTGGGGCCGTTGGTTTTGGTGTCGTTCATGGGGAGGAAAAGTTGGTTCTATGCCGCACCCGAAGCCGTTTTTTGAGCCTTGCGCCAGAAGCCGATCAAGACAAAACAAACCGCGTAGATCAATGCCCAGAGCAAGAGCAGAGTGGGGATCGCACCACTGAGATTATAGAACGGGAATGCCTCGTTGTACGATTGTACCGCCAAGTTCATCGTGCGATCACCCGGACCGCCTTTGGTTAGCGCGAAGATGATGCCAAACTCCTGTAAGGAGGTCATGAAGCGAAATACCAGAGCGATCAAGATTACCGGCGAGAGCATGGGCAAGGTGAGGTTCTTGAACACGAACCACGCAGAACCCCCATCAATCAACGCGGCTTCGTAGGGTGACTTCGGCAGGGAGCGGAGGCCGGCCGATACAAGGATGATGATGAAGGGAGTGTAGATCCAAACATCCACCAGCACGATGCTGAAAAGAGCATAGTCAGGATCGGCACTCCAACGAAACTCTCCCAGGCCAATCCATGCGAGGGGCAATCGCAACAGGCCAACCGACGGGTTGGTTAACAACTGCCAGATGAGGGCACCGATCACCGGAGCAATCATCAGCGGAAAAATCAGCACCAACCGCAGGAACTTCGAGAGGATGCTGTCCTTGTTTAACAGCAGGGCAATGCCTAAACCCAAAAGCATCTCCACGCCGGTGGCATAAACCGCGTACTTCACTGTCACAATCGCCGAGTGCCAGAAGTCTTCGCTGGTCAGCGTGTCTTTGAAATTGCTGATGCCTACCATCGAATATTCCGAACTCCGCAACGAGTAATCGGTGAACGCATAATAGATGGCGACGAAAAATGGGAACAAGATGCCTATGGTCAGCAAAAAGGCCGGAGCCAGCACCAAATAAGGACGCATGGCTTTGCGGCGAGCATAACGGCGGGCGGCCGCAGATAATTCCGCGCCGGAAGGAGCGAATGGCGACGGGGAGCCCGCGGAGTTTGTCGCAAGGGCGGCTGTTCTCTCCGTGTTCGGCAATGCAATGCTCATGGGGAGCCTCTTTCGTGTGATGAGTGGCGCTGATCAGAGATCGCGACCGGCGTGTTCGATGTTCATGCGACGGAAACCATTCATGCATCGGGTGATCCGGGTGGGAGATGCTCTCCCACCCGGATTCCATGATGTTCTAACGGCCAGCGAGAATTAGTTCAGCTTCAACTTGGACGTGTCCTTGTCGATCCGCTTGGACAAGTCTTTCATCGTCTTATCTGGGTCTGCTCCCGAGAGCACGATTTTTTGCAGCGCTGCCGCCCACTCCGTGGTGGACTGGATGAAGAAGGGCTGCGGGGTAAACTTCACGCTCGTGTTCTTGATTTGAGCCTGGAAAGTTTCGTAGAAGCCCGGGATAGCGGACAGCTTCTGCTTGAATTCCGGCTGCGCCCAAGCGGACTGACGAGGGGGATCAACGAGCTTGGCATTGAGAGCCGCCCATTTCACATGATCGGGTCCAGTGAAGTACTGGATGAAGAGCCAAGCGGCCTTCTTGTCCTTTGAGCTGCTGTTCATGCCCAACTGCCACACCCACTGGTTGGGCGTCGGCTCCGTGCCTTCCTTCAACACAGGGATGGGCGCGAACGCCAGGTTACTGGACTCTTTGGCGGCACCGGGCGCGGCGGTAAAGTAGCCGAGACTGTCCGCATCGAGCAGCATGGCCGCCTTGCCCGCGCCGAAGTCAGCGCCGCACTGGTACCATGTGTAGTTCGACCAGCCGGGAGGGCCACCGTCACGGATCATCGTCGCGTACTGCTTGGTGATGTCCACGGAGACGGGCTCAGCCAGCTCAGACACCAGCTTGCCATCCTTGATGGAAAAGTCCTTCGCACCCGCGTTTGTGAACACCGACATGTAACCGGGGTGAATCGTCGCCCAGTTGCGCGTGCCACGTACCGCGATGCCATAGGAACCAGGTCCGTTCCAGCCTTTGAGCTTCTTGGATAGGGCCACGAGATCGCCGAAAGTTTTCGGCACCTCGATCCCTTTGCTATCAAAGTACTTTTTGTTGTACCCGAGCGAGTACATCTCGAAGCCCAGCGGCAAGGAATACAGCGTGCCGGTACCGGAAGGTGAACCGGGCTTCAGGTCCCACTTGCCACCGTTAAACACTCCTTCGAAGATGTCGCTGGTGTTGTAGTCTGGACTTGTCATCGCCGGGTTGTTCAGGAACTGATCGAGGGGCTCCATGCGCTTGGCGCTGGCGTAGTCCCACATCTGGTAGATGCCCGTCATGAACACGTCCGGATTACCGCTGCTGGAAGACAAGGCGGTGGTGACCTTGTCAAAGTAATTCTCCTCCGGGGTAATCTCGTACTGCACATCGATGCCCGTCATATCCTTGAACGCGGGCAGATGCTTGATGATCGCTTCCGCGTAAGGATGTTGGTTGAGGGACACATGGATTGTGGTTCCCGACGCTTGCTTCCAATCGAAGCCTTGTGCCGAGGCAGCAGGCGGGTGAGCCAGGAGCATAGCCGAGGACAAAAGTCCCACGGTGCCCTGAAATAATTGTTTGTATCGTGAATTTGGTATCATGGGGAACGTGCCCTTAGCTAGGTTTATGTTGTCTTACTTGATGATGCACTTCGGTGAATCGACCGAATTGCCGGTTGACCGGGTGCAACGTCAAAACGGTTGAAACAGCAAGGTTTGAGCTTGCCCCAAGATAGACCCAGGCAACCGTGGACAACGGTTTTATAACACAGACGCGGGTGCATGTTGTTCATGTGGACACGGGGACGCGTGGGGTTCGCGGCATCGGTTCCGGCAGGGACAAGGGGGGGGAACGTGACGGGCAGAATCGCTTCTCACCTGCGCGCCAAGCGGTGGCACTCGGGTGAGTGCACCTGATGGGTTCAAACCTATCTACCGGGGAGAAACGAGCCGATCAATCTCGCTCGTGCAAAGACCATGAATGCAACATTCGCTCAACGCCAGAACTTTTTCTCAAAAAACTCTGGCGTGGGGACAATGATCGATGTTTCGTTCCGTCAAGCCATCAGCATTCCCCCACTTTCGTCAGGCTTGCTTTCGATAGGATTTTCTCGAGCCTGCTTTGGACGGCAACCTCAATCACTTTCATTTTCCATTCATGAACGACCTCACAGAAAAACCTATTGCGATTGGCTGCGACGAAGCCGCCTACCATCTCAAGCAAGCGATCCGCGCCCACCTGGAAAAGCGCGGCCTTTCTGTCCAGGACTACGGCGTCCATGATACCTCCCCATCCCTTTATCCTGACAAGGCCGCAGAAGTGGCCGAAGCCGTAGCCGCTGGCCGTCACGAGCGCGCGATTCTCATGTGCGGCACAGGGATTGGCATGTGCATCACAGCCAACAAAATTCCTGGCGTGCGCGCTGCCGTCTGCCATGATCAATACTCAGCGGAGCGTGCCCGAAAGAGCAACGACGCTCAGATCATGGCGCTCGGGTCCAGGGTTGTCGGCGAGGAACTGGCTAAGTCACTCGTCGACACATGGTTAAACTCTAATTTTCTGGGCGGTGGTTCCACCGCGAAGGTGGAACGAATGAAAGAAATCGATCAGCGGTACAACAGCCCGAAATAATAACGCCCAGCCCCCTCACCTCTCCCTTTTGCCACCCATGCAACGCATTATCAATGATCCTGCACTCGTCGTTGAAGACATGATCGAAGGTTTCGTGAAGACGTACCCTCACCTCGTGGAGAAAACGGGAAATCCCCGGGTGATCAAGGCCGTTGGTATTCCAAGGCAAGGCAAGGTTGGCGTTGTTACCGGCGGCGGCAGCGGCCACAAACCGGCGTTCATCGGCTACGTGGGTCGCAATTTGTGCGATGCCGTAGCCATCGGGGAAGTGTTCGCTTCTCCTTCGGCACAGATTTTCTTCGACGCCTTCAAAGCGGCTGATAGCGGTGCGGGAGTCGCATGCCTGTACGGCAACTACGCGGGTGACAACATGAACGTGAAGCTCGCCCGCCGCATGGCTGAGAAGGCGGGCATCCGCGTGGAAACCGTCATCGCCAACGACGACGTGGCTTCTGCCCCTTTGAGTGAGCGCGAAAAACGCCGTGGCGTCGCGGGTGAGGTGCTCATGTGGAAGGTCGCAGGGGCCAAGGCGGCCACCGGAGCCCCCCTGGAGGAAGTCATCCGGGTAGCTCAGAAGGCCATCGACCACACCCGCAGCATCGGGGTGGGTCTAACTTCCTGCACCATTCCCGCAGCGGGCAAGCCCAATTTCTACATTGAGCCGGGCAAGATGGAAGTGGGCATCGGGCACCATGGCGAACCGGGTATCTCGGTGATGGACCTCAAACCAGCGGATGAGATTGCCCGGCTCTGCTTGGAGCGCATTCTGCCGGACCTCCCCTTCAACTCCGGCGACGAATTGGTCGCCTTGGTCTCCGGCCTAGGCGCGACCCCAGTGATGGAGCTATACATCACATATTCTAAAATCCACGATCTTCTCGGTGAAGCTGGGCTGAAGGTGGCTCATGCCTATGTGGGCAACTATTTCACCTCGTTGGAGATGATGGGCATCACCGTCACTCTGATGAAGGTGGATGACGAATTGAAAGAATTGATCATGGCCGAAGCCGAGTCAATGGGATTGACACAATCCAAGCTCGCCTGAGTTCCGCCCTGAACAACCCCCTCCCTTTATGGCGGCTACTTATCCCTGCTCTCAAGGACGCCCCGTCCTGGTCGGTTTGATCAACACCATCGAATCCAACGCCGCGATGCTTTCCGAGATCGACGGCGCGACTGGCGACGGCGATCATGGCATCAATATGAGCAAGGGTGCGCGTCGCACCCGCGAGGTGCTCGGCAATCAGGAAGTCACTGTTGGTCAAGGTTTGGAGATGATCGGCAACGTACTACTGACCGAGATTGGTGGCGCGATGGGCCCGCTTTATGGATCGTTTTTCAATGAAATGGGAGGAGCGTGCCAAGGGGTGGAATTTATCGACAAGGCCACCTTCGGCAAAATGCTCGGGGCGGCGGTTGAAATCATGCAGGATCTTGGCGGCGCGAAGGTCGGTGACAAGACCATGATGGATGCTCTTTTACCGGCTTACGACGCCTACAAAATGGCGCTCGCTGGGGACCCGGATTTGACCACTGCCTTGCAGAGCATGATCATGGCCGCCGAGGAAGGCAAAGAATCCACCCGCAACTTGGTGGCAAAGCTCGGCCGGGCAAGTCGTCTGGGTGAACGCTCACGCGGCACGCTCGACGCAGGGGCCACCTCCTGCTCGCTCATTCTGCGCTCCCTGGCGGACACGCTAGGTGGAGGCAGCTAAGTACTGGCCACCTCAACCCGACGGTAAAAGCGCCGGCATTTCCACCGGTCTTTTGATTTACCGCGTCCGGTTGGCTGCTTCCGGATTGGCGCAGTTCCGCAACGGTTCCCCGCCGAGGTAACGCCGAACCTCTTCCGCCGCGATCTTGGCTGCTTTTTGCGCGGTCTGTTTGCTCGCGCCCGCGATGTGCGGCGTCATCACGATATGTGGCGTTCGCAACAGACGAGAATCCGCAGGCACGGGTTCCTCCGGGAACACGTCGAATCCGGCTCCCCAAAGGTGGCCGCTATCCAGTGCGTCGCATACCGCGTCGTACTGCACCAGCGAACCGCGCGCACAGTTAATGAGCACCGATCCTGCGGGCATCGCGGCAATCTGCTGGGCACCGATCATCCCCTTGTTTTCGGCGGTTGCCCTGGCGTGCAAGGAGACAACTTGTGAGCGCGCTAGCAGTTCGTAGAACTCGACCTTTTCCACCGCGTTGCCCAGGGTGTCGGCCGTCACGTAGGGATCATACACCAGCACATGACAGCCGAAGCCATGGAGCATCCGAGCCACGCGGCTGCCGATGGCACCGTACCCGATGAGTCCGGCGGTTGAGCCTTCGAGTTCCAAGCCGCTCTGATCGTACTCGTAGTAGTTGCCCAGCCATTCGCCCTGGTGCAGGGCAGCATCGGTTTCAGGGATGCGGCGCAGGACGGAGAGAATCAAGCTGAGGGTGTGTTCCGCGGTGGCCGTCGCGTTACGGCCGGGAGCGTTGCAAACGAGCACGCCATGCTCGGTCGCGGCTTTGACGTTCGCGTTTGTCGGCCCTCCGCGGGCGATCACCGCCAACCGGAGATCGGGCGCTCCTTCAAGGACTTTTTTCGTCAAGGGCGAGTGGTTGGCGACATAGATACTGACTCCTTGCAGCGCTTTGATCACCTCTTCCTCTGAACCAGAGGCTTCCGTAACTTCGCCGATGTTGCCGAAGGGCACCCCGGGCCAGGGCGACTGGTAATTGTTAAATTCAAGGTCCTGGTCCTTTACCTCGGCGCGGATGGCGTCGGCAAAAATGGAGGGCAGGATGAACTGATCACCGGCGACGAGAATACGTGTGCTCATGTGGAAGGGAAGAAATTGGATGGGCAGACAGCGGGGATGTTTTTAAGAGGAAAGAGGCGTGTTGTACTGCAAGAGGGAAACTTTTTGCCCGTCCATGGCGAGTTCTGTAAGCGCGCCATTCCGCACCGCGGGAAAAACGGTGCGGTACGTCGGTAATGGGATGCCGAGCAGGCTGCACAGGGTCAGGCGGATGAGCGTATTGTGGGCGACCACGAGTACCCGTTCACCCGAACGCGCCGCGGCGATGTCACGCAACGCGGCCTGCGCGCGGCGTGCGGCCTCGTGCGGGTCCTCGCCACCGGGCATCGGGAACGAAACGGGATCTGCTTTGAAGCGCCGGATCTCGTCGGGAAAAAGTTGCTCGGCTTCCGCGATAGTCTTGCCTTCGATCTGGCCGAAGTCCAGTTCGCGCAGCCGGGTGTCGATCTGTAACTCCAGGCCAGTGGCGTGGGCCGCAGGCTTGGCAGTGGCCCGTGCCCGGCTCAAGGGGGAACACCAGATCGCCGTCAGCCCGGCCTGGGGAGCCCAACCGGCCAGACGCTCGGCCTGGGCGTGCCCACTGGCATCCAACGCCACGTCCGTGCTACCGGCATAGCGGTTCTCCGCGTGCCAGACCGTCGCGCCGTGACGAACGAGAACGAGGCGGGTCACTGGTTCCCCCTCTCCCGTGCATGTTGCGCCACGTGCTCCGGCATCCAGCCGCGCCGGGCGAGTTCGTCCACCAAGCGCAGGTAAGGCTCCCGGAAGCGGGCGGGTTTTGACCGCCGCGGGGGGCATTACAAAAACACCCCCCCCCAAGTGGTCGCGCCCACC
>CALMAQ010000315.1 GCA_937859745.1 uncultured Verrucomicrobiota bacterium | reverse complement strand
GCGGAATGTTGATCGCGTGCATGCTCGCTCCTCTCTTGATGACGGCTGATGCGGTCAGTCGGCCGCGCGCGGCATTAGCCCCCCCCCGCGGCCCCCGGAGGCGCGTTGGCGCGCCAGGCCCCCGCCGCCCGCCCAGGGCCCAATCTGGGGCCGGGCGACGCCCGGGGCGGCTGTAAGCGTGCGACTCGGGGCGGGCGCGGTCCGGGGGATGGCCACAGCGGACGCCGCCGGCAAGTGGAGCGTGGTGCTCGACCTGCGCCACGTCGGCCCCGGCCCGTTCGAGCTGATGGCCGAGGGTGCCCACGGCCGCGCCGTGGCCGCGGACGTGCTCGTGGGCGAGGTGTGGCTCTGCTCGGGACAGTCGAACATGGAACTCGCGCTGGCGAACAGCAAAGACGGCGCGGCGGAGGCCGCGCGCTCGGCAAATCCGCGGCTGCGGCAGTTCCTTGTGGAAAAAGCCTCCGCACTCTCTCCGCTGGAGACGATCAAAGGCAAGTGGACGGTCGCGGGGCCGAAAACCTCCAGGTTATTCACGGCGGTCGGCTACTACTTCGGCAAGAAAATCCAGATGGCGACGCACGCGCCGGTCGGCCTGATCCACGCGTCCTGGGATGGCACGCCCGCGGAGGCCTGGACCAGCGTGGAGGGCTTCGCCACCGACCCGGCGTTGCAAGAGGCAGCCGAGAAGGCACAGCGCGAATACGCCGACTTTGAGCAGTTCAAGACCGCCTACCATGCCTGGCTGGTCCAGACCGGGCACCAGGACCATCCCCGGAACGATCCAACACCATTCACCGACCGGGCCGGGCCGGGCACCGGGTGGAAAACGCTGACCCTGCCCGGGACCTTCGCCGACGCGGGCCTACCCGACGCGGGGGCGGCGTGGGTGCAACGGATCGTCACGCTGGCGGAAGGAGGCGCGGGACGCGGCGTGGACCTGTACCTGGGAGATATCCACGGCGGGGTGGAGGTGTACTGGAACGGCAAGAAGCTCGGGTCTAACGAGTACGGTGGAGTGAGCACGCATTACCGGGCCCGCGGCGCGGACGTGCTCGCCGGCGACAACGTGCTGGTCCTGCGCATCTTTCAACCCGTCGGCGGCGCGGGGATCGTGCCCGGCCCGGCGGCGTTCCGCGCCGACCACCAGGACGGCAGCCTCCCGCTGGCGGGTCCATGGCTGGGCAAGGCAGAGTTCGCCCTGCCCGCGCTCTCGCCCGGGCAGGAACCACCGGCCAAGCCGCCCACGACCCGCCCGCCCCAGGAGGTGGCAGGCTTTCTCTACAACGGCATGATTGCACCGCTCGTGCCGTGCGCCCTGCGGGGTGTGATCTGGTACCAGGGCGAGGCGAACACAAGCCGTGCCTGGCAGTACCGGACGACGTTCCCGCGGCTGATCGAGGACTGGCGCGCGCGGTGGGGGCGAGGAAATTTTCCTTTCTACTTCTGCCAACTGGCCGGTTGCCAGACGCGGCAGGCGCAGCCCGGGGAAAGTGCCTGGGCGGAACTGCGCGAGGCCCAGACCCTGGCGCTCGCGCTGCCCGGCACGGGCGAGGCCGTGCTGATCGACGCGGGCGAGGAGAATGACATCCACCCCAAGGACAAGGTGACGCCCGGCGAGCGGCTCGCACGGCTCGCACTGGCGAAGGACTATGGGCAAACGGGGACGGCGTGGTCCGGCCCGGTGCTGGACGGGTTCAGGGTGGATGGGAACAGCGTGCGGCTGACGTTCCGGCACGCGGACGGCGGCCTGGTGGCCGCGCCGCTGCCGCAAACGTACCGGCCCAGTTCCCTGCTGCCCGAGACGAAGCCCGTCGTGCGCCGCTCCCCCGGCGGGGCGCTGGAAGGCTTCGCCGTGTGCGGAGTGGACCGGCAGTGGAAATGGGCGACGACGGCCGCCATCGAAGGCGACGGCGTGGTCGTGACCTGCACGGACGTGCGCGTGCCCGTAGCGGTGCGCTACGCCTGGGGCGACGATCCGCTGTGCAACCTCGGCAACGGGGCGGGGCTCCCGGCGGGACCGTTCCGCACGGATGATTTCCCCGCGACCACGCGGGAGGAAAAATATTGAGCGGCACCCGGCCGGATCACTTCGGCGCGTACTGCGCTTCGCCGTTGCCGAAGCTCTAGTTTTCCTTGGGCACCTCGACGAGGTTGATGAACACGTCCTCGGGCCGGACGTTCAGCTCCTCCTTGAGGAAGGCGGCCACCCGCGCGTAGAACGCCTTCTTGACCTCCAGCGTGCGCCCGGCGTTCAGCGTGAGCTGGATCATGACGATGCCGTCGGTCCGATGGATGCCCAGGTAGTCGGGATCGTAGATCAGGCTCGCGTTGTCGTGCTCGGTGATGACCTGGAAGCGGTCGTGGGCGGGCACGTTCATGGTTTCGACCATCGCGCGATACACGCAGTCGCCGGCGCGGATTTTGTGGTCCGGGCTCTGGCCGGCGTGGAGGGAGATGCGCGCGAGTGGCATGACGGGAAGGAAGGTAGGAAACCGGAGGGAGGGGGGTGCAACGACAGTATCGCGGGATCTCGGCTTGTCGAAACCGGCTTTTTGGGGCACTTTCCCGGGTGCCACGCCGCTCTCCCTCTTCCCGTCTCGACACCGTGCAACTGCTCGGCCGCAGCGAGGCGCACTATCCGTCCAAGCCGACGGCGAAGACCCTCGAAACCTTCCCGAACCGGTACGCCCAGCGCGATTACCTGATCCGCTTCGACTGCCCGGATTTTACCTCGCTCTGCCCGGTGACGAGCCAGCCGGACTTCGCCAAGATCCGCATCGAATACGTGCCCGACGTGCTCTGCATCGAGACCAAGTCGCTCAAGTTCTACCTGGCGTCCTACCGCAACACGCGAAGCTTCAACGAGGAAGTCACCAACCGCATCCTCGAAGACCTCGTGGCCGCCTGCCAGCCGCGCCGGATGACCGTCCACAGCGAGTTCGTCCCGCGCGGTGGGATCAGCGTCTCGGTGGATGCCTCCTATCCCGAGGAGGCGAAAGCTGCCCCGCCCCGCCTGAACGGCAACCATCGATGAAGGAGGGGGACACAGCGGTCGTCCTGCTCAGCGGCGGGATGGACTCGGTGGCGGCGCTCTACGACACCGTGCAACGCACGACCGTGGCGGCGACGCTGAGCTTCCACTACGGCTCCAAGCACAACGACCGCGAGATTCCCTTTGCCGCCTATCATTCCAAGCGGTTCGGCGTGCCACACCTGACGATCCCGCTGGATTTCATCGGTAAACACTTTGCGTCCGATCTGCTGGGCAGCGGCGGTGACATCCCCCGGGGCCACTACGAGGAGGAGTCGATGAAGAAAACGGTGGTGCCCTTCCGCAACGGCATCATGCTCGCGGTCGCCGCCGGGTTCGCGGAGAGCAAGGAGGCGCGGGCGCTCGTCATCGCGGCGCACGCGGGCGACCATGCCATCTACCCGGACTGCCGGGAGGACTTCATGCGCGCCATGGGCGACGCGATGCGCCTGGGCACCTACGCGGGCATCGAACTCACGCGGCCCTTTATCCACCTGACCAAAGCGCAGATCGCCGCGCGCGGGGCGGAACTGGGCGTGGACTTCGCGCGGACGTGGTCCTGCTACGTGGGCGGCGAGACCCATTGCGGCGAGTGCGGCACCTGCGTGGAGCGCCGGGAAGCGTTCCTGCTGGCGGGCCTGGACGACCCGACGGTCTACGCCAGCACTTCACCCCTGCCGCCGCGCCCGGCCGTGGCCGCGTAGGGAACCGCCGTGCTGATCTCCGAAATCTTTCACTCCGTCCAGGGCGAGGGCGAGTTGGTCGGCGTGCCCTCGGTGTTCGTGCGGACCTCGGGCTGCAACCTGCGTTGCGCGTGGTGCGACACGCCCTACGCCTCGTGGCGGCCGGAAGGCGAGACGATGACGGTGGAGGAGGTGGTCGCGCGGGTGCTGGCGTTCCCGGCGCGGCACGTCGTGCTGACGGGCGGCGAACCGATGGCCGCGCGTGAGATGCCCGAACTCGCCGCCCGGCTGCGCGCGCACGGCAAGCACATCACCATCGAGACGGCGGGCACGCTGCCGCCGGAGGGCATCGCCTGCGACCTGGCCTCCCTCAGTCCGAAGCTCGCCAATTCCACGCCCGCCCCGGGCACGATCTCCGACGCCTGGGTGGAGCGGCACGAACGCACGCGGCTCCAGCCCGAGGTCATCCGCCAGTGGATCGGGCAGGGTCCCTTCCAGCTCAAGTTCGTGGTCGAAGGGGCGGGGGACCTGGAGGAAATCCAGGCCCTGCTCGCTACCCTGGGCGCGGACGTGCCGCCCTGGAAGGTGCTGCTCATGCCCCAAGGCACGGACATGGCGACGCTCGACGGCCGGGAGGACTTCCTGCTGGCAGCCTGCAAGACCCACGGCTACCGTTACTGCCACCGGTTGCACATCCAGCTTTTCGGCAACACCAAGGGAACGTAAGAAGCCCAAGCCGCCATGCCCTACCGCATCTGCAAGAGTTTCGAGGTCGAGAACGGCCACATGCTCTCCAAGCACCCCGACAAGTGCCGCTTTCCCCACGGGCACACGCGCCGGGTCGAGTTGGTCCTGGAGGCCGCGGCGCTCGACGGCAACGACATGGTCTGCGACTTCAAGGCCGTCAAGACGATGGTCGGCGAATACCTCGACCGCTTCGACCACGCCATGTGCATGAACGTGGCCGACCCGATGTACGCCGAGATGAAAAAGCGTTACGGTGAGCAGATCATCGGCTTCGAGCAGACCGACCCGACGACCGAGGTCATCGCCCGGGTGATCCACGACCATCTGCAAGGCCAACTGAGCGGCCCGGATCGACGCGAGCCAGACCGGTACGCCGTCCAGGCAGGCGTGCGCGTGGTGCGGGTGCGCGTCTGGGAAACGAGTTCCTCCTGGGCCGAGTACGCCCCGGCCTGAACCTGTCCCCGATCCTTTTGCCTTCCGCGATGAACTACGCCACCTCCCTGAACCTGACCGACATGCAGAAGACGCCGGACACCCGCGGCGTCGAGATCGACCAGGTCGGCATCTGCGACCTGGCTTATCCCATCTTGGTGCTGGACCGGGAGAACCAGCGCCAGGGTGCCACGGCAAAAATCTCGATGTCCGTGAGCCTGCCCCACCACTTCAAGGGCACGCACATGAGCCGTTTCCTGGAGGTGCTAGCCAGCCACCAGGGCGAGATGACGATGCGGACGCTGCCCGCGATCCTGCACGAACTGAAGCGGCGGCTGGACGCCGAAACGGCGCGCATCGAGGTCGAGTTCACCTACTTCCTCCAGCGCACCGCCCCCGTCAGCAAGCTCAAGGCTCCGATGGATTACCTCTGCACGTTCGTGGGGGAATCCAGCGGCGCGAACGACGACTTCCTGCTGCGCGTGCGCGTGCCCGTGAGCACGCTTTGCCCCTGCTCGAAGGTCATCAGCGACTACGGCGCGCACAATCAGCGCGGCTACGTCACCATCACGGTCCGCACCCGCACCGACGCCGGGGGCGTGTGGAAGCTGCTGTGGATTGAGGAACTGGTGGACATCGCAGAACGCTCCGCCTCCGCGCCGATCTACTCGCTGCTCAAGCGCACGGACGAGCGCCATGTGACGATGCAGGCCTACGACAACCCCGTGTTCGTCGAGGACATCGTGCGCAACGTGGCCAACATCCTGCGCGACGACGAGCGGGTGGCGTGGTTCGAGGTGCAGGCGGTCAACCAGGAGAGCATCCACAACCACTCGGCCTTCGCGGTGGTGCGGGCGCGGGATTGACTTGCCCGGCCGCCACGCGGCTGCCCGGGCCTTCCCGGACAGCCGCCAAACCCGTCCACCGTGCGGCCGATGGCGTCGAGCAGTGCGGCACGTAGCTGCCCGCGTCCAGGCCGTGAGCGATGCCCTGCCGCACGCGGAGGAGGTGGAGTTCGACTACCGCGAGCGCGGGTCCCGGGCGGACGCGCGGCCCGAGCGGCGGCGGGTCCGGCCGCTGCACCTGGGCTGCCTGGACCAGCAATGGTATCTCATCGGTCTGGACCTGGTGCATGGGGCCACGCGGACGTTCGTGCTCCGGCGCATGGAGCAAACGCGCAACACGCGGAAACGTTTCGCGCGTCCAACAGGGGTTTTCGCCGGGCGAGTTGCTGGCGGACAGCCCCGGGGTGTTCAGCGGGCTGCCCAGCGAGCGTCTGCCGCTGTGGTTCGTACCCGCTGTGGCGCTGCTGGTGCGCGAGCGCCGCTGGCATCCCTCGCAGCAACTCAGGGAGCCCGCCCGGCGAGGGCGTGGAAATGACCCTGGAAGTCGGCGTGCCGCCCGAGATCGAACGCTGGCTGCTGGGCTGGGGCGAGCACGTCGAGGTGCGAGCGCCCGCGTTGTTGCGCCGGGCCCTGGCGCAAACGGCGGCGCGCATGGTCCGGCGGTACCGGGGAACGGCGGACGAGGCTGTTGCGGCGCTCCCTACCATTTCTCATCCGGCCAACGACGATTGGGCGTTCCCAAGTCGGCCCGGAGGCACTAAACTGCGGGGCTGGCATCCGGCAAAAGACATGCAAACAGCGTCATCCTCCCTTGCCCGGCTGCGTTCGGTCAGCGGCATCGTGATCGGACTCTACGTCACGATGCACCTGTCCAACCACGCGCTCGGCCTCGTCTCGCTGCAAGCGCAGGAGAGCGCGCGCCCGTACGTGATGACGCTCTGGCACTCGCTGCCGGGCCAGGTGCTGCTCTACGGCAGCTTCGGCGCGCACGCCGTCTGCGCGCTCGCCACCCTGGCAAAGCGGCGGGAGTTCCGGATGCCGGTGTGGGAACTCACCCAGGTTCTCCTGGGGCTCGCCATCCCGTACCTGTTGCTCGTCCACATCGTCAACACGCGCGGCACGCGCATCCTCACGGGCATCGACATCAATTATCCCTACGAAATCGCCAACCTGTGGGTTGATCCATGGACGCGCGCGCGGCAGATCTTGCTCGTGGCGCTGGTCTGGGGGCACTTCGTCGCGGGCCTGCACTACTGGCTGCGGATCCAGGGCTGGTACCGGCGCGCGTTTCCCCTGATCCTGCTGTTTTACGTGCTGGTGCCGGCTGCCGCACTGCTCGGGTTCGCCGAGGTCGGCATGACCACGACCGACCACGCCCGGAACGATCCCGCCTGGATGCAGGGGATGAAGACGCTCGGGGTGCCCGCCGATCCCCGGCACGCGGCTGTGCGGGCGGGGCTCAGGCAGTGGGTAGGGGCATCGTGGCTCGGCGTGGTCGCCCTCGTTTTCTGCGCGGCGCAAGTTCGTCACTGGCTGCAAAGGCACCACCGCTTCCGGGTGGAATACCCGGGAGGCTTCTCGGTTGATGCTCCCTGCGGGATGTCCATCCTGGAAGTCAGCCGCATGGCGCGGCAGCCGCACATCGCCGTTTGCGGCGGACGGGCGCGCTGCACGACGTGCCGGGTCCGCGTCGAGAGGACGGACGGCGAATTGCCGCCCCCCAACGCCCTGGAAGCCGCGGCGCTGGCCCGGATCGGCGCGCCGGCCGGTCTGCGTCTGGCGTGTCAACTGCGCCCGACCGCGGGCCTCGCCATCGCCCCGCTGCTCCACCCGCGGCTGGCGGTTTCGACGAACGCGCGCGCCGCGCGCGGCAAGGAATTCGGCGAGGAACGCCACCTCACCATCCTCTTCGTGGACCTGCGTGGTTCCACCCGCCTGGCGGAAGCGCGCATGCCCTACGACGTGGTGTTTCTGCTCAACCGGTACTTCGCCGAAATGGCCGCGGCGGTGGAACAGGCGGGCGGACACT
The DNA here is from genome assembly GCA_937859745.1 of uncultured Verrucomicrobiota bacterium. GTDB lineage: Bacteria > Verrucomicrobiota > Verrucomicrobiia > Chthoniobacterales > SZAS-18 > CAHJWO01. The sequence continues at coordinate 6,015 of CALMAQ010000315.1, read as the reverse complement.
ACTCCAACTTCACCGGCGACGGCCTGATGGCGCTCTTCGGCCTCGACGGCTCGTCGCCCCACGGGGCGGGGGCGGCGCTGGATTGCGCGTTGCGGATGCTCGAAAAGGTCGATGACCTCAACGAGCAAATGGCGGACGAACTCGCCGAGCCGTTCACCGTGGGGATCGGCATCCACACCGGACCCGTAATCGTCGGTTTGATGGGGCCGCCCAAGACGCCGGTCCTCTCGGCTTTGGGGGACGTGGTCAACACCGCCGCCCGATTGGAGAGCGCCACCAAGGAAATGGGGGTGCCGGTCGTGGTGGCGCGCGACGCCCTGCACGCCGCCGGGATGACGGCGGAGCGGCCGTGCGCCGCGCTGCTTCTCCGGGGCCGCTCCAGCGAGTTGCCGGTCTGCGGGTTTCGCCTCCAGGAACTGCGCGAACTCATCGGCCAGGTTCGGGGACTGCTCCAGGCGGTGTAACCACGCCCCACCGGAGCACCAGCAAAATGAGAATCCTGTTGATCGACGATGAACGCCACATCGCCCGGATGTTGTCCGTGGCCTTGGAGACGGACGGGCACGAGGTTTCCGCGGTCGAAAGCAGTTCCAGCGCGCTGCGCCAGGTGCAAAAATCCGCCTTCGACGCGGCTTTCCTCGATCTTCGCCTGGGCAAGGAAGACGGGATGGAACTGCTGGCCCAGCTCCGGCGCGCCGACCCGAGTTTGGCAGTGGTGGTCATCACCGCGTTCGCTTCTATCCCCACCGCCATCGAGGCGACGCGGCTCGGAGCGGTGGACTACCTGCCCAAGCCGTTCACCCCGGAGCAGGTGCGCTTGGTGCTTGCCCGCGTGGAAAAAAGCCGCGGCTTGCAGCGGCGGGTCGAGGAATTGGAATCGCTGCTCGAAGTTTCCCCGGCCAACTCGGAGGTGCTCGCCGGGGACCCGGCCATGCGGCAGGTGCTCGAACTAGCGCGCAAGACCGCCGCCAGCCGCGCCTCGATCATCCTGCTCGGGGAGAGCGGGACGGGCAAGAGCGTCCTCGCGCGGGACATCCACCAACACAGTTTACAGGCCGACCGGGCGTTCGTGACGGTCAGTTGCCCGAGCTTGTCGCGGGAACTGCTTGAAAGCGAGTTGTTCGGCCACGTCCGGGGGGCTTTCACGGGGGCGGTCGCCGACAAGCAGGGCAAGGTCGCCGCCGCGAGCGGCGGCACGCTGTACCTGGATGAGATCGGTGAACTGCCGCTGGAGATCCAGCCCAAGCTCCTGCGGCTGCTGCAAGAACGCGAATACGAGCGGGTCGGAGAAACGCAGACCCACCACGCCGACGTGCGGGTCATCTCCTCGACCAACCGTAACCTGGGCCAGGCGATCAAAGAGGGCAAATTCCGCGATGATCTGTACTATCGGCTCAACGTCGTCGCGCTGCACCTGCCGCCCCTGCGTGAGCGCCCGCGCGACCTCGAACGCCTGGCGACGGCGCATCTGCGCTTTTTCGCGCGCCAATCCGGCAAATCCATCGGCGATTTTAGTCCGGAGGCGAAAGCCGCGATGCGGAACTACTCTTGGCCGGGCAATCTGCGCGAGCTGCGTAACGCGATTGAGCGCGCGGTGATCCTGTGTCCCGGAGGGTGTGTCGAAGCCGAGCATCTGTCCGAGATCACTCCTCGACCCGCGCTCGATCGTCTGCCGGAAGTGGGCGCTGCGGTGACCATCGCCGAACTCACGGATGAACATATCCGCCGGGTGCTCGCACGCACCGCCCGGCTGGAGGAAGCCGCGGGGATCCTCGGGATCGACGTTGCCACTCTTTATCGGCGTCGCCGCAAGTGGCAAACGGAAACCACCGAAATCCGGGCGGACGGTTGAAGGGACGGAAGGTTGCCTTTTGCCGAAGCCGCTGGCTTGACGATCCCGAGCACCTTGATCTTTGACGCCGTGTCCCGCCGTGGCACCGCTCGGGCGGAGTTTCGGGAGCAAGTCGTGCTTCGATCTTTGTCCTTCCCCGCCGGGGCCGCCGGGCCGGACTTGGTCGATCAACCCGGAATAACGCCGTGCCTCATAGGTTCTCACCCTGACGGGTCGTAAACGCGCTCGATGCTGTGGCCGGATGAAACACGTCAGGTGCCGCGACACGAGGAGGCCGAAAATACTGGAGCCTAGCGGGATAGAACCACTGATCTCCTCAATGCCATTGACTTGCGATGAATTTCCCTACGTTTGCCCGACATGCTCCCACCTGCTCTTTCGCTCTGGCGGAGACCGTTCATGCACCGTCTCGCCTGCTCTCACGTTATCCCAACGACACCCACTTGAACGTCGTTGCCGGATAAAGGAACCGCCGCTACCCCCGCTTCTTAGGCGGGCTCTGAGGTGATTGCTTTGTTGGCCTGACAAAACATTTTGTCTGCGCCTTACAGAGATAGCCCGGCGCAACCACATGAAATGTCACCGCGCTGGCCTGCATAGTGCTTGTGAGCAGTGGTATCCCAACCAATTGTCTATGAGTAACAAAAAGCGCGTCCTCTTGGTAGACAACGATCCACTGGCGACCCGGATGGTTCGCTTGATGTTTGAAAAGACTGAGGGTTACGAAGTGCGGGAGGTCAATGATCCGCGGCAAGCAGTCGGCGTCGCGCGGGGTTTTCGTCCTGATTTAATCCTGTTGGACATCGAAATGCCCGGAATGGATGGAGGAGATGTCGCAGCGCAGATTCGCAAGACCAAAGAATTGACCGGCGTGCGCGTGGTGTTTGTATCATCACTCGTGACTGAGGCAGAGACCGGTGAACCGAAACGTTCGGGTGAAACTCGGATGCTTGCCAAGCCAGTCACAATGGCAAAACTGCTTGATTGTGTTGAAGATCAGCTTGGCAGCGTGTGCTAACAGAAACTCGACGGCTTCTAGGTATCGTGATGCTCCGTTAGGTAGAGTCGGGCGGCTGGCATGGAAGTTCGGCCGAGAAAGGGGGCAAGTTTGTGACGCTAAGTTTGGTTTGCCCATTGCACGAGACCGCGTGGTAAAATCGGGCGAGGCAATGACCCCGTTTGATCGCCACTTCCAAGCTGCCCGAGGCTTTCTGGATTTGGGTTGCCACTCAATGCTTACGAGGAGCTTTAAGAGATTGAGCCCGAGATGCGCCATCTCTCCGAAGTGCTGGCCATCAAGGTGCCCATCTTCCAGGCGCTGGCTAAATGGGACCTGATGGAAGCTGTCGCCAAGGAACTCTGCATCCGCCGTCACGATCAAACCCGAGTGGCTACTCTTTCTGGCCGAGGCCATCCGGCACACTCGGTCCATGCAAGAGGGTTTGGAGGTGCTCGTGCAAGCCGCCATGCGCTTCCCCGAGGAGGCGCGCGTTTTCACCGGCGCGCCTCCTACCAAGTCCAGCTTGGCTATCTGACGCCGCCCGCGGGCGACTGGCAGATGCCGCGCGACTCGATCCCGTGTTGCGGGAGATGGTGAGGGATGACGCAAATTTTGGGCAGCGAGCGTCGGAACGTAGAAGCGGCGCGGTCTTGTGCCACGAACTTAGCACGATGAAAACCAGCCTTGTCCTTGCCCCTTTCGTATTATGCCTCGCAGGTTGCACCAGCGAATCGGAGACGCAGACCGCACCAAGTCCTACCGGCAACAATACCGGGCCGACCACGGTGGTCCCTGCATCCAATCTACCAGCGACGGCCGCCACCCGTTGACGAACGGTTCGCTTCATTCATCGACTTGTTTCCCGCCGGTCTCGCTTTGACACGGGCCACCGTGCCAATTGCCCCAGCTCTGTCCGTTCCGGGCTGGGACGACCGCTCACCGGCCCCGGCAGCGGTCCCGGAGGTGCCCACGCCCGGCCAGATCTCCGAAGGCGGCCACCGCTTTACCTTCGACTATCTGGCTACCAGTCAGGTCTGCGGTCGGCAGCGCACCGTCGAGCTGGACGACGAGCAGGTGGAACGGGTGGTCACACTGGCATCCTGCTTCGACCTCATGCCGACGCAGTTCCTGCGTGGACTGGCCGACTACAACGACCGGCCCGGCCGACCCGGGCGGCTGGACAACCCGCTTGAAGGCTTGCCCCACGCGGGGTACATCTACATGGAGGTGGGCCAGCACCTGGCTATACTGGACCTGCGCCAGATGCGCCACCAGCCCATCTACGCGTTCTTCGAGGAGGACAGTACACCGGACTGCTTTCCGGCGTGGCAGCGCGAGCTTTTGCGGTATGAGCAGGACGCAGACGAAGATTACTACTCGCTAGCCCCCTTGCGGCCGCAAAGTAGGGCAGTGCCACCTGATCTCGGAAAAAAAGATTGTCTTGCTAGTGGTCGCACTCCTGGATCCTCTTTTGCCTCGCACAGAGAGAGAATCTTCAAGCCAACAGAGAAAACCTGTGCGAAAAGGTTGGAGGGACGCCATGGCGAGCGCTCTTTAGTTCGTCCCGTCGCGGAACGAGCGGGCTGTTCGGGGGTCTCAAAGGGAAAAAAGGGAATGATCAGTAAACAACACAACAAATACGTCGCTGGCCTGTTGGTCAGCGCCACGTTGGCCGTGGGCACGGTAAGCGCACAGAGTGTGCCCTTCGTGCAGGACATCAGCTCCGCCGATAAGAGCCCGGAAGAACAATCCGACGGTTTCATCAACACCGGCTTCAGCTTCAACCTTGGCCTAGGTGCCCAAGCGCGCGGGCTGGGCAGTCACATTGACCTGACCGAGGAAAGCCCGCCCCCTCTGCCGAAACTGGCCTCGCTCCCTAGCGTGGCTGGCGTGGTGCCAGAGCCTTCCACCTGGGCGCTGGTGGGTACCGGCGTGGGCCTGCTGAGCCTGACGTTGCGCCGCCACACTACCCGCGCGTAAACAGCCCGGACGCTTTCTGGTCCTGCTGACCGCCTCTCCGGCCCGACGCCGGGCAGGCGGTCTTTGTTTGTTCACGGCGGTCCGTGCTCTCAAGCAAGCAAATGCCCCGCTTGACCAGTGAGGTCCAAGCGGGGCAGGGAAGTAGCCAAGATCGTGGCGACAAGTTCAGGCGGTCGGCGGACGACGGAAACGATGCACCAGTCCGAGCACGCTCAAGCCGCCCAACATGGCACCCCAAGTGGAGGGTTCGGGAACGGCGTTCACAATGGGACCATACTCGGTCGTGCTGAAATTCTCGACTTCCAGGGTGTACCCCGTACCCGCCCCGGCGGCGATGTTACTTGTGGGATCGACGGTGCCGGAGGTAGATAGGACGACCACCAAGCTGTCACCAACCGGCACGGTCACGCCGAAAACGAGATGTCCAACGTGCCGGCGGGCGTGTCGCTGAAAGCGTAATCGCCGGAGGCTCCCTCGTCACCCCGGTAGTTCGTCTGAAGACTGCCATTGGGGTTGCTGGTACTCGGGGGATAGTACGAGTTGGCGTAAGCAGAAGCAAAGAGGTTCAGCCCCTAGGTATCCAGCCCGATCTGCACATACGGCCCGCCAGCCAACTGTGCCGGGGTCAACGTGAGCACGGTGTAGTTGAATGTGCCCGTCACGTTGATTGCCGTGGTGTTGGTGCCCGGGTAGGCTTCCGTGCCACTGAAATCCTGTGGAATGCCGCCGCAGCCAGTACCTGCGCGCCAGGATGGCCCGCCAAGGTGTTTCTGTGTCCGGTAGGGTGAGGCGGGCTCTTCCGCGCTCAGGGAAAAGGCGCAAGGGGTTCTTGTTGCCACGGGTTTGTGACCTGTCATGCTCGGCCGATGGACAAACGAGGGCCCCTTTCATCCCGCCGTGCGGCTTTCACCTTGGTGGAGGTGATGGTGATTATCGCCGTTCTCGCGGTGGTCGCCGTGATCGCCCTTCAGGTGTACCGCCACTACCACGTCATCCAAGGTCCTTAGGGCGTCGATCAACTGCCCCGCGCGCAGTACAATGCCCACGACGGTGGCTCTCTGCCCTTGAGGCACGCTCACAAAGAGCCGCGCTGACCAAGTAGTGTCCAAAGCCGCCAGCGCACGGTGTGTGAGGTGCGTGAAGATTCTGGACCACGGAACAAGGAAATAAGCGACAATGAGCA
>CALMAQ010000314.1 GCA_937859745.1 uncultured Verrucomicrobiota bacterium | reverse complement strand
GTCCTACAAGGCGGGGGACACGACCATCGCGGCGCAGGAGGAACTCCGCAGCCTGCTGGGCATGACGCCGGAGATCGCGGCGCGCTTCACGGGGGCCGCGAACACGGACCCCAAGGCCCCGGGCGACCGCTGGTACTACGCGAGCCGTTCGCCGATCCAGGATCACAGCAGCTTCTCGCTGGGAACGATCACCGCGCTGCCGTCGGCGGAGACGTGGCAGGTTATGAACTGCACGTACTACACGTCCGACACGTACTTCATGTCCACCGACCTGTATTATCTCTGGGCCTGGGAAGGCGGGACGCTGGTCTGGCAGATCGACTACATCAGCGCGCCCTTCCAGGCCTACCGGGGAGGGCTGGACAAGCTGATCGCCGGGCGTCAGTTGCTCGGGGAGTCGAAGAAGGGGATCGAGGCGTTCCAGCGGCGGGTGGAGCGGTAGGCCCCGGGCTGGCTTGCTCTCCGCGCGAGCGATAGGGTCGGGGCCGTGTTCACCATCTATCGCCTCAACACGGACGAACTCGAAGCGAGCTTCTTGGAAAGCCTGAAGGCCGCCTTCCCTCCTTTGCCGATTTTACCGCCTGGGCCTCGGCCGGCCCGGGGCTCTTTGCACGCCTGACCCGCTTGATCGTCAAAGGGGCGCGCAGTCCCTTCGAGGGCATCGGCAAACCTGAACCTCTCAAGCATCCGCTCAAAGGTTACTGGTCGCCACACCGAAGCCGATGGCCGACGCCGTTCCCATGCCGCCGACGTACAGGTGCCCGGGCCGGTCGGCGACCGTGAAAAGCTCGCGCCCGGTCTTGCCGGTCGGGGCGACGACGGCCTCCTCACCGCGCGAGTTCGCTCAAGATCAGCTCCAGCGCCTGCGTGCGGGTCAGCCGTTCGTCGCTTTCCCCGGCCTCGACCAGGGTCCCGGCGGCGCGCGCGAGGGCCGGCTTGCCTCGCAGGCGGTGAGGGGTCACGGTGTCTTTGGACATCACGAGCACGAAGGGCCGCTGCCCCGCGCGCATGCTGGCGTTCGCCCGCGCGAGCACGTCGGCCACCTGCGCTGCCTCGTCCGGGAACGGCAGCCACGGGATTTTCAGCGTTTCGAGCAGGCGGTGGGTGATCCGGCCCATCTGTTCGTGCCGCGGCTTGTCCCCGATGCCGGGCTCGCCGCGCCACGTCGTGATGAACAGCGTCGGCACGCGGAAAGGATCGTTCAGCGACGTGAGCGGGTTGACGATGTTCCCCAGCCCGGAGTTCTGGCAGATGGTGACTGCCCCTGCCCGGCGAGATGCGCGCCGAAGCTGATCCCTGCGGCCTCGCCCTCACTCGTCGCGCCAACGTAGTCGAGCCGGGGCTCGTCGATGACATGGTTGATGAACGGTGTCAGGAACGAGCATGGTACCCCGGCGTAGCTCGCGTAGCCGGGCGCGCGCAAAGGCTCCACGAAGGCCTCGGCGGTAATCATGGGTTCAGCGATGGATCAAGCAATCTTCTTCGAAGTGCGGACTGCTCAGGTAAAGTGGGCCGCCGCCGCGATCCAATGAACTTCGTCCCGGGCGATTAGCAACTTCCGGCGACCCCGCCCATCAACTCCCGCGTCAGCGCCGCCGCCGAAACCGCCTTGCATCCGGTCGTGTTTTGCCCCGCCCACAGCGGCGAGAAGTCGCCCAACCCACGTTTTTCGGCCCCGGCGCACAGCGGCGCGACCGCCGCCGCGGCCAGAGGGAACGCGGGCGCGGCGGCGTTCATGGGCCCCAGTTCGCGCATGAGGCGGTTGACGATGCCGCGCGCGGGCCACCCGGTGAACAGGTTGGTGATCGCCGTGGCGCGCGCCGCCTCGCTCTGCAACGCCGCCCGGTGGACCGCGCTGGTGGTGGCCTCGTGGCACAACAGGTAGGCGGTGCCGACCTGCACCCCGGCGGCTCCTAGCGCCAGCACCGCCGCGACGCCCTGGGCATCCGCGATGCCCCCGGCGGCGACCACCGGCACCCGCACCGCGCGCACGATCTGCGGGACCAGCGCGAGCGTGCCGGGCTGGGCATCCAGGTCGTCCGATAGGAAATGGCCGCGGTGCCCGCCCGCCTCCCAGCCCTGCGCGATGACGGCATCGACCCCGCGTGCTTCCAGCCAGCGCGCCTCGTCCACCGTGGTCGCCGAGGAGAGGATCTTCGCGCCCCAGCCGCGCACCCGCGCCAGCAGGTCCTCCGAGGGGAGGCCGAAGTGGAAGCTCACCACCGCGGGCGCGAACTCGGCCAGCATGTCGGCGGCCTCGCGGTCGAAGGGGATGCGCCCCGGCCCAACGGGGACGGCGTCCGGGGCGAGGCCGTATTCCGCGAAGTACGGCGCGAGCGCCGCCCGCCAGGCCGCCTCGCGCGCTGGGCTGGGTTCGGGCGGCGGGTGGCAGAAGAAATTGACGTTGCAGGGCCGCGTGGTCCCTGCACGGAGGGCCGCCAACTCCCGCCGCAGGACGTCCAGCCCGAGCTTGGCACAGGGCAGCGACCCGAGCCCGCCCGCTTCCGACACCGCCACGGCGAGCGCGTGGCCCTGCACGCCCGCCATCGGGGCTTGGATGATTGGCAGGGAGATGCCCAGAAGTTGCGGCAGAGTCACAGGTGAACCTTCCGTGGCGGTTCGCGGTCAGGCGGCGTGGAGTTCAACGGAACGGCGTTCAGCCTAGGGCTTGCATCCCAGGTTCTGCCAGAAAGCGTTGGAGCCATCGTTCGCGTGGAGCGTGACGAGTTCAACGCGAAAAATTCCCTGTTCCTTGAACATCTCCGTTGCGGGCTGAAACCGTTTCGTCGGGCGTTTTGCAAAAGCAGGCTGGCAGAGGGCCTTTCCGGCCGCCGTGGATGCTGGCACGACACGGCGGTGGGACGGTTGCGAACCGAGACCGCGGCGGCCCGGCGCAAAGAGCCGCCCACGATGCGATGCGCCCGTGTCAATCGCCGGGGCCGCGCGTCGTGGCCGATCCGCACGATACCTGCCAGCCGGAGAACCGTTCCGACCGTTGAAAACCGGTGATCGTGCAACTTGCCAAACACGCGGGCGATCCGTTGCAGATTGCACTTCCCGCCACGCTGGAACGCGCCTGGATTTCAGGCGCATCTAAATTACTATTTATTCAACGACATGCACTTACCAATTCATCCGCCCCGGGTGGCACGACGGCAGCTAGAGGTTTTTTCGCCCACCATGTTACGCAACCGCATCCTGCTCGGGGTCGCTCCGCTCATCATTCTGCTGATGTTGGTCGGGGGCTATGCCGTCTGGCTGTTCGTGCGCCTGGGCGGCGCGATCAACACGACGCTGCACGAGAACTACACGAGCATCGTGGCGATGCGCGACCTCAAGGAGCACGCACGACGCATCGACCAGGCTTTTCTGGCGTACCACGCGGGGAGCGCCACCCTGGCGCAGACGCGCTCGGTCCTGGACGAGCAGGCGGCCCTGTGCCGGAACAACGTGGACGCCGAATTGGCGATCATCACGGAACCAGGCGAACGCACCGTCGCCAGCCGGTTGAAGGCGCAGGACGAGGCGTTCCTGGCGGCGGCGGGCACCGCGCTCGCACAGGACGGGAACCCGGACGCCGGGCTGCCATCCACGCTGGGCCCCCTGCTGGATTCCGCGTCGGAAATCCTGAGCATCAACGAGCGCGCGATGACGCAGAAAGACCACCGCGCCCGCGACACGGCCAGCCGCTCCACCCGCGTCATGCTCCTGGCGATGGCGGCGTCGCTGCCGCTCGGATTGTACTTCGCGTACCGGCTCAGCGGGATCGTGCTGCGGCCGATCCAGCGGCTGACGGAATCCGCCCGCGAACTGGGCGAGGGCAACCTGGATCAGGTGCTGCCGGTCAGCAGCCCGGATGAGCTGGGCCAGCTCGCCGATGCCTTCAACAAGATGGCCGGCAAGCTGCGCCTCTACCGGCAGACGACCAGCGAGGAACTGGTGCATGCCCGGCAGGCGACGGAAATCGTCTTCGCGGCGCTGCTCGATCCCATCGTGATCTTTTCCTCCGACGGCGAGATCGCCTACCAGAATCCCGCCTCTGAGCGCCTGCGCAAGAAGCTCGCCGGAACGGAAACGACCCTGCCCGTCGTGCCCCTAGCGATGAAGGTGATCAACGGGGGCGGCGACTACCTGCCCGAAAGCTTCGACCAATCGATCTGTGTGCGCGTGGACGACCGGGAGAAGTTCCTTTTGCCACGCGTCATCGGCCTGCGCGACGGCGGCGCGGGAGCCGTGGTAATCCTCCACGACATCACCCGTTTCCGTCTCCTCGACGACGTGAAGACCAACTTGGTCGCCACGGTCTCGCACGAGTTGAAGACCCCGCTGACCAGCATCCGCATGGCGGTGTACCTCTTGCTGGAGGAGCGCATCGGCGCGCTCAACCCCAAGCAGACGGAGTTGCTCATCGCCTCCCGCGACGATGCCGAGCGGCTGCTCGACCTCATCAACAACCTGCTCGATCTGGCCAAGCTGGAGAGCGGCGCGGCGGTCAGCGAGCGGCGGGCCACCCACCCGGAAGACCTCGTGCACCACGCCGCCGACGCCGCGCGGGAATTGGTCTCCACCGTCGGGGCGCAGATCACCGTGCAGGTCGGGCCCAATCTGCCGCCGGTCGCCGTTTCCGCCGACCAACTCGGCCATGTGTTCTCCAACTTGCTTTCCAACGCGGTCAAGCATTCGCCGCCCGGCGAGGAGATCGTGCTCGGAGCGCGCGCGGTGGACAGCGGCCGGTCCGTGCGCTTCAGCGTGACCGACCATGGCCCCGGGGTGCCGCGCACGGAGCGCGAACGGGTGTTCGACAAGTTCTATCGTCTGCCGGGCGAGCCCAGGGAGGGCGCAGGCCTCGGCTTGGCCATCTGCCGGGAAATCGTCCGCGCGCACGAGGGCGAGATTGGCGTCGTCCCGGCACCCGGTGGCCGGGGCAGCGAGTTCTTCTTCACGCTGCCCGCCACGACCCCGGGAGAGGCACCAACCCAACAACGGATATGAGCAGCGGAAAAATTTTCCTCATCGATGACGAGCGCACCATTCGCCTGACGTTCCGGCTGGCGCTGGAGACCGACGGCTACGAGGTGCATGAGGCCGTGTCGGCGGACGAGGCCATGATGGGTTTCCGGGCGGAGAAGTACGACTTGGCCGTGCTCGACCTGCGCCTGGGCGAGGACAACGGCCTCAACGTGCTGGCCGGCATGCGCCAGCAAGGCATCCAGACGCCCACCCTGATGATCACCGCCTACGGCAGTATCCGCAACGCCGTGCGCGCCATGCAACTGGGGGCCATCGACTTCCTGGAGAAGCCCATCGAGCCCGCGACGTTGCGCCGGATCGTCGCCGAGATCGTCGGGCGGCATCGTCCCCGACCCGCCGATATGGTGCCCGGCAGTTTCGAGGATTGCCTGCGCGAAGCCAAGCGGCTCATCAACCTGCAGGAGTTCGATCCGGCCGCCGAGAAGATCACCGAGGCCCTGCGAATCGACGACGCCTCGCCCGACGCACACAACCTACGCGGCGTGTTGTACGAGATCTGCGACGACTTCGACGGAGCCAGGAGATCGTACGGTCGCGCCATCAAGCTGGACTCGCGCCACAAGGCCGCGCAGCAAAACATGCGGCGCATCTTCGAATTGTTCAACTTTGGCCGGAGCGAGGAACCGCTCAACCTGGGCGAGAATTCCTAACTGCAGTTTTCATCACCTCACACCTACATCCATGCAGAAATTATCTCTCAGCAGGTCCGGCGCTCTGTTCGCCACCACCGTAGCCGGTCTGGCCGTGCTCACCTCCGCGCGCGCGGGCGAACCCGGCCCCAGCCCCTCGCCCACGCCGGAACTCTCCCCGACGGAAAAGGCGGCGGCCAAGCTCAAGTACAACCTCTTTAACCCAACGCCGGACAACCAGTTGCGCCCCTTCAACACCGACCGGCCCAGCAAGACGGACAGCCCCATCACCGTGGATGCGGGGCGCTTCCAGATCGAGGCGGATTTCGCCAACTACACCTATGATCGCTACAACGCGCTGCGGACCGACACGCGTGTCGAGACGCTGCTGGTCACGCCCACTTTCCTGAAAGTCGGATTGTTCCAGAACGTCGATTTTCAGGTGCTCATCCCCACCTACGAGCGCATCCGCACCGACGCGCGGGGCGTGGCGGTAACGATTACCGACCCAAGTACGGGCACCGAAGGCACCGGGACGGTGACCACGACCATTTCCGGCGCGGTCGGACGGCGTGTCACCACCGTCGACGGCTACGGCGACATGTTCGTCCGGTTGAAGATCAACCTCATCGGCAACGAGGGGGGCCCGTTTGCCTTCGCGGTCATTCCCTTCGTCAAGGCACCTACGGCCAGCAGCGGCGTCGGTAATGGCCGGGTGGAGGGCGGCATCAACTTCCCGCTCAACTACAGCCTGCCCGCCGGGTTCACGCTCTTCGCGCAGACGCGCTACGACTTCCTCTACAACGGAGACAACGCCGGGTACCACACGCTCTTTAGCAACAACATCGGCGTGTCCCGCGCCATCCCTGGTCTGCTCGGCGGTAATCTCAGCGGGTACGCCGAGTTCGCTTCCGCCATCAGCAGCCGCGAAAGCCGCACCGACCCGCTCGTGCTCACGGCGGACACGGGTTTGATCTATCAACTCACGCCGAACATCGCCATCGACGTGAACGGGTTCTTCGGCCTGACGCGCGGCGCGCCGGACGTGAACGTGTTCGGCGGCATCGGCGTGCGCTTCTAACCTCAATCCTTCACCGTCCAACCGCTTCCCACTTCACTTCCTACTTCCATGCCTGACCTCATCTACCTCCTGGCCGCCGTCGGCTTTTTCTTCGGCTCCATCGCCTACG
>CALMAQ010000313.1 GCA_937859745.1 uncultured Verrucomicrobiota bacterium | reverse complement strand
GCGTCAGGGCGTGCAGGTAGGCGTCGCGGGCCTGCGCCAGCCCCGCGCGCCGCGCCGCGCCGTCGCCGATGATCTCGTGCCAGTCCTGCTGGGTCCCGGCGAGGCCGTGCAGCGTCAGGGACGGGTCGCCGCGCTCGGTTCCCAGCGAGGCGACCATCTCCCGGGCGCGTTCGCGTGAGCCGACGCCCGCGTAGGCCAGCGCGCGGACGTGCGCGAGCCGGTGAAACTCGGCGGGGTGCTCGTCCTCGCCGAACCAGGCCAGGCCTTCCTCGGCCACCTCGATGGCCAGGTAATTCTCGCCCGCGCGGCGGCACTTCTCGGCCAGCGCGCGGTAGACCGCCGGCTGCACGCGCCAGAAGGGCCGTGCCCGGCCCTTCCAGACCTCGTGCAACTCCTTGCTGCCGACAGGTTCGTCGCTCTCCAGCCGCACCAGCAGGCCGGCGAGTTTTTGTCTTTCCCCGCCCAGTGTTTTTTGCTCTACATCCATCGGTGCTGCCGCCAGCCAGCCTACCCGACCGAGCATGAGCCGCCAAGTCAAAGTCCCCCCGGCCGCGCGGCGGCCCCTGCGACGGGAGGGGCTGCCGTTCTGGGAGCTGAACTTCCGGCTGCTGGCGTCGCTGCTGCTGCTCTCGCCTCTGCGCCGGGGGCGCGCCCTGCTCTGGCACCTGGACACGATGGGCGTGCGGACCGTGCCGTTGACGGTCGTCATCTCGGGCTTGCTCGGCTTCACGGGCGTGTTTCTCGCGCACGGCAAGTTCGAGGGGCTCTACCGGCCCGCCCTACCGACCCTGCTGGGGCGCGTGTTCATCGAGCAGGTCGCGCCGCTGGTGACGACCTTCCTGGTCGTCGGCCGCTCCGTCGTGTCCATGACGGCGGAACTGGCCAGCATGCGGATCGCGCGTGAGATCGACTCGCTGGAGATCATCGGCGAGGACCCGGTGGACTTCCTGCTGCTGCCGCGCGTGCTGGCGCTGCTGGCGGCCCTGCCCGCGCTGACGGTGTTCGCCTTGTTCGCGGCGATGGCCGGGGGCTGGCTGGCGGATTGGCGGCACCCGGGCGGGGCGGAGTTCGGGCGGTTCGCGCGGGAGTTCTTCGGCGTGGGCAGCCCGCGCTTCCTGGGGGTGGCGGTGGCGGTGCGGCCGTGGATGCTGGCGCTGGCGCTGGCCAAGGCGGCGGTGTCGGCCTGGGCGGTGGTGGCCATCGGGGGATATTTCGGCCTGCGCGCCCGCGGCGAGGAGGAGGAAGGCGTCGGCCGCGCCGTGCGGCGCTCCGTGGCGTGGTGCCTGGTGGGGGTGACGGTCATCAATTTGCTGTTCGCCGTGGTGTTCCACGGGTAAAACGGGCCGCGGCAATCGTTTCCACCCCATGGCGTCCACCCTGACCGACATCCCCCGGGCCGCCGCGGCGGACGTGGAACTGCGCGTCAGCGGCCTGCGCCTGTTCCCGGACCGGGAGGCGACGCTCGACTTCGAGCTGCGGACGGGGGAAATCCTCGTCGTGCTCGGGCGCAACGGCAGCGGCAAGAGCCAACTCATCAACCTGCTGGCGGGCGTGTACCCGGTGCGGCCGGGCACCGTGCGCTACGGCGACGACGACGTGGGCCGCGCGGCGGGCCTGTTGCGCCTGCGCCAGCGCAAGCTCGGCGTGGTGTTCCAGCAACCGGCGCTGTTGCGCGGACTGACGATCCAGGAAAACCTCGCCCTGCCCCTGCGCCTGGCCCACGGGGCGGCCGGGTGGGGGCGGCGGCCTCCGCGCGCGGCGTTGCGCGAGGAGGTGGCGCAACTGCTCGCGCTCGTGGGCGTGCCGGATTGCGAGGATTGTTTCCCGCACGACCTCAGCGTGGGCGACCAGCAGTGCGTGGCGCTGGCCCGCGCGCTGGCGGGCAACAAGCGGGTGCTGCTCTGCGACGAGCCCACGACCGACCTGAGCCTCGACAAGGCATTCCAGGTGGATGAACTCATCGCCGGGTTGGTGCAGGGCGGCGTGCTGGCGGCGGCGGTCGTCTGCACGCAGAACCTGGAAACGGCGTTCCGGCTCGGCAGCCGCTTCCTGGTGCTGGGCGACGGCGACCAGCCAGGAGAAATCGTGCATTGTCCCTGCCGGGACACCCTGCGCGCGCATCCGGCGTTCCAGCGGCTGCTGCGGCTGCCTTCGGAGCCGCTGTTCTGGAGCGAGGATGGACGCGAGAAGCGGTTCGCGGGCGGCGTGCGCCGTCCGGGGGCATGAAACGCTACGCGCTGCTGCGGTTGCTGCCGCTCGTGCTGGCGGTCCTGGCGCTGCTGGCGCTGGGCGCGTGGCTCGTGCCGCTGCTCCACGCGCCGCAGGGGCGGACGTACCGCTTCTACGTCGAGGACGCGACGGGGCTGCCGGAGGGCACGGAGGTGCGGTTCCGCGGGCTGGTGGTGGGCCAGGTGACGCGCGTCGCGCTGGACGAGGAGCGCTCGCGCCAGCGGCGGAGCCCGTGGTTCGAGGTGGCGTTCCAGCCCGTGCTCGGCGGCGAGCGGGTGCTCGACCTGTGGAGCTTCCGGGCGGTGAAGGTGGAAAAGGAGACGCCGATGATCGGCGCGACGGTGGTGACGCTGGCCGACGCCGCCATGCCCGGCGGCCGGACGCCCGACGTGTTGGACCTCCAGCCCACCAGCGCCGACGACCTGAGCGGCGACCTGCGCGAGATCACGGCCGGGATCAAGCAGGTCGTCGCCAGCGCGAACGATGCCATGATGGACCTCAAGAAGGAACTGGAGGCGCGTCCGGAGGGGCCGTTCAACCCCGAGCGGCCCACGCGGGTCGCCGCCATGCTCGGCAGCTTGCAGGATGCCGCGCACCATCTGTCGGTCGCGGGCGACCACATTTCCACGCTAACGGACGAACAGGGCTCCGTGACGACGGCGTTCCAGAAGTTCAGCGCGCTCTCGGACGATCTCGTCGATGATGACCGGCCGTTCCTGTCCACGTTCAGCGACATCCGGCGGACCAGTACGGAACTGCGCGGCGAACTCCTGCGGACTGGTCAGTTGATCGAACGGACCTCGCCCAACCTGGAGCGCGGCACCGCCAACGCCGCGCAGATGCTCGACACGCTCAAGCGCGAGCCATGGCGCATGCTCTGGAAATCGACCAAGATTTACGACGACGCGGTGGTGGCAGCCACCCCGACCCCGACGCCCGCCGTCAAAGCGCGCAAGCGGCAGGTCAGCGTGCGCTAGCCGCGCGGGACGATTTTCTCCTGGTACTGTCCGCCTATCTCCGGCGGCGCAGAGCCACTCCGCTGGCCGACAACGCAAAGCCCGCCTGTTCGTACAACCGCCGCGCACCCGCGCGCCAGTCGCTCACGCAGAGCGCGAGTTGCGGCAGCCGCTGTTCCACGAACGCCCAGCGCCGCGCGCGACCCAGCAGGCCTGAGCCGATCCCGCGACCCCGGGCCGATTCGCGGACTGCCAGGTAATCGACGAATCCTTCGGACGGCGCGCGGTTCACGGAGACGCAAACGTAGCCGAGTAGGCGCAGGCCGTCCACGGCGGCGAAGATGCGGTGTTCGGTGTCGCGTCCGGCGAGCAATTCATCCGCCGGGGTGCTCGCGCCCGCCGGGAACGTGTCGGCGTGGAGCCGCGCGAAAGCCACCTCGTGCGTTGCCGTGAGGTCCGCACCGACCTCCCGCGCGCAGCCGGTCCTGGCAGAGCGGCAAACGTAGATGTGCGTCACCAGCCCCGAACCGAAGCCGCGCGCTTGCAGGAACCGCCGCGCGTCCCGGTTCTCGACGTGCAAAAATGCTTCGAGTTGCCGCACGCCCGCAGGCAATCGCTGGTTGAGCGCGTCGAGCAGGGCAGCGGGAAGCGGGGTGTTCCAATGGCGTTCGTCGGCCAGCCACGGGCCCCAGAGCCAGCCCAGCGTTCCGTCAGGCGAAAGCTGCGCGCCGAGCACGGCGGCCGGTTCGCCGTCAGCCGTCGTGCCCACGACGAAACCTCGCTCCCAGCCTCCCGGGAAATCCTCCACTCGCCGCAACGCCGCCCTCACGGCGGCAGGCGTGGCCGCCGCGCAGTGCAGCGACTGGTTCGCCGGATGCCCGTTGGTCCCCGCGATCAACGCCGCCACGCCCGCCAGATCGACCGGGGCGGCGGGGAGGACCGTAACGCGAGGCAGGGAATTCATGCTTGGAACCAACGGTAGCTTCCGCCCGAAAGCATCCTCCGGCAACATTGGCCCGGGCGGAAGGCATCGCGGTGGGCAGGCAGGAACGTAGTAACGGCATGGATGTGAGCATCGCAATGACCGGGACGGCGGAAGCAGCGGCGGTCGACCTGCCCGCGGACTTCCTCGCGGACGCCCGCCGCAAGTTCGCGCGCTTCGTCGCGGAGGCGACCGAACGGCCCGGCCGCGTGCTCGTGCTCTGCCACAGCGACGCGGACGGACTCGCCGCCGGGGCCATCCTGACGCTGGCGGTGCGGCGCGCGGGGCTACCGGAAGTGGAGGTGCATGCGACCGGCAAAGGCGGCAGCGCGTGGTCGGACGAAACGCGCGCCTTGCTCGACGCCCGGCAGCCCGGGGCGGTCATCGTGACGGACCTCGGCGTGCGCGAGGAACCGGTCTGGGACGGCGCGCCGCTCCTGTTCATCGACCACCACCGACCCTCGGGCCTGCCGCCGGAAGCCGCGGAGAAAACGGTCATCACGGGCTACGGCCTGGACCCCGTGCCGACCAGCGGCCTGCTCGCGCTCGCCTGTGCAGGCGGCGTGTCCGGGATGGACGTGGACGACCTCGACTGGATCGCGGCCATCAGCGTGCTCAGCGACATTGGCGACAAGGCCCCGTTCTCTCTCGTCGCCCCGGCCAAGAAACGCTACGGGGCGGGTGTCCTGCGCGACGCGACGACCCTGCTCAACGCCCCGCGACGTTCGCCGAGCGGCGACGCCTCCGCCGCGCTGGCGCTGCTGCTCAAGGCAGCGGGGCCGCGCGATATCGCCAAGGGGACCGGCCCAGAGGTAGACTCCCTGCGCCGCGACAAGGAGGAGGTTAACGCCGCCTATGCCGAGGCGAAGAAGGCGGGTCCGAAGTTCGCCGGGCCCGTCGCGGCCATCCGTCTCCACACGCCCTGCCAGGTGCACCCGCTGATCGCGCAAATCTGGCGCACGCGGCTGCCAAAGCTCATCGTCATGGGCGTCAACACGGGCTACCGGCCGGGCTGGGTGCATTTCAGCGCGCGGTGCGGCAAGGAAACAAATCTCCTCGACTTTTTCCGCGCGCACAAACCGGCCGGGGCGGACTCGCGCAGCTACGGTCAGGGGCATGATCAGGCAGGTGGCGGCGCGCTGCCGATGCCAATTTGGAACACGTTCGCGCGGGAACTGGGCTTCGGACCCGACATGCAGGTGGACACGGACGCCGTACCCGCGGCCGGTCCGTCGCAGATGAGCCTGACCTTATGAAGAAGCCGACCACACCCGCCGCTGTGCCCATGTCCCGCCTCGGTTTTGCCGTGCTCGTGCTCGGGCAGCCCGGGCTCAAGAGCAATGACACGCGCCGTTGGCAGAAAAACCCGCACCTTCGGACGAGCATCGGCTATCTGGATGCCATCTTCGGCTACCTCGAAAAGCAGAACATCACGATGTACCGGATGTCCTCGGACGTGGCACCGTACGTCACCCACCCGGATATGCCCCAGTTTCATCACCAGGTGAAGGAGGCGACCACGGAACTGCGCGCCCTCGGACGCCGCGCGCTGGGCATGAAGCTGCGGCTCTCGTTCCATCCCTCGCAATACACCATCCTCAACAGCCCTGACCCGGAACTGAACCGCAAGAGCGTCCTGGACATCGAAAGCCAGGCGACCATTCTCGACACGATGGAAGCCGGGCCGGAAGGCGTCGTGATCGTCCACGTCGGCGGCGTGTACGGCGACAAGGCGAGCGCGATGGACCGCTGGGTCCACAGCTACCAGAATCTGCCGGAGGCCTCCAGGCGGCGGCTGGTCTTGGAGAACGACGACATCTCCTACAGCGCGGCGGACGTGCTCCGTCTGCACGAGCGCACAGGCGTGCCGCTCGTCTTCGATTCGCACCATTTCGCGTGCAACAACCCGGAAGGGCTCGACCTCGTCGACACCGCCCGGCGCTTCCTGGAAAGCTGGCCTTCTGGCGTGCGGCCCAAGACGCACGTTTCCTCGCCGCGCACTCAGATGCGCGAGTTGAAGCGCAAGAACAAGCAAACCAAGAAACTCGAAACCGTGGCCGTGCCGCCGCTCTGGACGGGGCACGCCGATTACTGCGATCCGTTCGCGTTCATCGATCTCATGCGGCGGATGCCGGAGGCGGTCGAGTTCGACATCATGGTCGAGGCCAAGGTCAAAGATCTCGCGGTGCGCCGGTTACGAAACGATCTTCTGCGCTACGCGCCTGACATTGCCGCTGGCCGCTTCGGTCTGGAGGTTTCAGGACCGGTGCCGCCCGAGGAGGAAATCATCCTCAGCGAGCCGCCCGCGGTAAAGGAAACGGCGGATCTACCATAAAATTAACCCGCGGTCGGGGGAGCCGCGCGAAAACGAAAGGCCGGTCAGCGCTGACCGGCCTTTGTGTTATTGGTAGACCACATCACTGCTCCGGCGAGCGGTGCAGGCCATTCCCGCCGTTGTCGTGCGTCTTGACTTTCTGGTGCTGCCGCTCGGTCAGTTCCTTGAGCTGGCGCTCCATGTGCTTGAACGAATCGTTGATGATCTTGGTCAGCGGTTCGTGCATCTCGTGCTTGCCGGTTCTCTCGTCCACAACGAGTTCGTGGCCCGGAGGCACCGTGATATCGATGCGGACGCGGAACGGATTACCCGAATGCTGCGCGTGGTTAGGATGTTCGATGACCACGTCGCACCGCGTGATGTGGTCGCAGAACTTGTCGAGGCGAGCCGCCTTGTCGCGGACGAGAGCTTCGATTTCGTCGCTCTTGTCCACACCGCGATAGGAGATTTCAACGGGGAGCTGCATAAGATGAATCTGGTTCGCTTCAAGCGGGTTGCAACGCGGAAAAATGAGACAGGATTTTGGCCGGTTCCGACTTGAGCAAATCGGCGTGCACGGTTTGGGTCAAGTGCTTGCTGACCTCCGGTTTCAGGTGGTCTTCGACGAGTTGCCGGATCGGCCCGGGCACCGCCAGCAGCCAACCCTCGGGCTTCTCGCGCTCGACGAGTTCGTTCATGCGCTGGGCGATGTGCTTGCAGGCACGGCGGTCGTTTTCCAGGTCGATGGTGGCGTGCTGCGCCGCGCCGCCGGTCGATTGGCCGCTGACGCCCGAGCCTTTGAAACTGCCCGCCCGGTCGGTGACTTTGTCCTGGTAGCGGCCGTGGGTTTCCTGCGCCTCGAACGATTCGATGAGGTGCAGCCCGGGGGTGCGGTTCGGGTTTTCCGCGATCTTGTAGGCGCGCAGCCCGCCACGGTCCGCGACGATGAGGAGTGTGTTGATCAACATAGGTTTTCACGAAGGGGAGTTGACCTTCACCCACTGATTCGTGGCCCGACACCCGGAAGGGCGGTTGTCCAAGCAAAATAGCCGGGCCGCTGCCGCCCCGGACGAGGAGAACTTTTAGTTTCCAGCTGCCCGGTTTTTAGCCCGCCGTCTTTGGACGGTACG
>CALMAQ010000312.1 GCA_937859745.1 uncultured Verrucomicrobiota bacterium | reverse complement strand
CAACATAGCAGCCAGCCTCGGGAAAAACTTGCCTAATCAATGTCCCGATCTGTAAGAAAATCTCTTTGGCGCTCATCCTCGATGGCGAAAGCCACAAATATAGTTTTTTTGCTAGGCATCTTACTCTTTTGTTAGCGGTAGTGATATCAGGCCTCCCGGATGCGGGCAAGGAATTTCGTCCTTTCTCATGTTCATAGACGGGTTACTAAGGCAAAACCCTGCTCCCTTCTGCGCCTCCCCAGCCACTTTCACAATCCAGCCTTTTGCGTCTTTGAATTTCAGCGCGTCAATCCATCCCTGCAAATAAGCCGCCGAATTCTCCACCTCTGCCTCCAAAATCCCAGCCTCAGCATTCAAAAACGCCGCTCCCATCTCCGCGACAAGCTCTTCCTCCGCGTAAACCTTCCTCGCTTCGCCGTTCACGTTGATGCCTTTATTCTCCATCAACGATCTGCGAGCAAGCCGCGACGAGTGCCCCGTGCTGTGGATCAGTTCATGGAAAAGCGTGCTGTGGTAAGCTTCATCATTCGCAAAGTAGCTCCGCTCCGGCATGTGGATTGTATCTGAGCTCGGGCTGTAAAAAGCCAAAGCAAAACCTTCCTTGATCTCTGGACGCTGTGGCATGCCTGCCACGATCTGCCGTGCTCGGTCGCACTTCTCTGAAGGGGTGAACTCCGACAGCGCTTCGGGCTTTGGAAAGTCGATGCCGTTGATCTGTGAGGCGTTGAACACCGTGTAGGTTTTCAGGTAACGGCGTTCCTCTTCTGCGGCTGCCTCTGAGTCCGTGCCTTCAGCCTCCTTAATATAGGTCCCGTACTTGACGACCATGGCTCCGCGCTCGCCCTTCCGCACGTTGCCCCCGAGTTCCTGCGCTTGCAGGTACGTCAAGAAGTAGGATGACGCGTAGCGGAGGCCAGCCAACAAGAAGATGTTGATGCCACTGTAGTATTTACCGGTGGCAAAGTTCCTGGGGTAGCCAACCGTGCTGAGATATGGTGACTTCCAGGGCACCACCCCTTGCTCAAGCAGTTCAATGATCCGGTTGGTGACTTGTTCGTAAACGTTGTGTTTCATCTGATTTCTCCCCGTGATTTTCGATGCAAGGCACTTGCGTAGTGCCGCGCTTGAAAATTGATGAGAAACCAAGAGCCGCAGGAGCGGGCGGGCAGTCAAAGGAGGTTCCGCCGGAGGGTCCGCGAAAGTCCCGCAAGCCGTTGGTGGCTGAGGACAATTTCGTGGAGGCCGGTGGATGCCTTGACGGCACGAACGCCCGGAGGCAGGGGAGGCGTTGCGGAGGGGCCTCCCTCCGCTAGAGATGGGTGTGCCAGAGACGCCGCGGCTCGGGCCAGGGAAGAAGCTTCTTCCCCATGATCTTCATGGATAAACAGGAATCACCAGCCAGCTACAAAGAAGCAAATCATACCATTCTTTCCAGAGACAGTCCCGTGAGTCATCCTTCAAAGCGCGTGATCCGCTACTGCCCGTTGACAGCTTGGCGGTCGCCCTCTATCCACGCCAACCACTCCGGGAGGTATTTGCCCTGGTTGGTCGCACCGTACCACTTTGTTCCCGGCTGGTGGTAGATGCCGCTGTGAGTGTTAATCCACACCCAGCCGCGCGCCCGGGCAAGGTCCGCCGCCGCCTGTATCTGGATGGCCTGCTGCTCGGGTGACAGCGGCGTACGCACGTGTAGCGACCACCATGTGAGCGAAGCCACGGCGACGATCAACACGGCGACGGTGTACTTGGCAGCCCGCATCAAACGCTGGCGCCAGCGGTGCCGCTTGCCAGGATGGGGAATCAACGCGGGAGGAGATCCGGAGGCAAAGGTGCTCATCGTCAGCCTTCAGAGCAACCCTTGTGCTAAGTTGTGTCAGCCCCTTGTGCCGCAAGCATGAGGACCAACGCTCCTGCCACCAAGCCCGGCAAGCATCCGGACGGCCGACCAACCAAGCGCACGCTCACAATCCTCGCCGTCCTGACAGATACAATTGCGGTCGGAGCGGCCGACCAGCAGGCGACGAACACGTCGGGAGCATCGCTCTTTCCACGCTCGAAGGCTGGATGCTACCGAAGAAGAGTTTTCAAGGCCAATGAAAGGGCCACGGCCGAACGCCTGCTCTACCGCCTCGAGCTTATCGAAGCCGGAGCCAAGCTGGCAGGCGATTACCTGGTTGTTGGAACGTGCTTATGGCCGACAGTTCGCGCGACCGGAGCCGGTGGCAGAGGCGGAACAAAACCTGGAAGACGAGCTGTACAACAGCAATTTTAAAGAGATCGAAGATATGCTGAGAATGATGTAGGATTCTGGCAATATTCTATTCACCCCTTCAAACTATGAGCGTGAACTTATTGAATGCGTTGACCAAAAAGCAAATAGGCACTTTGGACCGCATATGGAACACCCTAAAGAATGCAAGAAATTACGTTCAGTTTAGTTCCATAAAAGAACTCAGAGCAAGTGGCATAGACCGAAATCCTCACATGATTGTTGAGGGACGAAGCTGCTTTATGAGTAACAAGTTAGTCGAACTGTTGCACCAGATGGTCAACGAGATTTCAGATGCTCCTGCCATTAAAGAAAATTTTATCTACAATACAGTTTACCATGCCGTGTTTGACGTTCTTAGACAAGTTGTTGAAGGCAAAACTATAGGCAACTTTTCGTCGGTCATACTGGATAAGGTCTCAAAAGACTTAGAGGATGAATACGACCAGCGAGAATACCACTTTCCCTTAAAGGGTATAAAATTCACTGATATTACCGAATTCGACTTTGGCGATGTGAGAATATATGATTTCACTGAGCAGCAACTGCAAGCCTGCTTAGCACAAGCAAAAGAATCCGGCGATGAAGTTGAATGGATGGAGAACTTTCTGCGGCAATGCTTCCTAAATAAACCCGTGGCTGCTGTTACTAGCTACGGGGATCGAGACTGTGCAAAAACAAAGGCCAGAGAAAAAGCTCGTCTCACAATCAACTATCTTAGGTTTTTGATCTGTGTGCTATTACACAGCAGAACGCACGAAAATCTTATCAAAATTTCGTTCGAAGATGAGCGATTTGCGGGCACAATACAATCCATGTATAAATCCTCAAAGAGCAAGTTTATCGGTACAAGTTCTGGAGTAGGGCGCAGAAACATTGAAGATTTTCCAATGGTTGCAGCAAGGATTCAGGAACTACGCGATCAGAACTTTTACGACGACATTTCGTCTTTTGCTTTTAGCTCTTCCCAAACTGAAATCGAAAAAGCTGTCGTTAGTGCAATCTATTGGACCGGCGAGGCACAAAATGACTACGATACAGAGTCGGCTTTTCTAAAGTACTGGACCGCTCTAGAATCTGTTTTCACCACCGAATACACCGAGATCACAGAAAATCTGGCGCGAGGTGTATCCTCATTTTTGGTCTTCAGTCATTTTAGGTTCGCGCAACTGCCGGAATTGAAAGGGATTTCTCGTGAAGTCAAAAGGCTATATAAACTGCGTTCAAAAATTGCACACAGAGGACTTCGTAATCAACTTAATCAGAAAGACATAAACATCATGTCTATGTATTGCGCACAAACAGTATTAGCTCTTCTCGACATACGCAACCACGGGTTCAAAACCATGCGTGACATACAGGATAACGTTAAACGACTCCACCAACAGGTAGAGAAAATAGAAAGTTTGTAGAATATGCCTACAAGGAGACCAACGGGGCGTGCAAGACGAGGATTTTACCGAAATCATCAAACGCTGCTTGCAGAATCGTGTTGCTCATATGTGCAGCAACCCAATTTGCAGGCGGTTGACTGTCAGAAGACAAACCGATACAGAAGGCTATGTGCATCAAGGGATAGCGGCCCACATTCACGGCGTAGAACCCGGAAGTGCCCGCTATGATCCGACGATACCCGATGATGTCATCCGTTCATTCAGTAATGGCATTTGGCTGTGTGACATATGCTCCCGCATGGTTGATGATGACGAAGCAGTTTTCCCGCCGGACAAACTCAGAATATGGAAGACCAAGGCAGAGGAGTATGTGGCAGAACTAATCACGCAAGACACATGCCTGCGTCGGTAGTGATCAGTTGAGTGTTGCAGGCAATTGCTTTGTGCGATGGTGGTAGATGC
>CALMAQ010000311.1 GCA_937859745.1 uncultured Verrucomicrobiota bacterium | reverse complement strand
CCCCCCCCCCCCCCCCCCCCCCCCCCCCCCCCCCCCCCCCCCCCCCCCCCCCCTGCCCGGGATCATCCCACGCCGCCCGGCGGTATGCCCACCAGCCGGACGGCGTGAGACTCTTGCCCAACCCCTTGCCCGGGGTAGACAGGTCGCCCGCGCGAAATGTCCAAGGCACCAAGGATGGCGAAACGGCGGCCATATTCCCGGCCAGCGCATTTTCCCTGTCTCATCCGCCACCGCAGAAAACCGTTGCCCTGCGCCGGTCGGTTCCGTCAGGGTGCAGTGAATACGCCCGTTCACTTGGGCGTCCCTCGCCAAGCTCCGCCTTCCCGATGCCCGCCACCAGCGTTGCCGTCCAGAACCGCGTCCGCGTCCACGCCAAGTTCTTCTTCCGGAACGAGCGCAAGTTCTTCCTCAAGGGCATCACCTACGGGCCGTTCCACCCGGACGCGCAGGGCGACTTCGTCGGCACGCCGGACCGGGTCCGCGCCGACCTCGCGCAGATGCGCGAACTGGGCGTCAACCTGCTGCGCGTCTACCACGTCCCGCCGCGCTGGTTCATGGACATCCTGGCCGAGTGCGGGATGTTCGTGCTCATCTCGATCCCCTGGGCCGAGCACGTCGAATTCCTCAACGACCGCAAGATCCGCGCGGAGGTCGTCCGCACGGTGAAACGCTCCGTCGCGGCGCACCGCGGCCACCCGGCGGTGTTCGGCTACCTCGTGGGCAACGAGATTCCCACCACGATGGTCCGCTGGCTGGGCGTGCGCCGCGTGACCGAGTTCCTGGAGGGTCTCATCAACGTCGCGCGCGCCATCGACCCGGACGCTCTGTACTCCTACGCCAGCTACCCGCCCACGGAATACCTGCTGCCGCAGAACGTCGATTTCTGCACGTTCAACGTCTACCTGCACAACCAGCGCGACTTCGAGAACTACCTGCTGCGCCTCCAGAACCTCGCCGACGACAAGCCCTGCATCATGGGCGAGTTCGGCATGGACACGATCCGCCACCCGCAGGAGGACCAGCGCGAGATGCTGAGCTGGCACGTCGAGAGCGTCGTGCGCTGCGGTCTGGCCGGGACGATCCTCTACGCCTGGACCGACGAATGGTTCACGGGCGGCATGGACATCACGGACTGGGCGTTCGGCCTCGTCACCCGCGAGCGCCAGCCCAAGCTGGCCTTCGGCGCGCTCAAGGAAAAATGGAGCGGCGACGCCGACGCGCACGTCACCCGCCGGGTCCGGCTGCCCGCCTACCCGAAGGTGAGCGTGATCGTCTGCTCCTACAACGGCGCGCAGACCCTGGAAGTCTGCCTGGAATCTCTGCTTCAGATCGACTATCCCGACTACGAGATCGTCGTGGTGGACGACGGCTCGACCGACCGCACGCCGGAGATCGTGGCCCGGTTCGCCCGCGACCCGCGGCTGGTCTCCGTGCGGCAGAAGAACATGGGGCTCTCCCACGCGCGCAACGTCGGCGCGCGCACGGCCACGGGCGACGTGCTCGCCTACACGGACGGCGACTGCATGGCCGACCCGGACTGGCTCTATTACCTCGTGGGCACGCTGCTCAGCGGCCCCTACGCCGGGGTGGGCGGGCCGAACATCTCGCCGCCCGCCGCCAACTGGGTGCAGGCGTGCGTGTCGGCGGCTCCCGGCGGCCCCAGCCACGTCCTGCTGACGGACGTGGTGGCCGAGCACATCCCCGGGTGCAACATGGCGTTTCACCGCTGGGCGTTCGACATGGTCGGCGGGTTCAACCCGGAGTACCGCAAGGCGGGCGACGACGTGGATTTCTGCTGGCGGCTCCAGACCGCCGGGCAGGTCATCGCCTTCAGTGCGTCGGCCATCGTGTGGCACTACCGGCGGTTCACGCTCCGGGCGTTCCGCAAGCAGCAGGAAGGTTACGGCGAGGCCGAGAGCATGCTGCGCTTCAACCACCTCGTTTTTTTCGGGCCCACGGGCACCGCGCAGTGGAAGGGCAACATTTACGGCGCGCCGCGCTTCACCTGGCTCATCAACTCGCCCGTGGTCTATCACGGCGTCTTCGGGCAAGGACTCTTCCAGTCGATCTATCCCACGCCGCGCTCGGTCGTGGCGGATTACGTCAGCAGCGTGGAGTGGTTCGCGCTGACGCTCTTCATGTTCGCGCTGACCTATCCGCTGGAGCGATTCCGCATCGTGCCCTTTTTGATGTTCGGCGCGACGTTCCTGGTGGCGCTTTCCTACATGATCCACGCCCGGCTGGAGGCGCGGTTCGACACGATCCCGGCGCGGATTCTGGTCATGCTGCTGGCGTTCGCGCAGCCGCTGGTGCGCGGCTGGGCGCGGTACTTCACCTGGCTGAAGTTCAAGCGCACCCCGGGCAGCGTCATCCGCGCCGCGCACGCGCACGAGAACAGCCCGACGCGCTGGCTGCAAATGACCCGCCGCCGCTACTGGAACGAGGAAGGCGTGGGCCGTGAGGCGCTCATCGACGGCATGGTCGCCGCGCTGGAAACGGAAGGCTGGCGATATTCCACCGACACGGGCTGGAAGCCCTGGGACATCCAGATCTACGGCAATCTGTGGTGGAACGTGCGGCTGCGGACCGTGACGGAGTACCACGGCGGCCCGAAGTCGCTGACGCGGGTGCGGCTGACGTATTATCCGGTCGTGACGACGGTGCTGTTCAACCTGATTTTCGTGCCGGTCCTGGTCTACCGGCAGTGGCTGGCGCAGACGCCGCTCCACGACTATGGCCTGTTAACGGCCTACGCGCTGTTCCTGTTGTTCCTGTGGTACAAGGGTTTCCGCCTCAAGCTCCGCGTGGCGGACCTGGTGGACACCGCCGCCATGAAGGCCGGGTTGCTGCACATCACGGGCCGGGGCAAGCCGGTGGTACGCCCGGTGGCCCCCGCACCGACCACGGAGCCGGAAACGGTGACGAGTGTCAGCCCGCAACCCTCGATGGTCTCGCCGCAGCCGGAGCCGACCGGCAAGGTCTAGTCCCGGCGTTTCCCGGGCAGCAACGCGAACGCGAGCGCGAGGCCCACCCCGAACAATCCCACCAGGTAGGGGAACGGGTCGGAGGGTTTGGGCGGCAGCCAGTCCACGCCGCGCTCGTCGGTGTGCGCCGGTTCCGCGACGTAGCGTCCACGCGGCGGCGGGGTAAACGTCCTGGCGAAACGCTCCAGGTCGATGGCTACCTCGTCGTGGGTCATCGGCGTGCCGTGGCCGCAGGCGAGCACGGCCGGGGCCAGCTCGGCCAGTTCCAGCACTGACTGGCGGTAATGCTCCCAGTCGCTGACGAACGGCGCGCCGCCCTGGGCAATCTCCTGCTGGTGCGTGACGAGCAGGCCCAGGTAGGAATCCATGTTCAGCGTGACGACGGCGTCGCCCGCGATCAACGCGCGGTCAGACGGCCGGAAGAACGAGACGTGCCCGGGCGAGTGTCCGGGCGTGAACGTCCAGCGCCAGCCGTCCAGCCCGGGGAGCGTGCCGCCCGTCGTCGTGCCCTCATCGGGGCTCAGCAGACGCATCCGGTTGCCGAGGTCACGCCCGCCGTAGGGCAGCACGCGCGAGAGCATGGCGATGGCTCCGCCCACGGTCGGGTCGGGCACGGGATAGTCCGAGCGGCCGGTCAGGTAGGGCAGTTCCAGCCGGTGCGCGTAGATAGGGACGCCCCAGTGGTCCGCCAGGAACCGTGCGTTGCCCGCGTGGTCGAAGTGTCCGTGCGTCAGGAACACGCCCACCGGCCGCGAGCGGGGGCCGAAGCGTTTTTCGGCCGCGGCGATTACCTTGTCGCCAAAACCCGGCAGGCCGGTGTCCACGACCGCCCAGTTACCCCCGGGTTCGCCGACAAAATAGGCGTTCACGAAGCTGGTGGCGATCCTGGCGATACCGGGGGCAATTTCCTGCATAAACGCAGTGTCCGCGTTGAGGCAGGGTTTGCAAGTGCCCGGTGCTTGGGTCATCTTTCCGCCCGTGGCGACCGCCCGACCGATCCTCCCGCGCGTCCTGGCCGCCGCGCTGATCCTCGCCGCGCCCGCCTTGCAGGCGGCGGAGTTCTTTGTGGATCGGCACGGTTGGCACAGCGGCATCGTCCTAGCGCGCGCGGCCATCCCCGCCGAAGCTTGGCCGCCGGGAGTGGTGGAGCGGGATTTCGCGGGCTGCCAATCCTTGGAACTGGGTTGGGGGGATCGGAACTTCTACACCGCGCCGCACCCGGGCGTCTTGCTGGCCTTGCGCGCCGCGCTGTTCTTCGATCCGGGAGTGCTGCACATCGTGGGGTTCGAGAGATCGGCCTCCCGGGCGTTGCCGAACGCCGAGTTCGTGCGCGTGCGTTGTACGGAGGAACAGCTTGCGGACCTGTGCCGTGCGTTGGGCGCGAGTTTCGGGCGCGATGCCACGGGCCGCGCGCAGCCGCTGGGCCGGGGATTGTATGGCTTCAAGAGCCAATTCTACACCGCCCATGGCCGTTACTGGATCGGCAACACCTGCAATTCGTGGACGCTGCGTGAGGCGCGGACAGGCGGGGTGCCGACACGGGTGGGCCCGCTGGGCACGCTGAGCAGCGGCGCGGTCACGGTGCAGGTACGGCGGTTGGTGGCAGCTAAACCCCAAGCTCCGCCTTCGTCTCCGCGAACGCCTTGATGGCGAAGTCCAGGTCCTCGCGCGTGTGCGCGGCGGAGACCTGCGTGCGGATGCGCGCCGTGCCCTCGGGCACCACGGGATAGAAGAAGCCCACGACGTAAACCCCCTTCTCCAGCATCCGCGCCGCGAACCGCTGCGAGAGCGCTGCATCGCCCAGCATCACGGGCACGATGGGGTGCGTGCCGGGCTTGATCGTCAGGCCTGCCGCCTCGATACCGTGGCGGAAGTACTTGGTGGAATCCTCCAGCCGGTCGCGCAACTCGGTCGAGGCCGAGATCATCTCGATGGCCTTGAGCGACGCCGCCACCACGCACGGCGCGATCGTGTTGGAAAACAGGTAGGGCCGCGACCGCTGGCGCAGCAGGTTCACCACGGGCTTGCGCGCGCTGGTGTAGCCGCCGCTGGCTCCCCCGAGCGCCTTGCCCAGCGTGCCCGTAATGATATCCACCCGGTCCATCACACCGCAATGCTCGTGCGTGCCGCGGCCCGTCTTGCCCAGGAACCCGGCGGCGTGGCAGTCGTCGAACATCACCAGCGCGCCGTGCTTCTCGGCGAGATCGCAGATGGCCCGCAAGTTGGCGATGGTGCCGTCCATGGAGAACGCGCCGTCGGTGACGATGAGCTTATTGCGCGCGCCGCTGGCGGCCTGGAGTTTGGCTTCCAGGTCCTCCATGTCGTTGTGCTTGTAGCGGTGACGCTGGGCCTTGCACAGGCGGATACCGTCGATGATGCTCGCGTGGTTGAGTTCGTCGCTGATGACGGCGTCCTCGGCGGTGAGGATCGTCTCAAACAGGCCGCCGTTGGCGTCGAAGCAGGAGGGATAGAGGATTGTGTCCTCCGTGCCGAGGAACCGGCTGAGCGCCGCTTCGAGTTCCTTGTGGATTTCCTGCGTGCCGCAGATGAAGCGCACGCTCGCCAATCCGAACCCCCATTCGTCCAGCGCGTGCTTGGCGGCGGCGATGATCTCCGGGTGATCGGCCAACCCCAGGTAGTTGTTGGCGCAGAAGTTGAGCACTTCCTTGCCGTCGGTCGTGGTGATGTGCGCGTTCTGCGGCGTGGAGATGATGCGCTCGCGCTTGTACAGACCGCGGTCGTTGATGTCGGAAAGCTGGGCGGTGAGCTGGATGTCGAAGGTGGCGGCAGGCATGGGTCAACGTAGCCAGCCGCCCGGTTCAGGCAAGGATTCGCTGTCGCGGCGGAAGTCGGTGCGTCCCGGCGGCTGGCCGCCTGCGTTTTAGATTCCATGGACCAATCCCGCCGCTCGTTCCTGAAAACTTCCGCCGCCGTGGCCGCCGGGCTCGCCGTCGCCCGGGGCGTCGCCTACGCCGCCGGTGCGGACACCGACACCGCCAAGAAAGCGGAGGCCGTCAACACGCAAATTTCCGCCCCGGGCGACCTGCCGCTGCTCGGCGGCCCCATGCACGGCGAGGAACGCCGGGGCGATATGGTCTACCGCCCGCTGGGCACCACGGGCGAGATGGTTTCCATCGTCGGCATGGGCGGCTTCCATTTGGGAAAAACCTCCACGGAAGACGAAGCCATCCGGTTGATTCACGAGGCCGTCGACCAAGGCATCACCTTCATGGACAATTCCTGGGACTACAACCTCGGCACGAGCGAGTTGCGCGCGGGCAAGGCGTACAAGCAGGGCAACTACCGCGACAAAATCTTCCAGATGACCAAGATCGACGGGCGCACCAAGAAGTCCGCCATGCGCCAGATCGAGGAATCGATGACCCGGTTGCAGACGGACCACCTCGACCTAGTCCAGCACCACGAGATCATCCGCATGGAAGACCCGGACAGTATCTTCAAGGAGGACGGTGCGATGGAAGCGTTCCTCGAAGCCAAGAAGCAGGGCAAGCTGCGCTTCATCGGCTTCACCGGACACAAGGACCCGCTCATCCACCTGCGGATGCTCCAGGTGGCCAGGGAGCATGATTTCCACTTCGACACCGTGCAGATGCCCATCAACGTGATGGACGCGCACTTCCGCTCGTTCAGCGCGCAGGTGCTGCCCGTGCTGGTCCGCGAGAAGATTGCCCCGCTGGCCATGAAGACATTCGGCGACCACTTCGTGCTCGACGCCGCCAAGGAAGCGGGCGTGGACCCCATCGACATGCTGCACTTCTCCATGAGCCTGCCGGTGTCGGTGGTCATCACGGGCATCGACAAGCAGGAGGCGCTCGACCAGGCATTAAAGGCTGCCAGCACCTACAAGCCTTTCGACAAGGAGCAGGTGGCCGCCTTGCTGGACAAGACCCGCGTGGCCGCCAACCAGGGCAAGTCCGAGTTGTACAAGACCACCTGGAACTTCGACAGCACGGCGCAGAATCCCGAGTGGCTCGGCCTGAAGAAAGATCAAACCACTTAAACCGGACGGCCGGCAGGAAAGTGCTCGCCTGCGGGCATGCGGCTAGCTAGTCTGCAGGGGATATGGGACGTGCTTTGCGCGGTTCGTTTCTCCTCGCGGCAGTGTGCTGGCTGCTCGCGGGTTGCGGTTCCACGACCACTTCCACGCACCGCCTGCCCGCGTACGAGACACCCATCGCGCGCACAGACTACCAGAACGTCCGCACGACGGCCTACACGGACACCGAGGCCGACCACCACGCATACACACACCACAACGCGCTCGGGGGCATCCTGCATGCCGCGAGCACGCCGCTGCTGCCCGCGGGCACGGCCGTGGCGGCGGTGGGCCCGGTCCCGGAGGATGCCGACGAGGCGGCGGAGACCATCGGCGGTGTCCGCCGGGTCTCGAACGATGTTGCGGTGGCACCGCGCCTAACGGCTGTGCCGACCGTGCGTTCCAGTGTCGTGCCAGCCGCAAGGCCGGTGAAAGCGATCCGACCCATCGCCTCGGCAGCGCGACCGCCTGCGTCCGATGCCGAAGGGGGCGACAACCCGCCTTGGATGAAGGAATACCTGCGGCGCAAGCAACAGCAACAACAGCAGTCGTCGAACTCCCGGCAGACCTTCTACGTCACGCCCGCCACCCCGGCGGTGTACTCCGCTCCGGTGGTCTACGGCAGCGCGGCGGCGGACTGGTCGCGCTGGCCCGTGGGCACGGTGTTCCGCATCGAGTCCACCGGCCAGCTTTACAGGGTGGACGACTACGGCTGGGCCCTGGCGGGCCGCAACACCATCGACCTGTATCATTCCTCGCGCTCGGCGATGAACGCCTGGGGCGTGCGCCATGTGCCGATCCACGTCCTCCACTGGGGCAGCCGCGAGGAAAGCCTGCGGCTGCTGGTGCGCCACCAGGGTTACAAGCATATCCGGCGGATGGTGCTCGAACTCGAAGGCCACGACCACGCGGCGGCGGAACTGGAATAGGCCGTAGGGGAGGGCTTATTCCGCCCAGTCGAGCACGATTTTGCCGCTCTTGCCCGAGCGCATCAATTCGAAGCCTTCCTGGTACTGCTCGTAGGGGAAGCGATGCGTGATGACGGGCCGGATGTCCAGGCCGCTCTGGATCATGGAGGTCATCTTGTACCACGTCTCGTACATCTCGCGCCCGTAGATGCCCTTGATGGTAAGGCTGTTGAAGACCACCGTGTCCCAGTTGATCGCCCCGGCCTCGCCGCTGATGCCGATGCCCAGCAGCGCGATCTTGCCGCCGTGGCACATGCTGGCGATCATCTCCTTGAAGGCCCGCGCGTTGCCGCTCATCTCCAGGCCCACATCGAAGCCTTCCTTCATGCCGAGTTCCCGCTGCACGTCGGCCAGCGACTCCTTGCTCACGTCCACGGCGTGGGTCGCGCCGAGCTTCTTTGCCAGGTCGAGCCGATAGGGGTTCACGTCGGTGACGACCACATAGCGCGCCCCGGCGTGCCGGGCCACGGCGGCGGCCATGCAGCCGATGGGGCCCGCGCCCGTAATGAGCACGTCCTCACCGAGCACGTCGAAGCTCAGCGCGGTGTGGACCGCGTTACCCAGCGGGTCGAAGCAGGAGAGCACCTCCAGCGGGATGTTCGGGTCGCAGTGCCAGACGTTCTGCTGCGGGATGGCGACGTACTCGGCGAACGCGCCTGGCCGGTTGACGCCGACGCCACTGGTGTTCGGGCACAGGTGGCGGCGGCCCGCGAGGCAGTTGCGGCAGTGACCGCAGACGACGTGCCCCTCGCCCGAGACGATCTCGCCCGGGTAGAAATCATGGACGTGGCTGCCGACGGCCTCGATGCGCCCGACGAACTCATGGCCTACCACCATCGGCACCGGGATGGTCTTCTGCGCCCAGGAATCCCAGTTGAAGATGTGTACGTCGGTCCCGCAGATGGAGTTCTTGAGGACGCGGATGAGGACATCGTCGATGCCGATCTCGGGGCGGGGGACCTCTTCGAGCCAGAGCCCGGTCTCGGCGTGGCGCTTCACGAGCGCGCGCATGGTTTGCATGGTGAGGGGAATATAACAGAAACGCGCCCGGTCGAAAGGGTAGGGGTGTCGGGCCGCTGGCTGCTGATCCCCCGACTGCCCGGAAAGTGCGGGCGGGGCTGTGAGGAACAGTCAGCCTTTGAGCTTCTTGAGTTCCGCGATGAAGGCGGCGGCACCGCCCCGCTGGTAGCCGCCGAACGTCTTGAGCAGCTTGCCGTCGCCGTCGAGCACGACCAGCGTGGGAAAGCCTTCTACCCCATACTTCTTCTGGAGCATGTCGTTCTGCGCGACGGCTGTGGCGGGCAGGTACTGCTTCTTGGGGAAATCGAGCTCCACGAGCACGACGTTATCCTTGGCGAATTCTTTGAACTCCGGGGTGTCGAACACCTCCTTGTCCATCTTCATGCACCAGCCACACCAGTCCGAGCCGGTGAAATCCATCAGCACGAGCTTCTTTTCGGCCTTGGCTTTGGTAAGCGCCTGCGGCTGGTTGTCGCTCCAGCCGGCCTTTGTCTGGGCGTGGAGGGCGGCCAAGGGCAAGCACAGGAAGAGGGCAGCGATGGCAAGAGAAGTTTTGGCGATAGATTTCATGGGATCGATGATGCTTGGACTCAAATAGATACGCTTCTGTTCAACCGTCCGGCGGTACACGCCTGGAACCAGCGCACACGGCCTTGCATCCGTGCCGGAAAGTAGTAGGTTGATCGCTCCTACAATACAGGGCCTTCCATCAATCCCTGCCGTAGCAAACCCCATGCAAGAAAACATCCATCCTAACTACACGGACACCACCATCAGCTGCGCCTGCGGCAAGGTGTATCATACCCGCTCCACCCGCAAGGACCTGCACATCGGCATCTGCGCCGCGTGCCACCCGTTCTTCACGGGCGAACAGAAGTTTATCGACACGGCCGGCCGCATTGAGAAGTTCTCGCGCCGCTACGGCAACGCCCGGCCGACCGCCGCCAAGCGCGCTTAGCTTCCGTCCAGTTCCCTTTTCAGCAACGGTGAGAGCGCCCGGCGTGCTCTCACCGTTTTGTTTTGCGGTGGCCGCGCCGGAATACTCCTCCCAGCCTTCTTTCCATGGACCTCAGCCCCATTCTCGCCAAAAAAGCCGAACGCTTCCGCGAGCTGGACAACGCCATCGCGGACCCCGCGCTCTTTGACCATCCCCAGCGCGCCCGCGCCACGATGCGCGAGCACGCGCAAATCAAGAGCCTCCTGGATGCCTGGGCCGCCCGTCAGCGCGCTGAAACCCAGCGCAACGACAGCGTCGAGATGGCCCGCCACGAGACGGACGCCGAGCTGCTCGCCATGGCCAACGAGGAAACCGCCGCGCTCGACGCCGAACTGGCCCGGCTGGACCGCGAAATCCAGTTGGCGCTCCTGCCGCCCGATCCCAACGAGGACCGCGACGCCATCGTGGAGATCCGCGCCGGGACCGGCGGCAACGAGGCCGCGCTCTTCGCCGCCGACCTGCACCGGATGTACACCCGCTACGTGGAAGGCTTGGGCCTGAAGATCGAGCTCATGGATTCCAGCCCGTCGGACCTGGGCGGGCTGCGCGAGGTGGTCTTCCGCGTGTCGGGCGAGTCCGTCTTCCGGCGGCTGCGCTACGAGAGCGGCGTCCACCGCGTGCAGCGCGTGCCCGCCACGGAGGCGCAGGGCCGCATCCACACCTCCACAGCGACGGTGGCCGTGCTGCCCGAGGCGGAGGAAGTCGAACTCGAACTCAAGCCCGACGAGTTGCGGATCGAGGTCTGCCGCGCGGGCGGTCCGGGTGGGCAGGGGGTCAACACGACGGACAGCGCCGTGCAGGTGCTCCACATCCCCACCGGGACCATCGTGCGCTGCCAGGACGGTCGCAGCCAGATCAAGAACAAGGAGCGCGCCCTGAACATCCTGCGTGCCCGCCTGCTGGAGAAGAAGCAGGCCGAGGAGGAGGCCGCCTACAGCGCGCACCGCAAGAGCCAGATCGGCAGCGGCGGCCGGGAGGAAAAAATCCGCACGTACAACTTCCCCCAGAACCGCGTGACCGACCACCGCATCAACCTGACGCTCTACAACCTGGACCGCTTCGTGGAAGGTGACCTGGGCGGGATGATCGAGTCGCTCCAGACGCAGGACATGGAAGAGCGGCTGGCCGCGGCAGGGCTGGCGGGGTAAGCCTTGCCGGGCACGGCGAGAAAAGCTAGGGTCGGGCGCATGGACGCTTCCGGCCCGTCGTTCGAGGATTTTCTTTCCGGTACCCCAGCCGCGGGCGGCACGGCACCCGCCGATGCCATGGCGGTCGTTCCCCCGCCTTTGGGCGACGTGGACGCCGATCCGGCCACGCACCACATCGCGGTCAACATCCGCCGCGAACTCACCCACCAGCTCCGCGCCAGCGAGGCCGGCGTGCTCGACGCCAGCTACCGCGTCCGCGCGAGCGGCAACGTGGGCGAGGTGACCTACCACGCCGACGTGATCGTGGACGCGGGCGAGCCGGACCGCGACGGGAAGCTGGCCCGGCAGCCAAAGGTCATCTTTGAGGTGGCGAGCGCGGAGACGGAGCGCGCGGCGTTCATCGACGGTTGGCGCATCCACGAGAAGCTGCCCACGGTCGATGTCCACGCGCTGGTGGACCCAGAGCGGACGTCCGTGGTGGTCCACCGCCGGGACAAGGGCGGGAATTGGCAGGAGGAAACACTGACCGCCGACGACGACACGGTGTTCCTGCCGACGATCCACTGCCTGCTGACCCTGGAAGAAATCTACGCGGACGCCATGAGCGCCGGGGACGAAGGCCGCATCTGAGCGGTAGGGTTTACGTCGGGAAAACCACCCGTTCGTAAAGCTCGGCCACGGGCAGTTCAATTGCGAGGGACGGCAGGCAGACGACGCTATCCAACCCCGTGATGCGCTCGATCTGCCAACCTTCCCGCGTGAGGTACTCGAAAGCCACTTCGGGACGTTTTTGCTCGATGCGCCCGTAAGCTTCCAGGCTTTTGAGCAAGTGATAAATGGCGTGCTTCTCCCGTTCGTCCACGCGGCGGGTGCTCTCCGAGAGGATCTCGAAAAGAGCCGCAGGTCGCTCGCGCCAGCCGTGACCTGCGTCTGTCGGGTCACAGGCAATCATGGCGTCAGGATAATAGTAGTAAGGAGGGTTGTTCTCCGTGGGCACGATCCGAACCTTCATGTCCGGACCAAACGGCTGGCACTGCCGCCCGCGCAGCCGGTTGTAGAGCATGCCGTAAAGGTTCATGGCAATCTGGTTGTGCGGATCGCTCGCACCCGACATTGCATACACCGCTCCGCCCAGGAACTCACATTTGAGCTCGCTAGTTTCCTCTCTGGCAAGGAACTCTTCTTCGGTCATGTCCGGCTGGCGGAGTGCCTCCATGTTCATGGTTCCATCAATGCCTGATAAACCAAGCTACTTCAAGTTTCCCGCTTTGCGTTCCCCAGACGGCTGGTCCAGACTACCGACCCCCGCAGTTCACCGATGAAAACCGTCCTCGAAGTGCTCGAATCCACCGCGAAGTTCTTCGCGGGCAAGGGCGTCGAGAGTCCACGGCTCAACATCGACCTGCTCCTCGCGCACGTCCTGGGCAAGAAGCGCATGGACCTCTACCTGGAGTTTGACCGCCCACTCGGCGACCGCGAACTCGACGCCCTGCGCGGCCTCGTCAAGCGCCGGGCGCAGGGCGTGCCCCTGCAGCACCTGCTCGGCAACGTGGAGTTCCACGGCCGCCTGTTCCTCTGCGACGGCCGCGCGCTGATCCCCCGGCCGGAAACCGAGCACCTGGTCGAGCTGCTGCTCAAGCTGCCGCTGCCCGCCGGTGGCCGCTTCGTCGATGTCGGCACCGGCACCGGCGTCATCGCCCTGACGCTCGCCGCCGAGCGGTCGGAGGCGCGCGTCCAAGCCGTGGACCGCTCGCCCAACGCCCTGACCCTCGCGCGGGAAAACGCCGAGAAGCTCGGGCTCGCCGCGCGGGTGGAATTCATCCAGGGCGACCTGCTCGCGCCGTGCGGGGCAGGGCTGGACCTCGTCGTGGCGAACCTGCCCTACATCCCCTCCCACGACATCGCCGGGTTGTCGCGGGAGGTGCAGCACGACCCGATGATGGCGCTCGATGGCGGCCCGGAAGGGCTGGACCTCGTGGCGCGCTGCATCCGGGAAGCACACGCCAAGCTCGCGCCAGGCGGGCGGATCGCGCTGGAAATCGGCCACGACCAGGCCGCCGCGGTGAGCGGCTTGCTGACCGAAGCGGGCTTCTCCTCCGTGGAGACGGTCGCGGATTACCAGCGGCGCGAGCGGTTCACTTTCGCCGTCCGGCTCTGAACGACACGCTCGTCCAAGAACTTGCTACGTTGCCCGACCAGGTGAAAATCGCGCTCGCACAGACGCACGAGTCCTGCTCTAATTTGCGCCCTTGCTCCTGTGGCGGGAACCCCGGGTTCCCGTGCGTCCGAAACCTTCCTCTTCCGGCCCCTCACTTCCGATTTCGACCTATGGCGATGGACAAAATTCTCGTGCACGGCGGCGCGACCCTCCAGGGGAGCGTCCG
This sequence comes from uncultured Verrucomicrobiota bacterium, assembly GCA_937859745.1. Lineage (GTDB taxonomy): Bacteria > Verrucomicrobiota > Verrucomicrobiia > Chthoniobacterales > SZAS-18 > CAHJWO01. Next base: position 2,092 of record CALMAQ010000311.1, on the reverse strand, counting down.
CATCAGCGGATCGAAGAACTCCGCGCTGCCCATCCTCGCCGCCGCCCTGCTGACCAGGGAACCGTGCATCATCCACCACGTCCCGGACCTGAGCGACATCAACTACATGCTCCAGATCCTCTCCCAACTGGGGGCAGAGGTGGAGCGCGCCAGCGGCACCGTCACGATCAAGGCCGAGAACATCAAGACCCACGCGCCCTACGACATCGTCCGTAAGATGCGCGCGAGCGTGTGCGTGCTCGGGCCGCTGCTAGGCCGCGAGAAGGAGGCGACCGTTGCCCTGCCCGGCGGCTGCGTCATCGGCGACCGGCCCATCGACCTGCACCTCAAGGGATTCGAGGCGCTGGGAGCCAAGGTGCGCGTGGTCGGCGGCGACGTGAAGGTGTTCGCCGCCGAGCTGCGTGGCACGTCCATCTCCCTGCGCGGCAAGTACGGCTCGACCGTCCTGGGCACTGACAACGTCATGATGGCCGCCGTCCTGGCGGAAGGCACCACGGTCATCGAAGCCGCCGCCGCCGAGCCGGAGGTCGTGGACCTGGCTAACTTCCTCAACGCCATGGGCGCGCGCATCGAAGGCGCTGGCACCCGGCGCATCATCATTGAGGGCGTGAGCGAGCTGCACGGCGCGGAGCACGAGGTCATCCCGGACCGCATCGAGGCCGGGACGTTCCTGGTGGCGGGGGCGATCTGCGGCCAGGGGGTGACGCTCCGCAACGTGAAACCCTCGCACCTGGAAAGCATCACCGAACGGTTGAAGATGGCGGGCTTCCACCTGGAAAACACCGAAAAGACGATCACCATCAAGCCCAATGGCGGCGCGAAGCCGCTGGAGCTGACCACCGAGCCCTACCCGGGCTTCCCCACGGACATGCAGGCGCAGATGTGCGCGCTGCTGGCCACCAGCCCCGGCATCAGCACGGTGACGGAGAACATCTTCCCACAGCGGTTCATGCACCTCTCGGAGATGAAGCGCATGGGGGCGGACATTAAGATCGAGGGCTCGACGGCGATCATCCAGGGCGTGGAGAAGCTCAGCGCCGCGCCCGTGATGGCGTCGGACCTGCGCGCGTCGGCGGCGCTGGTGCTGGCGGGGCTCAAGGCCGAGGGCGTGACGGAGATCAACCGCGTCTACCACATCGACCGTGGGTACGAGCACATCGACGAGAAGCTGGCCGAATTGGGCGCGCGGATCGAGCGGGTGAAGGTCTGACCGCGCGTTGCCCGCTGGCATCCGGCTTGCTCGCAGATGGGTGTGCTGCTACCTACCCTCGGATTGTTCGTGGCCGACCTGGCCTTCCTGACGACTCTGGTCATGCTCGCGGTGGCGGGATTCCGCATCCGGGCCTTCTGGGGCGTCGTTCTATTGCTCGCCCCTTTGGGCGGAGTGTTCTTCTGCATCAAGCATTGGGACGTGGGCGGCAAGCTCTACCTGCTCAAGGTGGCGAGTTACGTGGCGATGGTCGCCATCCTGCTGGCCTACCCGGAGTTTTTCCGGGAATACGGTCGTTTCATCCCGTACAGTTCGCGTATCGCCGACGTCATTGAGAAGGCGGAAAAGGCGAATCCATCGGAAAAATCAGCTCCGGGCGATGCCGGACCTTCCCCAGCCGACCCGTCACCCGCTGCCTCCAGGACGGCGGTGGCCGTTCCCGCCGACCCGCACGCCGCCCAGCGCGCGGCGCTCGCCAGGCACACGGCGGAACTCAACGCGCTCTACGCCGAGTTGAACGGGGTGCGCGCCAAACTCAAGAAGGGTTCGCCCGAGGTCGCGGCGTTCAACGCCCGGGCCGCCAAATATCAGGCAGGCCTCGCGGCGCTGGCGGGCGAGCAGGCGCAACTCGATGCGCTCGACCACCCGACCGCCGCGACGGCCTCCCTGGCGCAACCCGCCCCGGTATCCTCCGCGGTCAACCCGAAGGAGGCCGAGGCGAACGCCGCCCTGGCCCGCCTGCGCGCGGCGGCGGCTGCCGCGGACTACGCCGGATTCGCCGGGACGCTGAAAACCTGTCTCGCCGACTACCGGGGCACGGCGGCCTTCCCGCAGATCGTCGCCCCCGCGCGCGGCGCGCTGGAGATCACGCCGCCTGCCCGG
>CALMAQ010000310.1 GCA_937859745.1 uncultured Verrucomicrobiota bacterium | reverse complement strand
ATCCCCTGGAAAAGACGGAGGGGGGGGGTGCGGGGCGGTAAACCGCAGGCGGCGGCGGGGACCGAACGCCGCGCCGCGGCATACCCGTGAGAGTATTGGGTCTACTGCGCCGGTTTCAAGGTAGCAACGACGGGCTGCACGCTGCTTGCGCCGTTCACACCATTGTACTGCGGCATCTTGGCGAGCACGTCGAGACGCAGCGTGGAGCTTTGCACCACGCCGTTGACGAACGTGCGTGCTTCGAGGGTGTAGCTGCCCTTCTTGGCGGGGGTACCCGAGAGTACACCCGTGGCCGGATTGTAGGTGAGGCCGTCTAGGTCGCCAAGCAGATCGGTCGGCTCGGGCTTGCCATAGGCAGGGAACGTGTAGCTGAAGGCTTGGCGGGCCTGGGCGCGCACGATCAGGTCGGGCTGCCCGACGAAGGGTGCCGTCGGCGGGATGGCGTTGGCATCGTGCTCGTTGAGCGGGGCCAAGTCGTAGAGGTGCTCGATGAAGGAGAGCACGGAGGAGGTCTCGTACTGCGTGTGGTCGATGAAGCCCTGCTTGACGAAGGGCGACACCACCGTCAGCGGCACGCGCAGGCCCGGACCCCAGTCGTCCACCTGCGGCGGCTTGACGTGGTCCCACATGCCGCCGTGTTCGTCGTAGGTGATAAAGATGACGCTCTCTTTGTACACCTTGCTCGACTGAATCTTGGCGACGGCTTGGGCAATCCAGTCCTCACCGGCCTGGACGGCGGCGTAGCCGGGATGCTGGTTGTTCTCGCCGATGGGCTTGACGAAGATCACCTGCGGCAGGTCGGTCTTGATGGTCTTGCTCTGCAAAGCCGGGTAGAAGTCTGCGTCCTCGTCCTTGAGGTGGAGGGCCGATCCGGCGCTGTCGGTACCGGGGATGGCTGGGGCCGTCGCCGTCTGCGGCACGGGCGTAGTGGCCAGAGCGTACTTGGCGAAGAAGGCAAACGCCTGGTGGTGGAACTGGAAGAGGAAGTCAGCCCTGCCCGCCTTCGCGTTGTTCCAGCCGCCGGAATACCAGGCCCAGTTGATGCCCGCCGCCGAGAGCCGGTCGCCGATGGTGTCGTGGTACTGCAAGGGCAGCCGACCGCTGACTGCCGTGTTGGAGGTCGGTGCACCTGGAGCGGTGTTGGCCGTGCTAAAGCCGCCGGCCGGGCCGCGCAGCGGCCGAATGGTGTTGACCGTCCAATAGTCGCCGGGGTTAAGGCGCTGGTTGGCGTTGGACATGTCGAAGGCTGGCAAGTCGCCGTCGGCGGTCAGGAAGCCGTCGCTGACGGTGCCGTTGGTGAGCACCGCCGGGTAGCCATTGGCGTCGAAGACGGTGACGTTCGTGCCCGTGGCGGGCGGCGGCGCGGCGTCGGAGGTCGTCGGCGTGGCGGGCCAGACCGGGGCGCGCGCGGCAACGAGGAACTGAGCGTTGAGGAACGAGCCACCGAAGGCCGTGTGGAAGTTGTTGTCACAGGTGGTGTACTGCTTGGCCAAGAGGCCTTCGCCCAGGTTCTGCGCGTCGTAGTGGCTGAGCACGAGGCCGGGGTTGTCCGACCACGCGGCAAACTTGCTCAGTGCTGTGCCGCCCGCGTTCTTCGGGTTGAGGCGGTAGCGGCCGTTGGGATCGTTGAGCTGGTACTGCTCGGTGTAGAAGCGGTGGATCATGTCGCCCTGCATGCTGGTGAAGGGCACGTAGGGGAGCAGATCGAAGGGCTGGTTGGGCAGGGAAGCCGGGAAGCGGGCGTCCGGTCCGCCGGACATGCCCGGAATGCCGCTGGTCGTCGGCTGCGGCAGGGTTGCCAGCGGGGTGCCGGTCTGGGTCGTTTGCGTGTAGTTGCCGTAGTTAGCCTGGGCGAGTCCGTTGACGCCGGGAATGCTGCCGTAGAGGCCGTCAAAAGATCGGTTCTCTGGGTAAAGAATGAAGACGTACTTGATCTTCGTCTTCAGATCGGCGGGAAACTCTGCCAGGGCGTTGTTGGCCTTGGCACTGGTAGCAGCGGCGGTGCTGGCGGTGCCGGTGCTGGTTTGCGCGTGCAGGCCCGGAAGGGCTGCGGTCGCGCCGATGACGGCGGTGCAGAGCCGCAAGGCAGCACAGCGAGTGGAGGAGGTTTTCATGGGATGGCGGTTTTCGTGGAGTGCGAAGCGACATTGCTCCTTTCCCTACGGCTGCACAGACCCTGGGTGGCAACAAATTCGTAACTTATCTGACTCCGCCGAAGACGGTACCACCCGGCACCCCAGTCACTAATTGCCTGTTCAAACAAGCCTGTGGCGCGGTGAACCATGAGACCGGCGGCAAAGTAGAGCTGGCCCTCTGTGTCAACATTGTCACCATCGGGCCGCTTGCCAGGCCAAGCGGGGCTGTTAGCTCTGGACGCACCTACGCAGAAGCAGCCAACATCGACATCTACCATCACCTTCTATGCACTTTTCCGGCGAAGCGGTTTCTAGCGGTTCTGGTTTCTTCCTGTTTTTGGCGGTGGCGCTGGCACTGGCCTTCGAGTGCGTCAACGGTTTCCACGACACGGCCAACGCCGTGGCCACCGTCATCTACACCCACACGCTCAAACCTTGGATGGCTGTCGTCTGGTCTGGCCTCTGGAACTTCATCGGCGTGTTGACGAGTTCAGGAGCGGTTGCCTACGGCGTGGTCGCCTTGCTGCCGGTGGAAATGGTGCTCAACGTCGGCTCGGCATCCGAGTTCGCCATGATCTTCTCACTCTTGATCGCGGCCATCATCTGGAACGCGGGCACGTGGTACCTGGGACTGCCCGCGTCGTCCTCGCACTCGCTCATCGGTGCCATCGTCGGCGTCGGTCTGGCGCATTCCGCCATGACACCCGGCTTGAAGTTCGGCGAGGGAGTCAACTGGCACCAGGTCGAGAACACGGCGCTGGCCCTGTTTATTTCGCCGATCATCGGCTTTGTGGGCGCGGGAGTGCTGCTGCTGCTGACCAAGAAGTTTATCAAGCAGCCGGAGCTTTTCCAGGCACCCGAGGGTGAGAAGCCGCCGCCCGGCTGGGTGCGTGGACTACTGGTGCTCACCTGTACGGGGGTCTCGTTCGCGCACGGTTCCAACGATGGTCAGAAGGGCCAGGGGTTGCTCGTGCTGATTCTGATCGGGGTGCTGCCCGCCACCTACGCGCTGCGGATGGACTCCAAACCGGAAATCGTCCACCAGCTTGTCACCTCCTCCCAGCAAACCAGTGAGGCGCTGACGAAGAAAGCCAATGGCACCGTCCTTCCGAACAAAGAAGCCGACCAGGTGCTCGTCAGCTTCATCAAGAGCGACGGCCGCTATACCGACCAGACTTACGCCGCGGTGGCCAGCAAGATCAAGGCCGTGTACGACCTGCTCCACGACAAGGGGTCAATGAACGACGTGGACACCGGCCACCGCCGGGACTTGCGGACGGATCTCTATCTTGCCAGCGGCGCGCTGGACAAGCTGATCAAGCTCAAGAAGCTCGACGGTGAGGAAGCGAGGTCGGCCGGGGACTACGAGAAGTTGGCCAAAGGTTTGACCCAGTACATCCCGCTGTGGGTGAAGGTGGCCGTCGCGCTGGCGCTGGGTTTGGGTACCATGGTGGGCTGGAAGCGCATCGTGGTCACAGTGGGTGAGAAGATCGGCAAAAGCCACCTGACCTATGGACAGGGGGCCTCGGCGGAGTTGGTGGCGATGGCGACCATCGAGGCGGCGGATCGCTTCGGCCTCCCGGTAAGCACCACGCACATCCTTTCCTCCGGCGTGGCTGGCACGATGGCAGCGAACCACGCGGGGCTGCAGAAGGAAACCTTACGTAACATCCTGCTGGCTTGGGTACTGACGTTGCCGGTGTGTATGCTGTTGGGCGCGGGGTTGTTCGCGTTTGGGCTTTACCTGGTGTTCAACGTGCTGGGCCTGCGTTGAGAATCATGGGCCACTCCTTGGTCATTTCGCCGGATTATCGAGGCGGGGCCAACACCCGTAGACATGCGTGACCGAGTTGGAACGTGCCGATAGAAAGGATGCGCTTTGATGCGTTGGAAAATGCGTCCGGCATGCTCCTGCGCGTCGAGCCAAGCCAATTCATCGTGAGCGGTCCGCTCGTTGTGCGCTTGCAATCATCGGCCAAGTCTTGGGCGACGGCTTCCGATTCACAGGCCAACAGGATGGAGCGCACACGGTAGGCACAGGCAGTCCTTCCCAGATTTTGATGTTCGCGGTTCAAAGCACGTTTGATGGCGGAGAATCAAGGCCCTTGATGATTTGCGGGTCATCTTCGTCAATCGGACGGTGATCAATCGAACCACGAAATCACCACCAGCGTTTCCGCCCAACGTGCATGGGCGACACCAGAGTTGTCGGTTGTTTACGTTTGCAGAGTACCAACGCGAAAAATTGTCCAAGAAGTGTCCGAGCAGACCTTTCTTGGACAATTTTGCCTTGCGTAGGTTGCTGACGCTAAGGCATGCACCCGTGAAGAGTCGAACTTCAAACCTTCTGATCCGTAGTCAGATGCTCTATCCAATTGAGCTACGGGTGCTTTACCTCTGAAGATGGCCTTTGGAGTTGCCAGCTGCGTCGATCTTTTCACGGTTATTTTCTACGGTCAAGGCATGGAAGCCAAAAATGCCGTGAAAACATGGGAAAAGACGCGGCTTCAAAAGCTCGTCCGCCACAAGTCAGGCCGTTACTATGCACGCCTTTATTTGAATGGCAAAGAAATTTGGAAGTCGCTTTGCACGGCGCATTTCTCCGTGGCCTAGGCTCGCCTTGCCGCTGCCCTCAAGGAACATCGTGAACGGAAAGGCAAAGAGATCGACACCGCGAATGGGAGAATGACCTTCGCGGAGGCTGCGACGCTTCACGTGCAACATGTCGCGGAGAGAATGCGACAGAGCGACCGCCGATGCAGCCGCAAGCCAGGCTTCATCATATCTAAAGCTCAATGAACCTGCCTTGTTCTGCTCAAGGCGACCGACCAATTGTTCCTTCAGATCAACGTCGAGTGAACGCGCCCTCAGTTCAGCCTCCTGACTTTGGCATCAGCAGCAATTCGACGCCGAGACTATCGAGCACCTCGAAGGTCTTGCCCAGCACGCAGGTTTCTTTCCCGTTTTCCAAATCGCTGATGAACCGCGCCCCCGTTCCAGACACCAATGCCAACTCCCGCTGTGTCATTCGCAATTCCTTTCGGCGTTTCCTTATCGAAGCACCGATCATCTCTGTAGTCATACAGGCTCCAAATTATTCCCGGTCGGTAATATTATCCAATTCTGCGGAGTATTTCAACAGTTTATTCCCGCTCGGTAATAAACATGGAAAGTCTCTCGCCGGTACTATCCCTTCCGGTCCTTCATGCGCCTCTCGGTGGACAGGCTCAATCCAAGGTAGCCTTCACAGGCGGCCGAACGTTTTTTGTGAGGCGAAATCGTTGCCTGATTTTTCTTGTTGCGGAGGGAACAGACAAGAATTTTCGAAGCCGAACTTTTTTCTATTCATTCCCCACATCTGTGACATTATCGCCAGCCATGAACGTGGGAAGCAGACTAAAGTCGATTCGTAACGAGCTTAACTTGTCGCAGGAAGCTCTTGGCGCACAGGGATTCGTGTCCACGCCTGGATGGATAAAATTTGAGAACGGGCAGCGCATTCCCAGCGACAGGATGCTCCACCGGTTTGTCAGCTGGCTGATGAGAGACAATTACTACAATTCAACTGCGGCGGCGTCGCTCCTGGAGGAACTGTTAACGATCAAGTACCTTGGCGATCGTTCGGCCTTCATACGAAAGTTGGCCTACTACTACGCAAAGTCGATCCTTGCACGTTCGGTGGTCCTTGTGTCGGAGGACATGGAAACATACAAACCTGCTCCCCGCCGCAACCGCTCTAAAGGCTCAAAAATATAAACTCGTTGTTCGGGAGGGTGAAGAGGTTTTATTGAAGCTCGAACCTACGCTCTCTAGAAGCTTAAGCCAGTGCCGTTTGTGCTTGCTCCTCCGGGGGTGTTTCCCTTATCTTACGCGCCGTGGCAGCGTCCTTTCCTCCAGATTATTTCTCGAAAAACGGGCTGGCTTCAACGCACTGGACGGAAATCCGCGAATGTGCGCAGAGCGGCAACGCGGCTCAGGCAGCCCGTGAGCGGCTTTGCCGGGATTATTGGTACCCCCTTTACGCCTACATCAAGCGGTCAGGCCATGCCGCTCACGACGCCGAAGACCTGACCCAGGAATTTTTTACCCAGCTTCTACGGGCGTCTTGGTTCGCGCGTGCCGACCAAGCAAAAGGTAAATTCCGCTCTTTCCTGTTTGCGTCGCTCGACAACTTCTTGCACGACGCACATGGTCGCAAGAACGCGCAGAAGCGTGCAGGGACCTACCAGCATGTTCCTCTGGACTTGAGCAGCGCGGAGTCGCGGTATGTTCAGAGTGCGGCTGCCCGTGCCAGTCCCGTCGAGGTGTATGAAACTGAATGGGCAGCGACGGTCGTGGAAATGGCGTGGACGCGACTCAGGGATGAATATATGGCCGCGGAGAATCGAGTTGTTTTCGACGCATTGCAGTTGCTTCTGACCATCCCCGGGGATGCCGAGCAGTATGAAGCAATCGCGAAGCGCCTTGGAATAACCGCAGATAACGCCAAGGTAAGCGCTCATCGGCTGCGCAAGCGGTACGGAGCAATTTTGCGTGAAGAAGTTGCGCGCACGGTGGGCTCTCCCGCAGAGATTGACGACGAAATGCGCCAGTTACGCGGCGTGTTTGCAATCAAGATCGTGGCGGCAGCTTGAGCCGGATCATCACGGCATTTATGAAGCCGGTTTTGGCCCGTAAGATCGTTGAGTTCTCCCTCCCGTCATCAGAGGGGAACCCGAGCTTCTGCCTGGTTTGTGGAGCTAGAAAATTGGCCGGGTCGTTCTGCAATGATTGTGCCTTTCGACTCATCGATATCGCCTTGAGCAGCATCCCGTCCGAAGAGTCAGGCTCGATGCCGGCGCTGGCCGGAAACGCGGATGCTACAACGCCAAGTGCTTCTCCCCAACGGTACGGCCATTATGAGGTTTGCCGCACCCCTGCCGGGCTGGCGCATGAACTTGGCCGTGGCTCGATGGGCATCACCTACAAGGCTCTCGACACGCACCTTGGCCGCCCGGCCGCCCTAAAGGTCATCAATGCGCGTTACATCGGCGGTGTGGAGGCGCGGGAAAGATTCCTGCGGGAAGCACGCACGGCAGCTTCGCTGCGTCATGTGAACATCGCCAGTGTCTTTCATCTGGGCTTGGAGGAGGAAAATTGTTTCTACGCGATGGAGTACATCGTCGGCGAAACGCTGGAGGAATGTGTTCGCCGTCAAGGGAAGTTGCCGAGCGTGGCAGCTCTAAGGATCGTTGCACAAGCCGCCCGCGCGTTACGAGCCGCGCACTCGCAATGTTTCGTTCATCGGGACATCAAACCGACCAATATCATGCTCTCAACCGAGGTGGAGCATGCTGATGAAGAGGTGACGGCCAAGCTCATCGATTTCGGCTTGGTCAAAGTCGGTTCTGATGACAACTGGCTGAGTAGGTTCTGTGACAGTTATTTCGCTGGAACGCCGCAGTACGCCAGTCCAGAACAGCTGAATCATGGGCTAGCGGATGTCCGATCGGACATTTACTCGCTCGGAATGTGCCTGCGCTTCATGCTAACTGGTCGGCACCCACAGAAATCCGCACCCGAGGACGAGGTGGCGGACATCCCGGCACCAGTTACTGCGTTGCTGGCTTCGATGACGGCTACAGATCAGGCTCTACGCCCACAAACAGCCGCAGAGTTGATCAGACAGATTCAGGATTGTTCGAAGCGCGTATCAGACGAAGGCCATGGTCCGCTCACGCCGACGGTAGAGCGTCAAATAAAAGCTGGCGGGAGTACCAGACCGGCAAATGAAAAGAAATCCTTTGGAGGCAAGATGATGATTGCTGTCGTGTGTATCTGCGCGTTGCTGGCGATGTTTCTGTGTCATGCCTTTGCGAAGAACCAAAAGACCGCTTCGGATAAAACCGAGGATTTTCTGCAATCCAGAGTGCTATGTGCACAGGGTGACGAATATCGAAACAAATACACAACGGAAGACAACCAAAAAGCGGTAAAGCGGTACACGGAAGCGATCGCGCAATGTCCGGAGCTGGCGGACGCCCACGCTGGCTTGGCGCTCGCCTATTGGCAAAAAGCGGCTAGGTACGGCGGCGGGGCAGACGCGATGGATCGTGCGATTGAGTACGCTCGGCGAGCGATCGCCATCGCCCCCGAGCAGGCGAAGGCTTACGAGGCACTTGGCCTGATCCGTTGGCAGCAGGGAAAAACGTGGGAGGCATTGACACAAATTCGCCGCGCGATCGAACTGAATCCACAGGGAACTCAGGCCATGCATTACTTCAGCACCATGTGGACATCGGTCGGCCAGCCCCAACTTGGCCTGCCGTGGGCGAGGAAGGTGGTCCAAATAGAGCCGACGAACACGTCGGGCTGGAAATCTGCTGCCGACGCCAGCGTCGATCTCTGCGCCGACAGACAAGCTGAGCTTTATTATCGCCGGTGCTTGGAGATCAATCCCAGGATGATGGCTGCTCATTGTGGCTTGCTCCACATCCATTTGTTGGAAGGCGACTTCACCCAGGCTCAACAGGATTTTGCCACCGCAAACGCCGTGGACCCGGGATTGTTACATCCGTTGATTCTGAAGGCACAAATCGAGCTTTTCAGCGGAAACTACGCTGCCGCTGAGGCTACCTACCGCCGCTTGCTGGCAATGGACAGGAACGGAGCCGTCAATTACTACGGGGGAATCAGCTATCTGTCAGCACTCGCCTTTCTGCGGCAGCAAGCGGGTGATCTCACCGAATCGCAAGCCTTGTTAGACGAGGTGTGCCAGAAATATACGGCCCAAGATGATTCCGAAGGGCCTTTGCACATCTACGATCTGGCTGCGATCCGATGCATCCAAGGCCGCCAAGACGATGCGCTCATTCTGCTAAACAAGGCGTTTCACACCGGCTGGTTAGATCATCGGGCGACCCAACTCGATCCTCGCTTCCTCGCCATTCGAGCCAGCCCACAGTTTGTCTCCCTCATGGAGGAGATGTCCGCCCACACAGATCAAATGCGCGAGGAGGCGGAGCGACGCTGTGCCGATTCACCGACGATCGCCGCTTATCCGGTTCGACCTCCCGTTCGTTAAACTTGTCATATGAGGGTTGCACATCCCGATATTGTCGGCATCTTGAGGCAATTCGCTGCACAACCATTTTGGCTGATCACTCCTAGAAATGAGCGCATTCAACACCGCAAATTGGAAAAACGCGTTGGCGAGCGTCTACGAGCGGGCGATGCGCGATCCCGAATACCGCACGCGCTGTCTAAGTGATGCACGCGCTGCCATGCAGGAAGTAAGCGACATCGAATTGCCGGCAGACCTCAAGTTTCAATTTTTAAATAGCCGGTCTGATATCACCTATTGGTATCTCCTGCCCCCCTCTCAATCCGCTGCGGCAGGCGCGGCACAATCACAGGAAGCGGGCGGAACAAACGACCTTATGCGCTGGTCACTCTGCACTGACCCTACAGGCTAGGCGGTTTTGGGCAAACCTTGAAGGACAGCTCGGCCAGCGGCCCAGTTACATTGAGCCGCTGCGTGAACCCTATTGCCGAGCAAGGTTAATTTCCGCTCAAGCGACAGGCGGACTAGCTGCTCCTGGACTCGCTCCTGGGCAATATGCTCTGGCGCGCTTTGTTGCCACGTTGACCAATCGCTCTGCGAGCAGAAAAAATAGGGCACGTCGAGACCTTCCAAACTGGCGATTTCCCGCTTCCAGTCTTCGGCTTCGCCGCCGGTGAAAGGCAGCCTTTGAAACTCGATGCTGCGCTCAATGCCTGCCTTTAGGTGCTCAGTTCTGGTGGAATCCAACAGCAGCATTTTATAGACCGCCGTGGGCCGCTTGATACGGCGGCGGGAAACGTTCTGGATTTGCTCGCGAAGCGCCTCGAACCTTCCACGATAGCGTCCTCTCAGAAGCCTTGCCACCTGGCGGTACCCGCTTAGCACGGTCGCAGAGTGGTCACGCGCCGCCGTCAGCTTCCCGTCGAGCCGCATTCGGTGGGCACTGTGATGGCGGAAGCGGTGTATCCGCTTCCATTGCATTTGATCGGTGTTTATCTCCTGCCAGACAATGGTTGGAAACAGGCTCCGCTGCCTCACGGGTGCCCCAAAGCCACTATTATCGTATCGCCCTGGACGCATACCTCGCTCTTGCCAGAGAGGGAGCAAACCAGACCTTAACACCGACCCGGCGAAAGACCATGTGAAGGGAGAGCCATCGTTCAACTCCTCTTCACAACGAAGAGGATGGGCCAATGATTCAAGATCGATCAAAATCGGGTGCTCACCCGACGCGACCACGTTTTCGCGATGGAAATCGATTCCGCGCAGCCAGTGGACCAGGCGGGCCAATGATCCGATCCTCGAAAAATAGCGGCGCGCCGCTGGCATGCCGAGACAGGAAGAATGCCGGGCAAACTCCATCCAACCGTATCCGCTCCCCTCGTAGATGCCTAAACATCGGAGAGCCGGAACAAGACCGTGGGCGTTGAGTTCTCCCACGAGACCAAAGTAAACGCGGTCGATTTCTAACGGTCTCGGCTTGTAGACCAATTTTTGTCCAGAGGAAAACGAGACCATCAAGACCGTACGCCCACTATGGTGTGGATCTGACAGCCCTGCGCACACATTCGAGATGCGGCCCAGCGAAAGCCCCGCATTGAACTTGATCGCAAGTGCTCGCTGGTCATTTTGGAAGCGTTTGACGAATTCAGTGACAAATTCAATCCACCGAAGCGACACCTCGGAGATCAAGCGGGCGGCCACCGGGAAGGTCAGGCAGAAATTCCGCAGCCCATCGCTGCTTTGTTGCTTGATGAAGCGCCTGTACTGAGCGGTGTTGTCCTTCCCCGCCCCATCCCCGAATGATTTCCGGCCAAAGACGTGCTGCATCATGCCTGATTCGTCCAAAGCGTTTTGCGCAAGGAACGCTGGATGCAACGCAGCCGAGGCAACGTCCGAAAGACGCTGCACGAGGTAGTGCTGGAATCCCGCACGGGCGTGTCCGGCCAGTGCGGTCAGCGCTTGAGGACAACCGGCGGCGACGCGACCCCAAGCCAATTCTGCGATGGGCCAGAAGAGATGCTCGTAAGGAATGCCGCGCCTCCTCGGTGACTTTGCAGCGTTGCTTTTTGCTTCGCCATTACTCGTATCAACCGAGGCCGCGAGATGGGCAGCGATCTCGCCGAGGAAAAGCGCCCACGCGGGGCTCGGCACACCCGGAGCATGTTTGACCGCACCGAGCAGCGCAAGCAAACGAGCTTCCGAAAATCCTGTCTGACCACTGAGAACAACAGCCAAATGCTGCGGACATGTCCCCGCAGCAACTTCTTTCCAGCGTGCCAGCCGACGGCTACCAAGCGCCCCCCCAGCTTCGAGGGGTTCGTACATGCCGGAGAGCCGTTCGGCCAGGTTGCTGGCTTCGTTGGTGATCAAATCCAACTCGAACGTCGAAAAAAACATGTTCCGCAAAGATATCTTGTAACCAGCCTGATCAGATTTCTTAGAACGAGGCGAGCTTATCTGGACGCTTCGGAAACATGAATATCAAACGGGAAATTTTCGAGTTTATCGTCGATAACAAAACGCGCTGGAACATTTTGCCGACCCGCTCGGAAGTCTGCAAAATCTTTTCCAGCCGCAGTGACGACATTGCCTTGCACCTTGAGCAGCTTCAACGGGAGGGTTTACTCGAATTGGAACCGGATGGCGGGGAATCGATCTCGATCCCTCCAACGTACGACCAACTCCCACCATTGAAGGTCCGGGGCGTCCGCCCGGCTAATCGCCCAAGCCTGACGCAAGGTGCCACCAAGGGCTGCATCGGCCTCGACCTTCGTGGATTGGGAGTGCCGATGGAGGCAAATATGTACGCCATCTTGGTGTCCGACGATTCGATGTCTGATGCCGGGATTTCGGAAGGGGACATCGCAATCTTACACCAGCGTCCTGCGGGCCGGGGTGATGTTGTCGCAGTGGAACTCGACGGTGAAGTGGCGTTGCGCCGATTTATCATCTTGGCAAAAATCCCGCATCTACTGGCCGAGAACCCCCGGCGTCCGGATCTTTGTTGCGCGTGCGAGATCTCGTTGGAAGGCGTCTTGTGGGGATTAGTCCGCATGGAACCTTCTCGAAGAAAGTCATCGGCTCGGCCGCCTTCAAAAGTTCATTATCCGCACGGAAGCTTGTCGGTTGAACAAAATACATCCCCACTGCATTCAGATTATTTGATGGCAGCCCGCGCCCATTTTGAGCAGCCGCCTGAGCGTCCAGACAAAAAGACGGATATTTTGGTCCAGCAGAAGGATTGGCCTAAGTCCCCTTCCGGCGTTGAACTCAACGACATGGCCAACCAAGAATATCGGACTGACCCAGAGCTCCATTCTTCGGAGGTTCCTGTCTATGGCGGGGCACTGGAAAGTGCACTCCGCAGGTATGAGCAAGAAGAATTAGCCCACAAAAAACGAACCAGGGTAAAACGTCGTTAGTTCAGAACTAACCGCCCGGCTATTCGCTGGGATGGAACGACAGAGCCGGCAAAATACCATCACTTTGACGGCATCGGCTGCCGGGTAGCGTTCCTGTACGACCGTTAATTCGCCGCCAAGTCAGATGGATTCGGCAAGCGAATCCTGGCCGGGCGTCAAATAGAAAACTGCCCTTCCCTGAACCCACCGCAAAAAACCGTGGCGGCGGCCCCTGCCTTGCGGGATGTTCCGCCCGTGGACGCCTCCGCTACCCTCTCGCCGCCCTGCCCGACCGAGCACAACGACCCGCTCAACGCCCAGATCCTCGCCGTCAGCGAGGACAAAATCGCCGGATTCACCCCCGAGCCCTTCCGCGAGATCGCCCGGCGCAGCGGCGTCGCCCTGCCGCTGGTTCTGGAACGCATCCGCGCCATGCTTCAGGCGGGCACCGTCCGCCGCGTCCGCCAGACCCTCCTGGCCACCAACCTCGCCTCGGGCGCGCTTGTGGCCTGGAACGTCCCGCCCGACCGGCTCGAAGCCGCCTTCGAGTTCATGTTCCGCCAGGACCCCTTCAGCGGCCACGTCGTCCTGCGCTCGACCGACGCGGCCACCGCCGGGAGCGACTACAAGCTCTGGACCACGCTCAAGGCCCCGCGCGGGTTCTCGCTGGAGGACCACGCCGAACTGCTCCGCGAGCGCGTCGGCGCGAACCACTTCCGGCTCATGCCCGCCAAGGGCATTTTCGTGCTCGGGGTCGGACACGTCCGGCGCAAGGTCATCGAGCCCGGTGCCCGCGCCGACCAGACGGCGGAGATGACCGTCGTCGAGCAGGCCGAACTGGACGAACACGAGTGGCGCGTGCTGCTGGCCCTCAAGCGCGAACTCGCCCCGGAGGAAATCCATGAGGAGACCCCCTGGGCCGCCCGCGCCGCGGAGGCCGGGGTGTCCTTCGAGGATTTTTGCGCGACGGCGCGCTCCTTGCAGGCGCGCAAGCTCATCGGGCGGTTCTCGACGTTCCTGGAACACGTCAAACCCAGCGAAGCCGGGGTGCGGGTGACGCGCTTCAACGGGTTGTTCCACTGGGCCGTCCCGGCGGGACGCGAGATTGAGGCGGGCGGTCAGGTGGGCCGCCACCTGATCCTGACCCACTGCTACTGGCGCGAGGGCGGGCCGGAGTTCGGCCACGTCAACATCATGGCCGTGGCCCACGGCACGGAGAAAGAGCGCCTCCTGGCCCACAAGGCCGCCATCGACGAGCATCTGGTGAAGGTTGGCATCCCCGTGTCGTACACGAACGTTTTCTGGGGCGGGCGCAGCGAGATCAAGCCCTCGGAAATCTCGCCCTTCGTTTACCGTGAGTGGCTGGAAGCGATGCGGGCGGCGTGAGTAGCCACTCGTGGCGGTTGACCGGACGCCGCTACTTCGCCAATCCTTTGATTTCCAGGTACGTCCGGGTGCGGACGTGGTCGGAGCCCACGTCGAAGCTCTCGATCCGCATCTGCTTGAGATACCACTTGCCCTCCAACTGCTGGCCGCTGATGACCTTGAACCGGCGGCTGAGCTTGCCCTGTTCATCGTAGCCTTCGGCCTGGAGCAGCGCGCCGCTTTCCTTGTCCACCCAGAGCAGCACGCTCGCATACTGCGAACGCTTGGCGGGTGACTGGAGCCGCAGCCGCCAGGCCGGGCGCGTGAGCGTCATCAAGCGGTCGTCGCCTTCGATGGCCGCTTGCGACCAATAGATGAACCGCAGCGACAGGTCCTCGTAGGTCAGGTCCGTGCCGAGAATCTTCTTGTCGAAGTTCGCCGGGGTCATTTTGCCGCCGTCCGGGCCGGATTCCTCCAGCGTGGAATTGTCCACGTTGTAACGCACCTGGACGGTCTCGGGTGGCTTGCCCCCGAACTGGTAACGCACCAGCGGACCATCGGCCACGAGCCGGAAAGGATAGATTTTGTCGTTGGAGTCGTCGCGCAACTGACCGTCCAGCGCCTCGTGACGGCCGGATTGCCCCGCCCGGACGGCGTGCAGGATGTCGGCGGCGGTCAGTTCGGCGGGCGCGGGATTTTCGGCCGCAGGGGCGGTGAAAGAACAGACGGCCAGGGAGGCCAGCAGGAAAAAGCGTCGCAACATCGCGCGGGTAATCTCTCCCGGCACACCCCGTTTTGCAAAAGGCCGCCGAAAGGGCTTTCCTCCCGCCCGCAGGCTCGCCCATCCTGCGGCGTTCCCCGCGCCCTGCCGGACCATGGACCCCTCCCTCTTTTTCCTCGTCAACCGGCAGTGGACTGGTCCCGCGATGGACCGGCTGATGGCGGCGATGTCGTCGTTCGACCTGTGGTGGCCGTTTCTCGCCGGGCTGGTCCTCCTGACGGCGTGGCGGGGCGGGCGGCGGGCGCGGACCTTCCTGGTGGCGCTGGGCCTGACGCTGGCGGTGGGCGACGGGCTGGTCGCCGGGCCGCTCAAGCACGCCGTCCACCGGCTGCGGCCCTACCAGGCGATGGCCGGGGTGCGGCAGGTGGACCTCGCCCGCGCGACCCGCCCGCGCGCCGTGGCGCTGTTCCAGCCGCTGGCCACCAGCGTGACGACCGCGCCGATGGTCATCGGTCCGGCGAACCCGTTCCCGGGACGAAGCTTCCCGTCGAGCCACGTGGTCAACAACTTCTGCGCGGCGGTCGTGCTAGCATGTTTCTACCGCTGGCGCGGCGCGCTGTACTTCCTCCCGGCGACGCTGGTGGCGTATTCGCGCGTCTACGTGGGCTCGCACTGGCCGAGCGACGTGGCCGTGAGCGCCGTCCTGGGCGCGGGGATTGGTTTGGGTGTACTGGCAGCCTTGCAGTGGGCGGTGCGAAAGGTAGAAGGCAGAAGATCGGAATCCTGAAGCGTGTTGAGCGGAGGAACGGTCTTCCCTCTTCCTGCTTTTACCCTGTAGCCTTTGATCTTTCCCTTTCCGTCCTTCTGCCTTCTACCTTCTGCCTTCCCGTATGTCCTCCATCCGCGCCGTCCTGCTGTTCCTGCTGCTGCTGACCGCCCTGCGCCTGGGCTACGTCGGCCGGGTGGAACTCTCGCCGGACGAGGCTTACTACCAGATGTGGAGCGAGCGGCTCGACTGGGCCTACTACAGCAAGGGCCCCGGCGTCGCCGCCACCATCCGCGCGGGCACGGACCTGTTCGGGGTCAACGAGTTCGGCGTGCGGGTCTTCAGTCCCCTGCTGGCGCTGGGCACGAGCCTCCTGCTGTTTTCCCTCGCGCGGCGGTGCTACGGGGTCGGCCCGGCGGTGTGGACCGTGCTGCTGACCAACGTGACGCCCCTGTTCACGGCGGGCTCGCTGCTGATGACCATCGACGCGCTTTCGATCTTCTTCTGGTCGGCGGCGATGCTTACCGTCTGGCTGGCCGTGGAGGAAGGCCGCTCCGCCGCCGGGCGGATCGGCTGGTGGCTGCTGACGGGGCTCTGCGTCGGGCTGGGCTTCCTGGCCAAGTACACGAACGCCGTGGAACTGGTCGGCATCGCCCTGGCGCTCTGGACCGTGCGGCGCTGGCGGCGGGAGTTCCGCGCGCCGGGTTTCTACCTGATGTTCGCCACCGCCCTGGCGGTCGGCTCGCCGCCATTCTTCTGGAACGCCCGCCACGCCTGGATCACGCTCAACCACCTGCACGACCGCGGGCGGCTGGGCAGCGCGTTCGAGCAGCCCCTGGGCGAGTTCGGCAAGTTCCTGGGGGCGCACTTCGGGGTGTACTCGCCGCTGATCTTCGCCGGGCTGCTGGCCGGGATCGTCTGGGGCTGGCGGCAGGCGCGGCTGCGGCCCCTGTTCTTCCTCCAGCGGCGGCGCAACCTGCCCGCCGGGCTGGACCCCGCCGGAACCCGCGCGCGCTTCCTGCTGGCATTGGGGCTGCCGCTGCTGGTCCTGTACACGGCCCTGGCCTTCAAAACGGCGGGCGAGCCGAACTGGACCGCCCCCGCCTTCCTGAGCCTGAGCATCCTCGCCGTGGGAACGTGGTACGAGCGCGCCCGCGCCAGTCGCCCGTTGCGGGTGTACGCGGCGGCGGCGCTGGCCGTGGGGCTGGTGATGAGCCTGGCGGTGTTGGACACGGACCTGTTCCGTGGGCTGGGCCTGCCCTGGAAGTACGAGCGCGACCCGACCGCACGGCTCGTCGGCTGGCGCTCGACGGCGCGTTGCGTGGAAGGGTTCCGCCAGGACGAGGAGCGGCGGCTCGGCGCACCGGTGTTCCTGATTGCCAGCCGCTACCAGCTCGCCGCCGAACTGAATTTTTACCTCGCGGACAAGCGGGTCCAGGCCGCCGAACACCCGGCGGTGTACCTGCCCGAGTCGCAGAGCATCGAGACGCAGTTCTCGTTCTGGCCCGGGTACGACCAGGTGCCCGCCCCCCCGCCACGCCCGGCCGGTGCGCCGCCGCCCAAGACGGCGGAAGAGGAGTTCCGGGGGCTGGAAGGGAGTCCGTTCGTGGGCAAAAGCGCCCTGTTCATCACCGACGACGAGCGCGGCCGCCGGTTGCCCAGCGCCATCGAAAGCGGGTTCGAGGAGTGCAACCTGGTGGCGCGTTATGAAATCCAGCGCCGGGGCCTGCCGCTACGGCACCTGCGGGTGTACGCCTGCTTCAACTACAAGGGGCTGGATTTGTGAGGGTGTGCTGATTCGGACGCGGTGCGACGATGCTCGACAGCAACGGGGAGCAGAAGTAATCTTCTATTCGAATGCCGCTGGCTACGGAATCAGAAACTACCCTCTTGGAGGCGGTGCGCGCGTTGCCCCCGGAAGGCCTACGCGCCGTCCTGAGTTATGCCATGTTCCTGCGCCAGCAGGAAGAAGCCCGCCGCCTCGAAGCGGACGAGGCGGAGTGGGACCGGCATTTCAGTCAGCCCGACAAACTGGCCCGATTCGCGGAGTGGTCACGGCAATCACTCGCACGGTGCCCGGCTGAGCCGCTTGACAATTCCAGGTTGTGATCTCACAAGGCAACGCGGATTTCTGGACGCTGTACCACGCCTTGTCCGAAGCGGTCCGCGCCCAAGCGCGCCAAGCCTTTCGTCTGTTCCAGCAGAACCCGGATCATCCCAGCCTGCGCTTCAAAAAGCTCAACAGTTCTTATCCTTTCTGGTCCGTGCGTTTTGGCGATGGTTATCGCGTGGTCGGACAAAGGGACGAAGACACGATCATCTGGCTCTGGGTCGGCACCCATCAAGCCTTCGACAAATCGTTCTGAGCACCTTGTCAGATGGCGCTGCCGACACGGCAGACCTGGACACCGTCCGTCTCCCTCGCCTTTCCACCCCGCAGTTGCGTCCGGCCCGGTTCCGGGGCTACGGTCCCGGACTTCCGTCCGCCCCATGACTCCCGCGCCCGCCCTGTCCGTCGTCGTCCCGCTCTACAACGAGGAGGAAAACATTCCCCTCCTCCAGCAAGAGCTGGCCGCCGCGCTGGACGGGCTGGACTACGAGATCGTCTTCGTGGACGACGGTTCGCGTGACCACACGCGCGCCGCCATCCAGCCCGGCCCGGACGGCCGGGTGCGCGTGCTCGCCTTCGAGCGGAACGCCGGGCAGAGCGCCGCCATGTACGCCGGGCTGCACGCCGCGCGCGGGCAGTCCGTGGCCCTGCTCGACGGCGATCTCCAGAACGACCCCGCCGACATCAGGAGGCTGCTGGCCGAACTCGACCGGGGCGCGGCGGACCTCGTCTGCGGCTACCGCGCCCGGCGCAAGGACACCATCGTCAAGCGCCTCACCAGCCGCGTGGCCAACTTCGTCCGCAGCCGCTTTGCGGGCGACGGGGTGCGCGACACGGGCTGCACGCTCAAGGCCATGCGAAGGGAATGCGTCTCGGCGCTGGTGCCGTTCACGGGGATGCACCGCTTCATCCCGGCGCTGGTCAAGGGGGCGGGCTACCGGCTCGTGGAGGTGCCCGTCAACCACCGGCCCCGGCAGTTCGGCGTCAGCAAATATGGCCTGGGCAACCGCGCCCTGCGCGCCACCGTCGATATGTTCGGGGTGCGCTGGCTGCTCTCCCGGCAGTTGCGCTACCGTGTCCTCCCGCCCGCCGATTCCTTCCCTACCGCCTGAATTCCCCATGAAAACCCTGTTCCTTGCCCTTTTCGCCACCGCCGCGTTGTCC
>CALMAQ010000309.1 GCA_937859745.1 uncultured Verrucomicrobiota bacterium | reverse complement strand
CCGACAACCAGGCGCTCGTGTACTGCGACGAGCGCGGCGGCCTGACGTACACGCTCCGATCCAGCGCCCTGCCCGCTCCCCTGCGTGGCGCGCTGACGCCCGGACAGGCGGTCAACACGGGCTGGGCGGACTGGCAGCTCGCCGTCGTGCAGGCGATCCCCTCGGCGTTCGCGCAAACGCACTTCCAGCCCGCCAAAGTTCCCGCGCCGACGACCGACGACAAGAGCGCCACCTCGGGCGAGCCCTCCGTGGTCGGTGGCAGCGCCCCGGCGGCGGGCCCCGCGCAGGCCAACCCGGTCGAGGGTGTGCGCGTGCGCCTGTCCAAGGGCGGCGAGGACCGCGAGGAATGGGTGCCGACGGGCTGGGCGATCACCCTGCCCACCACGCCGCAGCCCACGCGGCTGGCGTATGATTTCCAGGTCGATCCGCTGCCCATCGGGCTGCAATTGGAGAAGTTCGAAGTGACCTTCAACGACGGCACGGACAGCCCGGCGAGCTTCAAGAGCAACCTGCGGGTGACGGACGTGGACGGGGCAACGGGCGCGGGCTCCTGCTCGATGAACCAGCCCTTCAACTTCCCCGGCCACTGGTGGAACACGTTCAGCGGGCTGACCTTCAAGGTGTCGCAGGCGTCGTGGAACCCGGAGAACCTCGACCAGAGCGTGGTGCAGATTTTGCGTGACCCGGGCTGGCTGTTCAAATGGATCGGCTCGCTGCTGGTGTGCGTGGGCATCTTCACGATGTTCTACCTGCGCCCGACGCGGGGGTCCGTGACCCGGACCGCGGGCGCGCCATAACCCGCGCATGTATTGCCCTTCGTTCCCGCTCGAAACCGCCCGGCTGCTCATCCGCCCCGTGGCGGACGCCGACCTGGACGACCTGTGCGCCTACCACCGGCTGCCCGAGGTGGTGGCCTACCTGCCCTGGACCGTGCAGACGCGCGAGGAGACGCGCGAGGTCATCGAAAAGCGCAAGACGACCGTCTACCTCGACAAGGAAGGCGACGCGCTGGCGCTGGGCGTGGCGCTGAAGGAGACGGGGCGGCTGATCGGCGAAATGTTCCTCTTCTGGCGCAGCGAGCCGAACCAGCAGGGGGAACTGGGCTTCGTCTTCCACCCGGATTTCCACGGCCGGGGCTATGCCCGCGAGGCGGCGGAGCGGATGCTGGCGGTGGGCTTCGAGGACCTGCGCTGGCACCGCATCTTCGCCCTGTGCGACACGCGCAACACGGCGTCCGCCCGGCTGCTGGAGCGCCTGGGGATGCGGCAGGAGGCGCACTTCAAGGGGTCCAAGCTGTTCAAGGGCGAATGGAACGAGGAATTGATCTACGCGGTGCGCCGCGACGAGTGGCTGGCGCGGCCTTCATCTGGGTAGGGCTGGGCGTCCCGCCCGGCCCTACCTTGTAATGACCGCCTGCGGCGTTTGCGTCCGGTGGTAGATCTCCGTAGGTTAGTGGCGAACGCTGGAAACGCCACCTCTGTGAACCAGGTTTCCCAGGCACGGCAGCCGGTCAGATGTTGGGACAGCATCCCGACCAGCATCGTCCAGCGCGCCATCTCCTTCCAACCGTGCGCGCTCGGCGGCTTTGCGGGCTTGGCGCAGACGGGCGGCGCGCCGCCGCCAGTGGCCCCAGCAGAAGGCGGCCACGGGAACGCCGATGAGGAAGAGCCAGGCGACGCCCCGGTGCCAGTCAGCGGCTGCCTGCATGTGCGGGCCCAACTCTAAGGCTTGAACTTGCCCCAGTACGCTTCCGGGTCGGGGATCACGGGCGAAAGTTCCTTGATCGTGTCCGGGCTGACCTTGACGCCGTCGGCGACCTTGGTGCCGAAGAGGAACGGCCGCCCGGTCACGTCGCTGCCGCCGGAGTTGTACGCGGTGGTCTCGGGCCGGATGAACTTGCGCACGTCCTTCCAGGTATAGGGGGCGTCAGGCGCGAGGTTGTTCTTGCTGGCGTAGTCGTTGATGGCCTGCTGGATGGTCTGGAGCGTATCCAGGATGAAGTCCGCCTTGCCCTTGAGTTCGGTGCGGTCGGCGAGTTCCTTGGAGACGGGGGTGATGGTGGTCAGGTTGGCGACGTTGATCCAGCTCTCGCCGCCGTGGGTCTGGACGTGCACCCAGCCGGTTTCCGGGGAGAGTTCGAGGACCTTGACGAGGTCCTCGTCGTTGCCGTCGAAGCTGTACATGCCGTCCACCTTCAGGAACGGGGGCAGCTTGGTTTCGCCCGGCTCGAAGACGCGGTGCCGGGGCTTCTGCGGCGGGTTGCCCGTGGTTTCCTGCGCGGAGGCGGGGAGCGGCGCGGTGGCGAGGGCGGCCACGGCCAGCAGCGGCAGGGACACCACGAGGAGGCGGGAAGAAATCATAGAGGTGGCGGCGCGGATGGTAACGCCACCAATGAAAGCGCGCTTTCGCGCGGGCGCAAGCGGGATGCGGGAGGGCGGAGGGATGCAGGAAGCAAGATGACGGATGGCGATGGCGGATGTTGGATGGATTGCGCTGCCATCCGTCATCCGTCATTCGCCTGCCGCCGCCTCACGCTTTCTCCCGCCGCAGCAGCAGCCGCAGGCTGTTGAGCACCACCACCACCGTGCTGCCCTCGTGCGCGGCCACGCCCAGGCCCAGCGGCACCACGCCAAAGAGGCTCGCACCCACCATCAACACCACCGTGCCCAGCGCCACGGCCAGGTTCTGGCGGATCACGCGCTCCGTGCGTCGGCTCAACTCGTAGGCCACGAGGAAGTTTTCCAGCCGGTCGTTCATCAGGATGACCGCCGCCTGCTCCAGCGCCGCGTCCGAGCCGCGCGCGCCCATCGCTACGCTCACGTCCGCCGCCGCGAGGCTCGGCGCATCGTTGACGCCGTCGCCGATCATCGCCACGCGCCGCCTGCCGCCCGCCTTGAGTTCCTGCACCGCCGCGAGCTTCTCGCCCGGCAACAGTCCCGCGCGCACCTCCGCGATGCCCAGTTCGCGCGCCAGCGGTTCGGCGGCCTCGCGCCGGTCGCCGGTCAGCATGACCGTCTCCACGCCCGCCGCCCGCAGCCGCCGCATCGTGCCCACGGCTTCCGGGCGCAGTTCGTCGCGGAACACCAGCCGCCCCGCCAGCCCCGGGC
>CALMAQ010000308.1:51010-55343 GCA_937859745.1 uncultured Verrucomicrobiota bacterium | reverse complement strand
GCCCAGCCCAGCACCCGCGCCGGTCGCTCCGGCGGAGCCTCCGGCCGAGGAAAACCGCGAGAGCAGGAAACGTTTCACCAAGAGCTACGGGAGCTGATCCGTCGTTTTGAGCGTGGAGCCCAACGTTGCTGACCAAATGGGGGGCCGTTCCCTCGTCAGTCTGGTCTACCCGGAGGAGGCCGCGGGCGCGCCGGGAGGATTGCTGTTCCTCCTCGGCCCCTGCGTGATCGAGTCCGAGGCGTTTCTCCGGCATACAGCGCGCCGGATCGCCGAAATCGCGGGCCTAGCGAACATCCGCTACGTGCTCAAGGCGTCCTACGACAAGGCCAACCGCACGTCCGGCCATTCGTACCGGGGCATGCCGCTGCGGGAGGGGTGCCAACTGCTCGCCGAGGTCGGGCGGGAACACGGCGTGGCGGTGACGACCGATGTCCACTCACCCGCCGAGGCGGAACAGGCGGCGGAGTGGATCGACGTGCTCCAGATCCCGGCTTTCCTGTGTCGGCAGACGGACTTGATCGAAGCCGCCGCGCGGACGGGCCGCGTGGTCAACGTCAAGAAGGGCCAGTTCCTTTCCCCGTGGGACATCAAGCCCATCGCCGAAAAGCTGCGGGCGGCCGGAAGCAGTCGGTTCTTCTTCACGGAGCGCGGCGTCAGTTTCGGCTACCAGAACCTCGTGGCGGACATGCGCTCGCTCTACTGGATGCGGCAGGCGGGGTTCACGGTCTGTTTCGATGCGACGCACTCCGTGCAGCGCCCCGGGGCGGGCGGCGATCGGACGACCGGCGACGGCGAACTGGCCCCCGTCCTCGCGCGGGCCGCCGTGGCGGCGGGGTGCGACGGCGTCTTCATGGAAGTCCACGAGGAACCGGAAATAGCACTTTCCGATGGTCCCAACCAAATTCCGCTTCGACAACTTGGGCCATTGCTCGCAAAGTTGTCCAAGATTCATGAAGCCGCTTGTAGCTAAATCCGCCACGTGTGCGTTGGCGGCGGGCGTTTGGCTCGTGGCGAGTGTCGGCACCGTCCATGCGCAGCCCGACAGCAGCGCCCCCGACAAGGCGACGGCCGCCGCCAGCGCGTCGCCCGCCGCAAGCCCGGGCAAGACCAGGACGGACAAGAAGCTGAAGGGCACGCCCCGCGCCGACAAGTCCGCTCCCACCGCGCGGGTCAAGACACCGAAGCCCATCGATTTTCCACTCCCGCAGGGAGAATCCGCGCTCGGACTGACCATCCCGGAGACGGATTTGACCGGGCAGTTGGTCTCGCAACTCATGGCTGCCAAGGCGACCCGGGTGGACGATGAGCACGTCCAGATGACCGAGATGAAGATCGACCTCAACCATCCCGACGGGAAGGAGGACTTCCACATCCTCCTGCCGACCTCGGTCTTCAATCTGAAGACACGGATTATCACCAGCAAGGACATGGTGACCGTTCGCACGCAAGACTTTGAATTGACCGGCGAGGGGATGGAGTTTAACACCATAGACCGGACGGGCAAAATGTTGGGGAACGTGCGCATGCTCGTTCATAACCTCAAGCAAGTGGCAGGTCAGGGGACGCCTCCGCCCACCAAGGAATGAAAAAATCCCGCTCGTTTCCGAAGCTGGCCGTGCCGCTGCTCGGTCTGGTCTGCATGCTGTCCGCCGCCCCGAGGGTATGGACGCAGCAGGGCGACGTGGTTCCGGTGGCGAACACGGCGCTCACGCCGGACCCGGTGCCCACGCCTGCCACCGGTGCTGCGGTCAACGTCGAGAGTTCCGTGGCACCCGGGAAGCCGACCCCCGACGCACCGACCGAAACGGAGATTCTGGCGTCGAGCGGGGCGACCTTCGAGTCGAAGGAACGCGTGGCCGTGTTCGTCGGGGACGTACGGGTCAACGATCCCCGCTTCCAGTTGGCCTGCGACAAACTCACGGTGTTCCTCGCCAAAGGAGCGGTGACCGACGGCACCAAACCCGCCGCAACGCCGCCCGCAAGCACGCCTG
Source organism: uncultured Verrucomicrobiota bacterium (assembly GCA_937859745.1). Taxonomy (GTDB): domain Bacteria; phylum Verrucomicrobiota; class Verrucomicrobiia; order Chthoniobacterales; family SZAS-18; genus CAHJWO01. The sequence continues at coordinate 53,352 of CALMAQ010000308.1, read as the reverse complement.
CCCCGGCTAACGCGCCGGGCAACCAGCCTCCGGGGCCCGGCGGCGGGATCGACCACGCCTACGCGGAGGGCCACGTCATCATTATCCAGAAACGCGCGCCGGCCAAACCGGGCGACGAACCCAAGGTTTCCATCGGCCGGGGAGACCGGGCGGACTTTGACAACAAGACCGGTGACATGGTGCTGCACGGCACCCCGAGTGTCGAGCAGAACGGCGACGTCCACCAAGCACTGTCGCCTGCCACCGTGATCACGCTGCACAAAGATAATAGCATGGACACGGTCGGGCCCACCCGGACCGTCATCAAGAGTAAGGCGGGCGGGGCCGACCTGCCCGGAGGCTCGCCTGCCGCCAGCCTTGGCCCTGGCGAGAAGAACGGCAAGAAACACCCGAAGACCAGCGGAGCTGCGCCGCATTGAGACGAAACATGAGCATCGCCCCCGATCTTCTCACCGAGGAAGCCGCTCCGGTTCCGTTCGCGGACCCGCTCAGCGCACCGCGCAAGCAAGAGTTTGGCGAGCAAATCATGCGGACGGAAGGCCTGGTCAAGATTTACAAGAAGCGCACGGTCGTCAACCAGGTGGACATCAACGTCCGCCGGGGTGAGATCGTCGGCCTGCTGGGGCCCAACGGCGCGGGCAAGACGACGAGCTTCTACATGATCGTCGGCCTCGTGCCGCCCAACGCGGGCCGGATCACGTTCAACGGCGAGGACGTGACCCGCCTGCCCATGTACCAGCGCGCCCGGCGGGGGATGGGCTATCTGCCGCAGGAGGAATCTATCTTCCGCAAGCTGACGGTCGAGCAGAACCTGATCGCCATCTTGGAAACGCTGCCGCTCAACCGCAAGCAGCGGCAGGCGCGCTGCGATGACCTGCTGGAACAGTTCGGCATCACGCACGTGGCGCGCAACTTGGCGCTGACGCTCAGCGGCGGCGAGAAGCGCCGTCTGACCATCGCGCGCTCGCTCATCACGAGCCCGAGCCTGCTCATGCTCGACGAGCCGTTCAGCGGGGTTGACCCCATCGCCGTGTCCGAAGTGCAGCAGATTATCCTGTCCTTGCGTGAAAAAGCAAATTTGGGCATCATTATCACGGACCACAACGTGCGCGAAACCTTATCCATCGTGGACCGGGCGTATCTGCTCTACGATGGCAAGGTCGTGCGCGACGGTACGAAGGATTTCCTGATCAACGATCCCGTCAGCCGCCAGCTCTACCTGGGCGAGCGGTTCGCGATGTGAACGTTCGAGAGGGAAGTCCGCGATCGCTTCCCCCGAAGCTCGAACATCCACCACAGATCAGAGAGAGCCAGAACACCGTATCATCCGTCATGCAAATCGCCAATTCCGAGCCGCACGTCACCGTGACCGGGCGGCACCTTGCCATCACCGCCGCGATCAACGACTACGCGCAGAAAAAGATTGAGGGCCTGCACCTGGATTATCCGCGCATCATCGAGGCGCACGTCATCTTGGAAGTCGATAAGTACCGGCACCGCGCCGAGGTCGTGCTGGTGTGCTGCAACCACATCACCATTGAGGCCAGCGAGGAGAGCGCAGACCTCTATGCCTCCATGGACCAAGTCGCCAGCAAGGTGGCGCGGCAGATGCGCAAGTACAAGACGCGCATGATGAAGCACCACCGACCGCACCGCAACGCGACCGTCCGCTACCTGGAGGAGCAGATTTACAGCGCCGACGCCTTCGGGGACGACGAGCTGGCCATCACCGCGCCCGGCTACCGGGAGCCTGCGGCAGAGCCCGAGGTCGTCCAGACCGAGAAGTACCCGGTCAAGCCGATGTACATCGATGAGGCCGTGCTCCAGATGCAGATGTCGTCGCGACAGTTCGTCGTGTTCCTCAACGCAAAGAGCGACAAGGTGAACGTACTTTATCGACGTAAAAAAGGTGATTACGGCCTGATCGAGCCAGCTTTCCATTGAACTAGCCCCACCATCCTCCCCGTGAAGTCCCTCCCAGACACTCACTCCGTCCTGGCGGTGTCAGGCAACGGAAAACAGCCCACCATCACGGTTGGACAATTCTTCAAGGATCACGGGGCGGACTTGCAACTGCGCCTGGTCGGCCCGGAACGCGGCTTCGACCGCAAGATCCTCGAACCGACGATCAACCGGCCCGGCCTGGCGCTCTCCGGGTTCTTCAAATATTTCGCCGCCAAGCGGATCCAGGTGGTGGGCAGCGCGGAGTTGTCGTACCTCAAGAGCCTGCCGCCTGCGGAGGCGGCGGCCCGCTTCCGCGCGATGTGCGCGCGGCGCGTGCCGTGCGTGGTGTTCTCGCGCAACGCGACGATCCCCCGGGCGCTCGGCAAGGAAGCCGAGCG
>CALMAQ010000308.1:0-51000 GCA_937859745.1 uncultured Verrucomicrobiota bacterium | reverse complement strand
GGGGGGGGGGGCGCCCCCCCCCCCCCCCCCCCCCCCCGCGGCCCCCGCCCCCCCCCCCCCCCCCCGGCCGGGGTCGCCATGTTCCGCACCCCGCTGGTGACGATGAACTTCGTCAACGCGGCGACCATCGCCTTGGAGTTCGATTTCTCCCCGTCGCGCACCGAGCACGGCAGCATGGTAGACATCCTCGGCATCGGCGCGCTCATCCGCGGGGCGAGCGGCGTCGGCAAGAGCGAATGCGTGCTGGGGTTGATTGAACGCGGCTACAGCCTCGTGGCGGACGACGTGACGCGCATCCGCGCCATCGAGCGGCGGGAGCTCATGGCCACCGCGCCCAACCTTACGCGCTACCACATGGAGGTGCGCGGGCTGGGGGTCATCAACGTGGCCGCCATCTTCGGCATCGGTAGCTTCCGGGCGGAAAAGCGCCTGGATATGGTGGTCACATTAAAAGACTGGCAGGACATGGAGGAAGTCGATAGGGTGGGGTTGGAACAGGAAACCTATCGCATCTTGAACATTGATGTCCCACACGTCACCATCCCCGTGCGCCCTGGCCGCGACATGGCGCGGCTGGTCGAGGTGGCTGCCCTGGACCAGAAACTCCGGAGCAACGGGACGCATTGCTCCGCCGAATTCAACCAGCGCCTCGTGAACCTGATGCACCGTAAGAACGCTTTATGAGCCTCCTCAGCCGCGCCCCGTCCGACGGCAGCGATTCCGAAGAAAAAAAATGCTGTAAGGATCTCGTCATCCTCAACAAGCTGGGGATGCACGCGCGGCCGTCCGCGCGCTTCGTCAAGGTGTCCAACCGCTTCAAGTCGGAAATCCTCGTGGAGAAGGACGGCGAGCAGGTCAACGGCAAGAGTATCATGGGCTTGATGATGCTGGCGGCGGGCCAGGGCTCCAAGCTGCGGGTGACGGCCGAAGGACCCGACGCGCAACAGGCCTTGGCGGACCTCGAACAACTCGTGCAGACCCGCTTTGACGAGGAATGAACCCGCCGCTCCCCGCAGGATACTACGCTCGATGAGCGGCGAGGCTGGCACGTCACCTGCCGAGGTCCGTTTCCAAGGCCTCGGCGTGTCGCCGGGGCTGGGGCGGGGCCGTGTCCTGGTGCTCCGCCAAGAGGAGCAAACCGCGCCGGATTACACCGTTTCGGAGCGTGACCTGCCCGCCGAGATCGCTCGCTTCGAGTCCGCGCTGCTGCTGACCCGCGCGCAGATCCTCGACATGCAGGCCAAGATCGCCGACGCCATCGGCGCGAAGGACGCCAGCATCTTCGACGCGCACCTGCTGGTGGTGGAGGACCGCACGCTCATCGACGAGGTCCTACGGACCCTGGAACGCGACCGCCGCAACATTGAGGTGGTGTTCCAGCAGGTCGCCGACCGCTACTCCAAGCTGCTGTCCCAGATGGACGATCCGTACTTGGCCGAGAGGGCGATGGACATCCACGACGTGACGCGGCGTGTGCTGATGAACCTGGCGGGCAGGCACGGGCCCAACCTCTCCGAGATCGACTATCCGCACGTCCTGCTCGCCCACAACCTGACGCCCTCGGACACCGCCAGCCTTAACCGACAGCACGTGCTCGGTTTTGCGACCGACCTAGGCAGCCGTACGTCGCACACAGCGATCATGGCCCGCTCGCTGAACATCCCCGCCTTGGTGGGGTTGCACGACGCGAGCGCGAAGATCGAGACGGGGGCGGAAGTCCTGCTCGACGGCTATCACGGCCTCCTCGTGCTCAACCCGAGCGAGCAGACCCTGCGGGAGTACGAGGAGATGGACCGGCGCAAGGAGCGCGTCGAGGCGGGGCTGGTCAGCCTGCGGGAAACGGCCTCGACCACCCGCGACGGGCACCATCTCATCCTGTCGGCGAACATCGAACTGCCCGAGGACCTGCCGATGGTGAAAACCAGCGGCGCGGAGGGCGTGGGGCTCTACCGCACCGAGTTTTTCTACCTCAACAAGAGCGCGCTGCCCGACGAGGAGGAGCAATACACGAACTACCGCGAGGTGGCGAGCGCCCTGCTGCCGCACCCGATCATCATCCGCACGCTGGACCTGGGTGGCGACAAGTCGTTCGGCAGCCTGAACCTGCCGTACGAACTCAACCCGTTCCTCGGCTGCCGCGCGATCCGCTTCTGCCTGCAACACCCGGACATCTTCAAGGTCCAACTCCGCGCCATCCTGCGCGCTAGCGCTTTGGGCAACGTCAGGATGATGTACCCGCTCATCAGCGGCCTGGAGGAAATCCGGCAGGCCGACGTGCTGCTGGAGGAGTGCAAGGCGGAACTGCGCGCGGGAAGCCACGCCTTCAACGAGCAGATGGAAGTGGGCATCATGATCGAGGTGCCCAGCGCGGCGCTCTGCGCGGCGGACCTCGCCCGCGAGGTCGATTTCTTCAGCATCGGCACGAACGACCTGATCCAATACTCCATGGCTGTGGACCGCGTGAACGACCGCATCGCCCACCTCTACGAGCCGACCCATCCGGCCATCCTGCGCCTCATCAAGATGGTGGTGGACGCCGGCCACGACGCGGGCATCTGGACCGGGGTCTGCGGCGAGATGGCCAGCGAAGTTTCTCTGACGCCGCTTTTGCTGGGGCTGGGCGTGGACGAACTCAGCGCGGGGGCGGCGCAGGTGCCGCGGGTCAAGCGCGCCGTGCAGAGCCTGGACATGCAGGCGTGCCGTCGATTGGCGGACACCGTCCTGAAGATGCACTCGCCCGCCGCGATCCTGGCGGAATGCGAGGCCCTGGCGCGGGACTGCTACCCGGAACTACTCGGCTAGCCTTCGATCTCGAAGCCGCCTTCCTCCATCTTTTTGAGCACGTCGCTCATGTCATCGACTTCCTCCCACACGTCGTGGCTGATGAAGATGCTCGCCTTCTGCTGGATCGCCAGCGCGATGCAATCGCTCGGGCGGGCGTCGATCTCGATGAGCTTGCGCTGCTGGATTTCGTTCTCCGCGCTGATGATGAGCCGGGCAAAGTACGTGGCGCTCTTGAGTTCGTTGATGACCACGCGCTCGACCTTGGCACCGAGGCCCATCATGACGTTGGCCAGCAGGTCGTGGGTCAGGGGGCGTTCCTTGGGGGTCTCACGCATGAACATGGTGATGGCGGCCCCCACGTTCTGATCGACGTAGATGATAAAGACCTTCTCCTTGTTGCCCAGGAAGACCGCACAACCTTCCTTCGTGGGCAGGACGGCTCGCACCTGAACTTGCACGACCGTTTTGTTCATGGCCACCAGCCTACCGACTGCCGATCAAAAAAACAAGTCCGGCGCTGCCGGTGGGTTCACGCGGCGGGGCCGCCGCGGCGCGTTTCCTCGATGTAGCCTGCCACGGCGTCGCGTATCGCGCTGGCGATCTGCGCCTTGGGCGTGACAAACTTGGGCTGGAACCAAGGGAATAATCCGATGAGGTCATAGGTCACGAGGATCTGGCCGTCGCAGTCCGCGCCGGAGGCGATGCCGACCGTAGGAATCTCCAGCGCCTGGGTGATCCGGTGGGCGGTCTCGGGAGCCACGATTTCGAGCACCACGGCGAACGCGCCGGCCTCCTGCACGGCCAGACCGTCCTGCAGCAGCGCCCGGGCTTCGGCCTCCGAGCGGCCCTTGACCTTGTAGCCGCCCTCCTCGCGGACGGATTGCGGCAGCATGCCGATATGCCCCATCAACGGGATGCCTGCGTTGGTGATTGCCTCCATCTGCGGACGCATCCCGGTGCCCCCCTCGAGCTTGACCGCCCCGGCCCCGGCATCCACGAGCCGCCGCGCGTTGGCGAGGGCTGCCCCCGGCGTCAGGTAGCTGCGAGCAGGCAGGTCGGCAACGAGCAGCGCCCGCTGGACGCCGCGCGCGACGGCCCGCGTGTGGTGGACCATGTCCTCCATCGTCACGAAGGTGGTATCAGGGTGCCCGAGTACCACCATGCCGAGCGAATCGCCGACGAGGATGAGGTCGAGGCCGCTTTCGTCGAGCAACCGGCCCATGGGATAGTCGTAGGCCGTCAGCGAGCTGATCTTGCGGCCGTCGCGTTTGCGCTGGCGGATGTCGTCGGAGGTGAGCATGGGGGTGGGAGTTGACTACCAGGTGTCCACAACCACCTGGACGGTCGCGGGATCCTCTAATTCGTGCAGCAAAACGTCGATCGGCTTCTCAAAGCCGGGAAGTTTCAGGCCGGGGCGGATGTCCGCCAGCGGCGCGAGGACGAACCGCCGGGTGTGCAGGCGGGGATGGGGCAGAGCCAGGTCGGAGGTCGCCATCTTGAATTGCCCCGCGTAGAGGATGTCGAGGTCGATGCAGCGGGGAGCGTTGCGCGGGTAGCGCGCGGGCCGTCCGAGGAAACGCTCGACCTGCCGCAATGCATCCAACAGGTGCAGGGGCGAGCAGCGCGCGTGCAGGCCGACCTCGATCACGGTGTTCAGAAAAGAGGCTGAACCGGGAGGGCAGCCGACGGGGTCGGTCTCGTAGACCGGCGCACTGAGGCACGAACGCTCCGGCGGCGCTCCCTCGGTCGGAACGACACCGGGCAGCGCCAAGATCGTCTGGCGCGCCCGCCGGAGATGCTGGAGCCTGTCACCCAGGTTGGAGCCCAGACCGATCCCGACGGGAATAGACATCGCGCGGAGACAGCGGGGTGAGGGGAACGGTAGCCGTGCGCGGGCGCAGGATGGCGGGGTTTAATGGACCAAGTAGCCCACGATCTTCCAGCGTCCGTCCGCGTCCAGCAACGTGGTGACGGTCTCGACGGCGTCCGGCTTGTGCTCGAACGAGGTGTTGTACAGGAGCACGACATACTGGCCGTCCGGGGTGCCGGGAACCTTCCGGGTGAACTGGCGGCTGATGTTTTTGCGCGACGACACCTTGCCCAACGGCTGGCGTCGGCTGTTCATCAACGCCACCCAACGCTCCTGCGGCTCGGCCTTTTGAAACAGGGCCGCGGTGGCCTGCCAACTGTCCGCGTAGCGGGCATCATCGACCTGCGCGAGCCAGACGTCCGCCGCCGCCAGAGCGGCCATCTCGCCGCCGGTCTGGATAGGCGGCTCCGGGGCGGCAGCAGGTTTGTTGGGACCCTGCGCGCAGAGCGGGCTCGCGGCGGCGGTCAAGCTCAGGAGAGTGGGGATCACGGCCCAGAGAAGTTTCATGGCGCGGGAGGAGGCTGGAGCGGTCCGACGCCACCGGACGGGGACAGGACGCCGCGCAAGCCTAGCACGTCCTCCATGTCGTACAAACCCGCCGGTTGCGCCGCCAGCCATTCCGCCGCCCGCAGCGCCCCCGCCGCGAACGTCTCGCGGCTCGAAGCGCGGTGGACGAGTTCCAGCCGCTCACCGACACTGGCGAAAAGGACCGTGTGCTCCCCGACAACATCGCCTGCGCGTACGGAGTGGACGCCAATTTCCTGCCGCCCCCGCGCCCCGACCAGCCCGTGGCGGCCGTGGCGCGCATCCGCCTCGGCGCTAAGGCCACGCGCTTCCGCCAGGATCTCCACGAGCCGCCGGGCTGTGCCGCTGGGCGCGTCCTTCTTGAGCCGGTGGTGCGCCTCGACCACTTCGAGGTCGAATTCCAGCCCCAGGATGCGCGCCGCCTGCCGCGTCAGCCAGAACAGGGCGTTGACGCCGACGCTGAAGTTCGCGGCCAGGACGATGGGGAGCGTGTGCGCGGCGCGCGCGATGGCGTCGCGGGCGGCCGGGTCGAACCCGGTGGTGCCGATGACCAGCGGCTTGCGGGCCTTCTGGCAGGCAGCGAGCAAACCCGGCAGGGCAGCGGGACTGCTGAAGTCGATCACGGCGTCGCCTTCGATGGCGGCTGCCCCCACATCCCGCGCCTGCCACGCGGCGACGCGGAACCGCTCCGGCTCGCGCCCAGCGCAAGCCACGACGGCCTGGCCCATGCGGCCCTGCGCGCCGCATAACGCGACGGACAACGGCCCGGATGACGCCCGCCCGCTCACGCCTTGATCAGATCGAGGTCGGCCAGCGTGCGGCGCAACTGCTGGAGGGTTCCATCACTCATCTCGCAGAGTGGCAGGCGAACGTCCGGCGTCAGCCAGCCCCAGGCGAGCGACATCGCCGTTTTCACCGGCACGGGATTCGGTTCGATGAACAGGTCCTTGTGCAAAGAGTAATAGCGGTGGTGCAGCGCCTGCGCGGCATCGAGTTTCCCGTGTAGGAACGCGCTGACCATGCGGACGATCTCGGCGGGAATCAGGTTAGAGGTCACGCTGATGACCCCCCGCGCGCCCGCCGCCAGGTAGGGCAGCGTGAGGGCATCATCACCGGAGAGGATCGTGAAATCCGGCGGCAAGGCGGCCCGCAATTGGCTGATCCGGTCCACGCTGCCCCCGGCCTCCTTGATGGCGACGACGTTCGGGCAGTCGTCCGCCAACCGCCGCGTGGTCTCCACGCCGATCTCGACCACGGAGCGTCCGGGGACCGAGTACAGGATCACCGGCATCTTCGTGGACTCCGCGATGGCGCGGAAATGCCGGTACAGGCCTTCCTGCGAGGGCTTGTTGTAGTAGGGAGCCACGAGCAGGGCAGCATCCGCGCCGACGCGCTCCGCCTGGCCCGTCATCTCAATGGCCTCGCGAGTGCAGTTCGAGCCGGTTCCGGCGATGACCTTGCACCGCTCCGCCGCCGTTTCGACCGCGAGACGGATCACCTCGACGTGCTCGGCGTGATCCAGCGTGGGCGATTCGCCCGTGGTCCCGACCGCGACCACGCCGTCCACTCCGGCGGCGATCTGTTCGTCGATGAGCCGTGAGAAAGCGGCGGTATCCACCCGGTCGTCGCGGAACGGAGTGACCATCGCCGTGTAGGTGCCTGTAAATGGGGGCATGCGTTGTCCTTTGTCTTAGATGGCGATCTCGCCGCTGAACACGAACTCGGCCGGGCCGCCCAGCGTGACCCGCTCGAACCGGAAAGGGCCGGTGCGCTCGAAGCCGATGTGCAAGGTGTCCCCAGAGCGCACCCGCACCGCCACGGTGCCGGCTCCCTGGTGTCCGGCCATTTCGGCGTGGATCAGGGCGCTGGCCGTGGCACCCGTGCCGCAGGCCAATGTCTCGCCCTCCACCCCGCGCTCGTAGGTCCGCAGGATGATCTCGTCCGGTCCGAGCCGCTGGATGAAGTTGACGTTCGTGCCCTTGGGCGTAAAACGCGCGTGGTAGCGGACCGCCCGGCCAACGGGGTACACGTCCACCCGGTCCGTGTCGGCGATGGGTACCACGACGTGTGGGACGCCAGTATTGAGGAAGTACGCTTCGGCGAGCGTCTCGTGGTCCAATTCGAGGCTGCCCAGCGCCCGTCCGTCGGTGGGCTGGCTCATGTCCAGCCGCACGAGTTCGCCGTCCAGCCGGGCGTGGATCAATCCTGCTTGGGTCTGGAAGGTGAGGTAGTCGCGCGGACGGCTCGCGCCGTTGCCCCCGGCTTCCAAGCGGGTGGCGAAGCGGGCGAAGCAGCGCGCGCCGTTGCCGCACATCTCGGCCTCGCCGCCGTCAGCGTTGTAGTAGCGCATGCGGAACTCGGCCTGGGAGGTTCCGGGCGGCTCGACCAGCAAAACGCCATCCGCCCCGACGCCGCGGTGCCGGTCGCAGAGACGGGCGATGGCCGGGCCGTCGAGCTGGAGTCCGCCCGCCCGGTTGTCGAGCAAGACGAAGTCGTTGCCCGCTCCGTTCATCTTGGTGAATGTGAGCCTGTGCATACAATGATCGGTGACCCCCAATCTTTGACCGCGAACCCCCGCGCTGTCTAAGAATCTTTTACCGCCCTCACCATCGGCCGGACGATATCCGCGATCCGTGCGGCCAGCTCCGGCTCCGTGCCGAGCGCACCGATCTGCCGCACGATGGCGCTGCCTACCACCACGCCATCGACGGAGCGCGCCGACTCGCGCGCCTGCTCCGGGTTGGAGATGCCGAACCCGACCACGACCGGCAGTGACGTGGCCTGCCGGATCGTGGCCATGCGTTCGTCGATAGAGGCCGACACGCTCTGCTGCTCGCCCGTGACGCCCTCGCGAGAGACAAAATACACGAAGCCTTCCGCCGAGGCGGCGATGAGCTTCGCCCGATCCGGCGGCGTGGTCGGGGCGATCAGCCGGATGAACTTCAAGCCGCTGGGCCGCAGCCGGAGTTCGGGGTTGCGCTCCGCCTCGTCGGGGGGCAGGTCGAGCACCAGGACGCCGTCCACCCCGGCGGCGGCGGCTTCGGCCAAGAACCGCTCGAACCCGTAGACGTAGACGGGATTGAGGTAGGTGTAGAGCACCACGGGCAGCTTCAGGCCGTCTGCGCGCATCCCGCGCACCGCGCGCAGCACGCCGCCCGTCGTCGTGCCCGAGGCCAGCGCGCGGGTGGCCGCCGCCTGGTTGACCGTACCGTCCGCCAAGGGATCGGAGAACGGCACGCCCAGTTCGAGCAGGTCCACCCCGGCTCCCTCCAGGGCAAACGCGATCCGCGCCGTCTGCGTAAGGTCAGGGTCCCCGGCCGCGACGTAGGCAACGAAGGCTTTTTTGCCGACGCCGCGCAGGGAAGCGAACGTGGCGTCGATGCGGTTGGCGGGGGTAGCGGGGGACATGGCGGAGCGTGGGGCTCTAGACTGAGCCTTGGATCGGCTGCCTTTGCAACGCTCAATCCTCGGCAATCCTATGCGTGGCGTCCCGGCTCCCGCACATTGCTCCCCGCTCGAAAACCCGCCGCGCGCGAGCGGTTTGCCGCGGCAAAGTCTGTTTTGGCGGCGCGAGCCCGCTGCCCCTCCGCTATTTTGGGGGTTGCGCGGTGCGGCCAAATGCACATACCCTCCCTGCCTTATGAGTTCCGCCTTCGCGTTCTCCTGGTCCCCCTCGTCCTTCCGCTTCCGCCGTTGCCTGGAGAAAACGGCGTTCGTCGCCCTGGCGTTCTGTACGGTGGCCGCGCTGCCGGTCCAAGCGCAGGGTCCCGGCAGCCTCGACCCCACTTTCGTCTCCGCGCTTAGCGGTGCGACCATCTACTCGCTCTACCAGTACAACTTCATCGACAGCAGCAGTTCGATGCCCGCCAACTATCTCGACCCCAACAACCCCGACCAATTTCTGGTGGTCGGCGGCGACACCGATGTTTTTGGCCGTGAGCTTTTGCCCACGGGGATACAACTGTCGACCGACCTCATCGAGCCAGATTCTCTTGCCGAGGCACCGTCCAATTTTGGCAGCGCCTCGCGCATCGTCTACACCACCGTGAGTGATAATGCGAACCCTGGCTTCTTCTTCATCGGCGGCCAGTTCGGGAAGACCAGTGCGACCGCGACACCCAAGCTGAACATCTTGCGTCTCAGTCCGGGCTTTGTCATCGACACGTCGTTCAATGTAGGCCAGGGTGCGGACGACTACGTGACGGCCATCTTGTCATCCTCGGACAACAAGGTTGTGGTTGGCGGCCTTTTTACTTCCTTCAACAACACGACCCACAACCATATCGTCCGTCTGACCGACAACAACGTCAACGACGGCAGCGTGGACGGCACCATCGACCCGACTTTCGACCCCGCGCTCAACATCGACAACAACGTGTTGACCCTGGCGGAAGCGCGTGACCCCGCGACGGGTGCTCCCAACGGAAAAATCCTCGTCGGCGGCCTGTTCAACCAGATCGATGGCCGCACGTTCGCGAAGCTGGCCCGGCTGAACAACGACGGATCGATCGATACGACCTTTGCACCGGTGATCGACGACCGCGTCAACATCGTCACGGTGCAACCGGACGGAAAGGTGCTCATCGGCGGTGACTTCAACACCGTCAACGGCATTCCGGTCGCCAAGATCGCGCGGTTGAACTATAACGGCACGCTGGACACGACCTTCGTCGCCGGGGTCGCGCAGGTGGACTCCTCCGACGTGAACGTCGTGGCCGTCAACACCATCGTGTTGCTCGCGGACGGGCGGATGTACGTGGGTGGAAACTTCATCACGGTCAACGGGTTGACCCGGCGCTACCTAGCGCTGCTCCTGGCGAACGGTGCCGTGGACACCAGCTTTGACCCCGGCACGAACATCATCAACACGGTGCAGACGATCGTCCCACACGCCGCGAGCGGCGACGTGTACGTCGGGGAAACCGTCAGCCGGAAGGTCAACAACAACTTCCTGCCGAGCGTCGTCGGGCTGTACGGAGCGCGCTCGTCGTTCTTTACCGATGAGGTCGCGCTGGGCAACGGCGTTGATTACCTGCAATTCCCCAACGGCAACTTCTTCGGGTACTACAGTTTCCTCTCCAATCCGAACTACATCTACCATTTCGACTTGGGATACGAGTTCGTGGTCGACGCCAACGACGGACAGGGGGGAATCTACCTCTACGATTTTGCGAGCAGCCGTTATTTCTATACGTCGCCTGCCTACCCATTCCCGTTCCTGTATGACCTCACCCTGAAAACGGTCCTGTACTATTTCCCCGACACCAACAACCCCGGGCACTACACGACCAACCCGCGCAGCTTTTATAATTTCAGTACGGGAGACTTCATCACGCTGCCACCCCAGGCAGACTGAAGACTTTTGTCAGAGAGTAGATCTGAAGGCTGGGCGGAGCGCGTGGCAACTATGGATTGAGGCGATGGACCATGTTGTCTACCACCGCTTGATTTTTCGCACGGGTTTTTGTGCCTGAGGCTGGACATCCGGGGCCGCAAAAACTAGAGTCTAGTCCCGATGTCAGATGCTTCCCCGGCCCCGCAATCCTCGTTCGTCCACCTGCACCTCCACACGCAGTATTCGCTGCTCGACGGCGCGGTCCGCATCAAAGACCTGATGAAAAAGGCCAAGGGCTTCGGCATGCCCGCGGTGGCGATGACGGACCACGGCAACCTGTTCGGAGCCATCGAGTTTTACCAGGCGGCGAAGAAGGCCGAGATCAAGCCGATCATCGGCTGCGAGGTGTACCTCGCGCCGGGCTCGATGCGGGACAAGAAAGCCTCGTCTGCCAAGGAGGCGGCGAGCCACTTCACGCTGCTGGCCAAGGACTTCACCGGCTACCAGAACCTCGTCAAGCTCGTTACGGCGGCCTACCTGGACGGCTATTACTACAAGCCGCGCATCGACAAGGAACTGCTCGCTAAACACGCCGAGGGGTTGATCGCACTCAGCGGCTGTCTGAAGGGCGAGATCAACGGCTACCTCATGGCCGACCAGATGGGCAAGGCGCGCGGATCGATGGCGACGTTCCGCGACATCTTCGCGCCGGGAGACTTCTACGTCGAACTGCACGACCACGGCATGGAGGCGCAGCACAAGTGCAACCGCGGCCTGATCGCGCTGGCGCGCGAGTTCGACCTGCCGCTGGTCGCCGCCAACGACGTGCACTTCCTCGAACGCGCGCACCACGAGGCCCACGACGTGATGATCTGCATCGGCACGGGCGCGATGGTCTACGACGAGAAACGGATGCGCTACACGCCCGAGTTGTACTTCAAGTCCCCGGACGAGATGCGCGCGCTGTTTTCCGAGTTGCCCGAAGCCATCGAGAACACCCTCCTCGTCGCGGAGAAATGTAATCTGGAGATCGATTTCACCAGTTCCAAGTACCCGGCGTACCACCCGCCGGAGAGTAAGACGCGCGAGTTTTACCTGCGGGAGCTGTGCGAGGAGGGGCTGCGGCACCGCTACGGCGACCGCGTGGACACGGAGCCCGACCTGCGGCTGCGGATGAACTACGAGTTGAGCGTGCTTGAGAAATCCGGGTTCACGAGCTACTTCCTCATCGTCTGGGACTTCATCAACTACGCGCGCCAGCAAGGCATCCCCGTGGGACCCGGCCGCGGCTCGGCCGCCGGGTCCATGGTGGCGTACATCCTCGGCATCACGGACCTCGATCCGCTGCGGTTCGGACTGATCTTCGAGCGGTTCCTCAACCCGGAGCGCGTCAGCCCGCCGGACATCGACATCGACTTCTGCATGGAGCGGCGTGGAGAGGTCATCGACTACGTCCGCCGCAAGTACGGCCACCGGGCCGTCAGCCAGATCGTGACGTTCGGTACGCTGTCCTCCAAGGCCGTGCTCAAGGACGTATGCCGCGTGCTGGGCATGAGCTACGGCGACGGCGACCGGCTCTCCAAGATGATCCCCATCGAGGCCGCCAAACCGCTGCCGCTCGCGCTCGCCGCCGAGAAGAACCCCGACCTGAAGCGCGCCGTGCAGACCGAGGCGGCCACCCAACAGGTGTGGGAGTACGCGCTGGTGCTCGAAGGATTGACCCGCGGCACGGGCGTCCACGCGGCGGGCGTGGTCATCGGGGACCGTGACCTGGACGAATATATCCCGCTGGCGCGGGACAAGGAAGAACAGGTCATCACCCAGTACGGCGGCGGCCCACTGAACGACCTGGGGCTGCTCAAGATGGATTTTCTCGGGCTCAAGACGCTGACGGTCATTGAGGATGCCCTGAACTTGATCCGCCTGCACACGCCAGGATTTGACCTGGAAGGCATCGCCTACGACGAGCCCAGGACGATCTCCATGCTCAACCGCGGCGAAACGGTCGGCGTGTTCCAGTTGGAAAGTGGCGGCATGACGAGCCTGTGCAAACAATTCGACATCCACGACATCGACGATCTGCTGGCCATCAACGCGCTGTACCGCCCGGGTCCGATGGACCTGATCCCGGACTACATCCGCCGCAAGAAGGGCCAGACCAAGATCAAGTACGAGCATCCCTTGCTCAAGCAGGTCTGCGCCGACACCTACGGCATCATGATCTACCAGGAGCAGGTGCAGCGCGCCGCGAACGTTCTGGCCGGTTACAGCCTGGGGCAGGCCGACCTCCTGCGCCGTGCCATGGGCAAGAAGGACAAGGAAAAGATGGCCAAGGAGCGCGTCAACTTCATCCAGGGGTGCGCCAAGGTGAACGGGATCGACGAGAAAAAGGCCAACGAGATCTTCGACCTGCTCGAAAAGTTCGCGGGGTACGGCTTCAACAAGAGCCACAGCGCCGCTTACGGGCTGATCACCTACCGCACGGCGTACCTGAAAGCGAACTATCCGGTGGAGTTCATGGCGGCCTTGTTGAGCAACGCCATCAACGACACCGATAAGATTTCGATCTTTGTGGCCGAGTGCCAGCGGATGGGCATCCCCATCTACCCGCCCGACGTGAACCTGAGCCACCTCAAATTCATGCCGGAGGCGTTGGCAGAGCATGTCGGCGCGCCGGTCGAGCCGTCGATGAGCGACGAGGCCGCGGAGCGCTCCGCCATCCGGTTCGGGCTGGCCGCCATCAAAAACGTCGGCGAACTGGCGATGGCCTCCGTGGTGGACGAGCGCAACGCGCGCGGGTCCTATGCGTCCATGCAAGACTTCTGCGCGCGCTTGGACAGCCGCGCCGTGAACAAGAAAATCCTCGAAAACTTGGTGCGGTGCGGTGCCATGGATTTCACGAAGCAGGACCGCGCGGAAATGTTCGCCGAGATCGACACGGTCATGGCCAGCGCGCTCAGCGCACACCGCGACCGCGCGAGCGGGCAGGCGTCGATGTTCGACGACTTCGCGGCGGCTCCCGCCAAGGCCGCCAGCCAGAAGGTCCGCGCCGGCCAATCTGCGTGGACGCCGTGGTCGGGTGCCGAGAAGCTCGCCTTCGAGAAGGAACTGCTCGGCTTCTACGTGACCGGCCATCCGCTGAATCCTTACAAGTCGGTGCTCAACGGCGGCAAGTACACGCCGGTCGTCAACCTCAACACCTTGGATGACCGTGGGAACTTCCACGTGGCCGGGTCGCTGGCCAGCGTCGAGAAAAAGTACACGAAGAAGGAGGGAAAACCCTTCGCCATCATCGTGCTGGAAGACCTCAGTGGCAGCATCGAGGCGATGGTGTGGAACGACGTTTACAACAAGTGCGTCAAGCTGCTCGAACCCGGGCAGATGGTTGCCCTGAGCGGGACGGTGCGGCATCGCAACGAGGAATTGCAGGTCGTCATCAACGAAGTGGCCCCGTTGCGGCTGCCCAGGCTGCCCGAGCCGGCGCGTGGACCGCTACGGCTGCGGTTCGAGATGGAAAGCGTGCGGTCGGACGAGTTGGGCGAGTTGCGGGAAATCCTGGCGGCTTCGCCGGGAGACTGTCCGGTGGAACTGGAGTTCCGCCGCGCCGACGGCCACCGTCTGCTGATCCAGGTGGGGACTTCCCACCATGTCCGGCGCACGCCCGAGCTGGAAGCGCGCCTCGCGGCGCGCCTCGCGGCGTAACCGGCTAGAAATCGCCCGTCAGTCGCTTGCGGCAGGAACCCTTGCGCTTGAGTTCGTCGCAGCTCGCTTCGATGCGGGTCATCTTCGAGGCGGGCGAGAAGCCCAAGCGATGTGTGATGCAGTTTTCGAGCATCTCCATGTGCGCGTCCTCGAACTCCACGATGCGGTGGCAGTCCAGGCAGATGAGATGGTTGTGGTGCGGCCGTTCGTTGAAGTTCGGGTCGTAGTGCGTCTGCTCCTTGCCCAGTTCGATCTCCCGCAGCGTGCCGCTCGCCACGAGCAGAGGCAGCGTGCGGTACACCGTGGCGCGTGAGACGGAGCTTTCGATCCGCCGCGCGCGGGCCAAGAGCGTGTCAGCGGTGAAGTGCTCGGTCGTGGCGAAGGCAGCTTCGATCAGGGCGTCACGCTGGACAGTCCGGCGCATGCCTTCCCTGTCTAGGAAAGCATAAATTTTCTCGCGCACGGAAAGGTCCATCCTGGCCCATTATAAGGAATCCGGCCAACCGCCGCAAGGCGGCGCGCCGTGTCCCGGTCCCAGACCCGGGATCAGGGCGAAAGCGGGCGGAGATAATACGCGCTCATCGCCTTGGCCAGATCGAACACGGAGGAGGGCAGGCCCGTGGAAGGAGCCTGCATCGTCATCGGGTGTTCGGGCTTTTTGCGTGAGCCGCGCCGCCGATCCTTCTCGTCGCGGAGATGCTCGGCCTTGACCTCGTGCCGCGTCTTGCCGGTGCGGCGCGCCTCCAATTCTTCGACCAGCAACCGCCGCGCGATGAAGCGGTTGATGCCCTGACTGCGCTCCCGCTGGCACCGGACGCGCACCCCGCTGGGCCGGTGAAGCAAAGTCACCCCAGTCAAGGTTTTATTGGTCTTCTGACCCCCGGGACCGGAGGCTTTGAAGTACGTTTCGTCGATTTCTCCTTCCACAAGCTGAAGCTGTCGCATTCGCTCGTTTAAATCCGTCTGCTTTTGGGCAGAGACAGGAAATCTCAACATAGTTGTGCGCGAACCGCCGGTGGGCGTGGCGCTGTAATCGGGAAGAGGGTTGATGGTAAAACCATGAGAATGGCTACATCCCGAAGATATAGCGAACGCGCGTTGCGTGGCAAGACTTTCCTGCGCGGCGGACACGAAAACATTCCGTCACCTGCGAACGGGGTCCACTCAGGGATTTGTTCCTGCCCGTAAACCGGTTATCTTCCCGTTGTCCGCTGGCGGCAGCGGTCCCCAGTATTCTTCGTATGAACACCGAACTGAAAGTTGGAGATCCGGCCCCAAAGTTTGAAGCTCTGGCCCTGGGCGGACCTTACGGCACCGGCACGACCCTGCGCCTGGAAGACTTCGCGGGCAAGCACGTCGTCCTTTACTTCTATCCCAAGGACGACACGCCCGGCTGCACGGTCCAGGCGTGCGGGCTGCGGGATCGCTGGCCGGACTTCCAGAACGTGGACGCGGCGATCTTCGGCGTGAGCATCGACCCGCTCGAAAGCCACCGCGCTTTCATCGACAAATTCGGCCTGCCCTTTCCCTTGCTCAGCGACGACACGGGCCAGATCGTGCGGGATTACGGCGTGTGGGTGGAGAAAAACATGGCTGGCAACGTCTTCATGGGGACCGAACGGTCCACGTTTATCATCGGTCCTGACGGACTCGTCAGCGCGATCTTCCGGCGCGTGAAGCCCGATGAACACACCGGCCTAGTGCTGGAGGCGCTCAAGCAGGGTTAAGGGGCCTCCATGGAAACCAGACATTCGTTCCTCCAGCTCCTCGAGCGGTTGGAAGGCTTCGTCGGCAAGCTGCCCGGTGCCCTGCAAAAGCCGATCTTGCAGGAGGTCTCGCCGCTCAAGGACCTTTTTCTCCGGCAACGCGCGCCGCGTCTGGTCCTGACGGGCGATCCGGCGGCGAGTTCCGCCGGGTTGTTCAACGCCATCTTCAGCGCGCCGGTGACCCCGTTTGAACCTGCCGCCGGGGCGGGCGCGCTGCCTGCCGCCTCCGGTTGGCAGGACTTCTCGCACGCGGGGCGGGGGGTGCTGCGTTTGTTGGACGCCCGCCTGCCAGACCCCGGCCAAGCCCCATCGCCGACTGTACAGGCCGCGCTGGCAACCGAACCAATCGACCTCTTCCTGTTCCTGCAATCCTTCGAGGGCGATGGTCGGCGGTACGTGGGCGACGCCGACGTGTTGGAGGGGCTCCTCGACGCTACCGAAAAGGCGCACGGGCAGCGGCCCTGCGTGCTGCCCGTGGTGGTCAGCGCGTACGAGGGAGACGGTCCGGTGGACGTAATGGAAACGGCCCGCCAAGACCTCCAGGCGGCCTTGAACCTCCGGCCACGGATCGCGCGGCACATGGCGGCGGCCTTGGCGGTGAGCACGTTTATGCGTTTCCGGCTCGACGGCACTTTTGATCCCGACAGCGACCGCCGCCAGGGCATCGCAAGCCTGGTCAACGCGCTGGTGGCAGAACTGCCCAACGAGGCGCGGTTGGAGATGGCCCGGCTATCGGGAGCGCGAGAGGCGCAAGCGCGGATCGCGCAGACACTCGTCAAGTCCGTTACAGCGGTCAGCGGTGCGCTCGGGGCGCAGCCGATCCCCTTGGCCGACCTGCCCTTCCTGCTGACGTTCCAAGTGACGATGGTGGCGGGCATCATCTACATCAGCGGCCGGGAGATGAGCCTGAAGCTGGCCACGGAATTCCTCGGCACGATGGGCATCAACCTGGGCATCGGACTGGCCTTGCGCGAGGGCGCGCGGGCGGCGGGCCGCGCGGTTGCCAAGCTGCTCCTGCCAGGGCTGGGTAACGCCGTCAGCGGCCTGATGGCGGCCGGGGGAACCTACGCTATTGGACGCGCGGCCACGGCGTATTACATCGAAGGGCTGAGCACCGCCGACGCCCGCCTGCTGCTGAAACGCTCGGGACGCCCGGACAAAAGCATCTTCCACCTGCTCGACCGCCGGAAGAAGCCCAAGACGGGCGACAAGCGTTGAACCGCCTGCCGCCGCGCATCACCCGTGAAGCTCTCCGCGATCCGCACCGCGCTGGCGGAACTGCAACTCCAGCCCTCCAAGACGCTCGGGCAAAATTTCCTACACGACCAGAATCTCGCCCGCTGGATCGTGGCGCAGCTTGACGTGCACGAGGGCGAGACGCTGCTGGAGATCGGCCCCGGGCTCGGAGCCCTCACGGGAGCGGCGCTGGACGCCAGGGCGCACCTGACGGTATTGGAAAAAGACGGGCGGCTCGCCGGTTTCCTGCGAGAACGGTTCGCGGGGCAGGCACGGCTGCGCGTGGAGCACCAGGACGCCTTGGATTTCGACGTGCGGACGCTCTGGCCGGACCAGCCGGTCAAGGTGTTCGGCAACCTGCCCTACTATATTTCGACCCCGCTGCTCTTCCATTTCACCTCGGCGGCGTCGCCGGTCGAACGGGCGGTGTTCCTGCTGCAACGCGAACTCGCCGAACGCGTCGCAGCGGCTGGGCCGGGCACCAAGGAGTACGGGATCCTCAGCGTCATCGTCGGACGCCGCTGGAGAGTGGAACTACTGCGCGTGCTGCCCGCCACGGTGTTCCTGCCGGAGCCGAAAGTGGATTCCGCGCTGATCCGCCTCGTCCCGCGAGGGCGGGACGAATTGCCCGCCTGCGACGCGCAAACGTTCGAGCGCTTGGTGCGTGCCGGTTTTTCCCAACGCCGCAAGCAGCTACGCAAACTGCTGGTGGAATGGTTTCCCGCCGATACCGCACTTTCCTGGCCCGAGGCTGCCGCCCACGCGGGGTTCGACGAGACCACCCGTGGGGAAGAACTGGACCTGCGGCAATGGATCGCACTGGCCAACCTCGTGCGTCCGGTCTACCCCGCGGCGGCGCAGGATTTCAGTGGCGAGAAGTTCGACGTGGTGGACGAGCAGGACCGCGTCATCGGTGTCGAGCCCCGCGGCGTGGTGCATGCCAGGGACCTGCGGCATCGGGCCATCCACCTCTTTGTGTTCAACGCGGCGGGCGAATTGTTCCTCCAGAAGCGTTCGGCCTGGAAAGACAGGCATCCCGGCAAGTGGGATTCCAGCGCCGCTGGTCATCTGGACAGCGGCGAAGGTTACTTGGAGGCTGCCCGGCGGGAACTGAGAGAGGAACTCGGGTTACCGCTGGAAGTGGTGGCGTCCCTCGATCTGGAGGAAGTCGCCGCCCTCGAAGCCCGGGAAACCACGGGCTGGGAGTTCATCCGTGTCTACGAGGCGAGGCACGAGGGGCCGTTCCACTGGCCCGCTGCGGAGATCGAATGGGGCGGGTTCTTCCCGACGGTGGTGGTCGCACGCTGGATTTCGGCCCGGCCCGGGGATTTTGCCCCGGGCTTCCTGGAGTGCTGGCGGCTCTGGCAGGCGCGAAAAACCGCTTGACCCGGCCCCCGACCGGTCGCACCTTGGCCGCTCCCAATTTCCAGGAGCTTCCTATGTCGAAAGTCTGCACTATCACCGGGGCGCGCGTCTCACGCGGCCACGTCATTCACCGCCGTGGTCTCGCCAAGAAAAAAGGCGGCATCGGCCAGCACGTGACCGCGAACACGAAGCGGACGTTCACCCCCAACCTGAAGGTGCGCCGCATCTGGGTGCCGGAGTTGAACAAGTTCGTCAAGGTCAAGCTGACCGCTCGGGCGTTGAAAACCGTCGCCAAGAACGGCGCGTTCAACACGCTCAAAAAGGCGGGCGTGGTCTGAGCAGGACCCGCCGGGGTCGGCGTGAAAAATCCAGGCGCGCCGGGTCTTGGGCGCGCCTCCTGCTTAGTAGTTCTCCTGACCCGGCCCTCCGCTCGATTGGATGGCCGCTGGTCTGCTAACCAAACGACCCATTTGATTAGAGAAGGAGAACACCATCACCATGGCCTACAGCGTCAAGAGCAAGAAATCCGGCAAAACCTACTATCTACACGGTCGCGACCAACTTCTGAAGGGCGGTCACCGGCAGACGATCTACTACTTCGCAGCCCAGGAAAAGGATGGCGCGATGGACTCGGTGCCCAAGGGTTACATGGTCGGGGAGAACGTGAAGACCGGCCTGCCGCTCCTGCGGAAAGGATAGTCCCGGCGGCCAATCGGTCGCGGTGGGAGACAAGGTGCGCGGCGGGCGACGAACCCGCCGCCGGTGTAAGCGGGCCCTTGGCAAAGCGGCCTGCTCCGCTATCTTGCTAGGGTCATCCTCTTTTCCCATGACCGACACTCCCAACCGCCAGAAAATCGTTCCGGTGAGCATCCTCACCGGCTTCCTCGGTGCAGGCAAGACGACCCTGCTCAACCACATCCTCCGGGTTCAAAGCGAGTACAAGTTCGCCGTCATCGTCAACGAGGTCGGCAAGATCGGCATCGACGGTCAACTGGTCGAGAACCAGAAGGATGAGGTTGTCGAGATGAGCAACGGGTGCGTCTGCTGCACCGTCCGCAAGGACCTCGTGCAGGGCATCCAGCGCTTGCTCAAACGCGGCGGTTTCGACTACATCCTCATCGAGACCACCGGCATCGCCGACCCCGGTCCGGTGGCGCAGACGTTCGTAAACATCCCGGCGCTTCAACGCTTCGTGCAGCTTGATGCCATCATCACCGTGGTGGACGCCGAGCAAATTCTTCATCAGCTCGAAGAAACGGAGGTGGCCTCCGACCAGATCGCCATGGCGGACTTTGTCCTGCTCAACAAGACCGACCTCGTGGATGAGGCGCGGCTGGGCAAGGTGGGAGAGAAAATCCGCGCGCTCAACCCGCACACCCGTATCCTGCGTACCCACCACAGCGAGGTGCCGCTCAAGGAACTGCTCGACATCCACGCCTTCGACGTGGACCGCAAGCTGGCCGTGGACGCCGATTTCCTGAACGAAATGAAGGAAGGCCGGCACCACCATGACATTGTCAGCTTCTCGTTTGCGTTCGAGCAGCCGTTTCACATCGAGAAGTTCGAGAAATTCGTGCAGCGCCTGAGCGAGAAGGAGAAGGTTTATCGCTCCAAAGGGTTCGTTTCCCTGGAGGGGCAGGACCGCCGCGCCATCTTCCACGGGGTCAACAACCGTTTCCACATCTTCTGGGACCGGCCGTGGCAGCCCGGGGAAACGCGTGGCAGCCAGCTCGTGTTCATCGGCAAGAAGCTCGATCCCGCGGCTATCGAGAAGGGGCTGCGCGCCAGCTTGGCTTGATCGTCCACCGAGTTCAGATCAGGCCGTCGTCGGCCACGCGGGCGGGCACGATGACGGCATCCTTCATCCCGTGGAGGAGTTTCTTGTCCGCCGGACAAACGGTGGCGAGGACCCCGCGCAGGTGGGCCTTGCCGCCATCCAGGAAGTAGTACGGGCACAGCCGGACCCGACCGCGCATGATTTCGATTTCGCCGCTCGCGGGGTTCAGGTAGGGGTGATCGACGAGTCTGCCCTTGTGGAACCGCTGGAGGAGCATCGGGTTCGTGGCGAATCGTTCCAAGGCCCGGTCGATGGCGCGCTGCCATTCGAGGTGAGGCAAGTCCTGAGCCAGATCGACGCCCCGGCTGCCCCAGGCCAAGTCCGAATAACCGCTGATTTTGAGAATCAGGTCACGTTGCTTCTGGCTGAAGCCCGCCAGTTCCCGCCAATCGTTGATCTCTAGGCCGGCGATCACCGCATGGTGGGGCAGGGGGGCGGGGTCCACGATCCAGGTGTAGGGAATGACCCGCTGGAGTTTGAGCCAGTGACGTTCACCGAGTTCCCGCCGCCAGAAGGCTTGGAGCGGGCGCAACCAGAACAGCGCGAACCACATCTTCTCCTCCATGTACGGCTTGAAGGGCGGCGTGACACGGACCGTTCCGTTGATGGCCCGCGCGATGAGCCAGGGCGCGGCGGCAATATTCGGAAGATCGAAGTGCTCGAAGAAACGGTACACGTTCAGCGGCTGGCCGGAGCGATGCGCCGCCTCGTAGTCCGGCTGCACGGCAGCCTCGGAGGTGCCGACGACACGCCACGCAAGGCGGCGGCCTCCGCCGTGCGCTGATGCGCCGCGTGCGTTGAGTTGGTCGGCCAGCCAAGCCATTTCCGGCTGGTAGGTGCCTGCCTCCTCGCTGACCATGATGTCGCCGCCCGGGAAGATGGAGGTGAAGCCGTCGAGCATCCCTTCCGCGCCGCCGACCACGTCGTCACCGAGCGCGGCGTAGGTCCGGTTGAACCACGCCGTCAAGCCGATACCGCCCGGGACGCTGTCGAGTTCGGCGATGGTCAGGCCGCGCTCGGTGGGGATGATGTCTGGCCGGATCACGTGTGGGATCTCGTCCCGGAAGATGCGTTCGCGGCTTAGCGCAACCAGTTCGGGCGGCTTGCCGCGGTCCAGGTAGGCGGCGACCCAGGCGGGCTGCTTGCCCTTGACGCTGAGTTGATAGAGGAGGTTGCAGGCGCGCTGGAAGAGGTGCAGGCGGTAGCCGAGCTTCTCCAGTTCGTCCACGAAGGCGTTGCTCAGCGAGAAAGCCTGCGGGGAGAGCAGCCACTCCTTTTCGGCGAACAGCCCCTGCGGCGGAAATGCCCTGCGGACCGTCTGCGCACGCTCGATGCCGTTTGCCGACTGGAGGATGGGGGTCATTGCAACGAGGCGTCGCCTGTGGGCTGGCAGCCCCGGCGATGCCTGCGAACACGGAATCGCGCCGCGCAGGAGAACGACCCGTGTGAATCGTGATGAAAACGCACGAAGGGAGAAAGATGGCCGGAACGCGGCGGCTTTTCCTCAGGCGAGAATCTTCAGGGCCAGCCGGATCAAATCCTCGGCCTTGGGCACCTCGCCGCCCGCTTTGAACGTCTGCTTGATGGCCTTGTGAGCATCGACCTGCTTGTAGCCCAGGGAAATCAGCGCCAGCACCGCATCGTTGATCGCGGTGCCCTCCGGCGTGGGCGCGTGCGCGCTGCTGGCCGCCTCCCAGTTCGCGGCGACGCCGAGCTTGTCCCGCAACTCCAGCGCAACGCGCTCGGCGGTCTTCTTGCCGACGCCGCTGATCTTCGAGAGGGCAGCCACGTCGTTGGAGACCACGGCGTTCTTGAAGTGGGTGACGCTCATGCCGCTGAGCACCGCCAGGGCCAACTTTGGCCCGATGCCGCTGACGTTGTTGACGAGCAGCCGGAAGAGGTCACGCTCGGGCACCGTCATGAACCCGTAGAGCGTGTGCGCGTCCTCCCGGATCTGGAGGTGGGTCAGGACACGGACCGGCGCACCGATGACAGGCAGCCGGTCGTAACTGGAGAGCGGAATGAAGACTTGGTAGCCGACCCCGGCAACATCCACGACGATCTGCGTCGGCAACGATTCGCTGAGAATGCCTTGTAAAAACGTGATCACGGATTCGTCGCACGGGCCGAACCGGCCAGATCGTGGCAGGCGGCGACCGGCCGCCTCAGATTTCGTCGGCCTTGCGCGCCAGACGGTTGGAGAGGATGAAAAAGCTCGGCACCCAGAGGCCGACGAAGATCCCAAAGCGTTCGCCGTGTTCCCGATCTTCGCCCTTAGCGGTGAACCAGACGGCGATGGAGGCAAGAATGGAGAGGAACCCTAGGGCTAAGCTCACGTCGGACAGGAGGTAGAGGTTATGCTTGTTGATCTTGTAGTCTTCGATTTCCATGCACGATCATTAGCACTGTTTGCCCGCAAGTAAACACGATGCCCGCTCGCGCGGCTGTCCGGCGTTGACACCGGCGGGTCAGTGGGCCGACAATGCGGGCTGCCTCCGGCCCGCGCTCCGATCCCGCCCATGAAGAAGT
Organism: uncultured Verrucomicrobiota bacterium; assembly: GCA_937859745.1. Classification (GTDB taxonomy): domain Bacteria; phylum Verrucomicrobiota; class Verrucomicrobiia; order Chthoniobacterales; family SZAS-18; genus CAHJWO01. The sequence goes on along the minus strand of CALMAQ010000308.1, from coordinate 28,051 downwards.
TCCTGCCCGCCCTCGCCACCTTCCTGGCTCTCTCGGCCGGAGGAGCCGCCCTGTACCTCTTCCAAAGGCAGGTCCACGTCGGCGCGGCAGGTGCGGCGACCGAGTTCCTGCCTGCGGACACGCAGTTGCTGCTTTCGGTGCCGGACCTGAACGGCACCCTTTCGGACTGGAAATCGACCGACCTGTACAAAATCTGGATGGAGCCGGAGGTGCAGGCCTTCCTCGCACGGCCTCTCTCGAAATTGCCCGCGCACACAGGGTTCGACGATGTCCTCGGCAAAATCGTTCATCTTGCGCCCACCAACCTTTTCGTCGCGGTGTCCCTGCCCGACGACGAGAAGAACCAGCCGCGCCTGCTCGCCGGATTCGACTTCCAAGGCGACAAAGCCGAGGTCGAGCAATTGCTGTTGGAGCCGAAAGACGCGGTGCGCCGACAGTTCCCCGCGGGAAGGGCCGATTTGGCCCAGTACGAGGGACACGCGCTGGAAACGTTCGACACCGGCGATGGCAGCGGGTACGCCGCCGTCTACCTGGACCACCGCTACTTGGTGGCAAACGACGTGGCTATGCTCAGGACCGTCATCGATCGCTGCGACCACCGGGTGCCCGGGGCTGGCGGGACGGGAACTTTGGACAAGGAAGCCGATTTTCGGACCGTCTTGGGGAAGCTGCCGCCACAACATGCGACGCTCATCTTCGCCCGGCCGCAGGTCACGCTGCACCGCTTGCTGGACTTGGCCACGGCCGCCGGCCAACCCGTAGAGGATGAACGCCGCGCAGAGGTCGAAAAGATCAAGGCCATCGGTGCCACCAGCCGGATCGAAGGCGGCAAGCTGCGGGATTCGGTCTACTACCTTGCCCCGGGGGTGAAGCGAAAACCGGCCGAACTCGGCATGGGCGGCCTGCCGCTGACCTCCGCCGACACGCTGGCGTTCGCGGCATCCATCTTCGAGATTCCCACGCAGTTCGAGCTGCCCCCCGATGGGCCCATGCCCGCCGGGACCCCGATGAGCGGCCTGCTCACGAGCCTGCGTGAGCTGGCCGTCATGCTGCACGATCACAACGTGACGTTGGAGCGGTTCCACGGAGCGTTCGGCAACGAGGTGAGCCTGGACCTCGAATGGCCCGCCGACCGCGCGCAGCCCGCGCTGCTGGCGAGCGTAGACGTGCGCGATCAGGCGGCGGCGGGCAAGTACGTGGACGACCTGACGAACACGCTCTCGGCGGAAGCGGCATGGAGTGTTTCGCACGCGGACGGCGCGACGTTTCACACGCTCTCCGGGGCGAACGGCGGCTTTATCAATCCGACGCTGACGCTCACTCCCAAGCACCTCATCGTCGGCTTGAACCTGCCGGAAGTACGCGAGGCGGCACGGCGGGAACCGGCTGGCGGAGCCAATTTTACGGCCACCGATGCCTACCGCGGCACCATGGCCTCGGTGACTGTCCCGAACAACGCCTTCATCTACATCGACGGCTCGGCGTTCTTCGAGCGGCTGTACGGGTCGCTGCGTGCCTTCGCGGTGTTCGGCGCGCTGTTCTATCCCCGTTTGGGCGACTACGTGGACCTGACCAAGCTGCCCGACACGAAGACAATCTCCAAACACCTTGCGCCTACGGTGTTCTCGCAGAAAACCGACGACCAGGGCAGCTTCTCAGAGTCCGTCGGGTCCGTCACGGTCGGACAGGCGGGGTTCGCACTAGCAGGTGGGGCGGCGGCAGCGGCTTTCCCGCTGGTGCAGAGCCCACTGGGCACGATGCTGCCAGGGCTGGGGGGGCCATCCGTTTCTTCGCCGGACGCGGAGCCCGGACCGGGGGCGAACCCGCCGTCGAACCAGCCTTTGCCGACGCCGCAAACCGGTGAAAGCAAGTGACTTTCGCGGTTGGAAGCGGGCGTCGGCGAAAAAATAAACCTTCGTTTCCCAGAAAGGGTGGTATATTCTTGCTTCACTATGGCTATGACCAAGAAAAACGCCTTCTCCCGTCGCCTCCCCGACCTCGTCACCGAGGAACTCGTCGCGGTTCTCACCCAGAAAAATTCCTACGAGTTCAAGGAGTTGTTCGACCTGGTGCATAGCAATCTGCGTGCTCGCAATGCTGCGAGCGGCGGCGAGGAAATGCTCCGCCTGCGCGCCTACGAGAAACTCCAGACACTGGTTTCCCGCGGCATGGTCAAGAAGACCGGCAAGAAATACAAGGGTTTGGCTTCCATCGTGAACGCGATCCCGACCGTGCCCGCCGCCCCGGTTGTCTCTGCCGCTGCCGTCGCGCCGGCTGTCGCCGTGCCTGTGGTCGGCTAACCTGCGGACGAGTCATTACCCATCAATTTCCACCTGCCGGGGCGGCCTCGTGCCGCCCCGGCTTCTTTTTATGATCCGGGACTACCTGCCGATTCTGCTCCAGGCCATTGTTGCCATCGGGTTCGCCGCCGTGTCACTGATCGCCAGCGTCGTGCTGGGCAAGGCCGGCAAGCGTTCGAAGGTCAAGGACACCTCTTACGAATGCGGCATGCTGCCTATCGGTGAAGCGCAACCGCGCTTCAGCGTAAAGTTCTATCTGGTGGCAATGCTGTTCATCCTGTTCGACATCGAAATCGTGTTCATGTACCCGTGGGCGGTCGTGTACCGTGACATGATCCAATCCGGCTCCACCATCTTCTGGAGCATGTTCAGCTTCGTGGCCATCCTGACCGTGGGTTATGTGTACGCGGTCAAAAAAGGGGCGCTGAACTGGAAAAACTAGGCCACCGGCGGTCCGCGGCTTGAATCCGGAGCCCGGGCCGGTTAAAACGCCGTCACGCCATGGTTCATCACGTCGTCCTTTGCAGGCTTCATCCGGGGCTCGGGGACGAACAGGTCGAGTGGGTGTTGCGCGAGACACGCATCCGCCTGCTCAAGATCGCAGAAGTGCGCGCCATCCGCTGCGGCAAACGCATTGAGGCGGATAACGCTTGGGGCTTCTTCTTCGGCGTGGATTACGAATCCATGGACAAGATGGCGCTCGGGCACGCCGATCCGGTCTACCACCGGTTTGTCGACGAGGTGATCCACCCATACGTCGGCCAACAGATGGCGCTCAGCTACGAGATGGAGCCCGGCAAGGATGTCCGTTACTCGTGACGGCGAGTCGCGGCGCGCTCATGGCCTGAGCCGCTGGTAGAGTGCGACGAACTGCGCGGCGGTGCGCGCCCAGGTGAACTTTGCGGCCTGGATCATCGCCTGCTGCTGCAGCGATTCCCAATCGTCAGCCGGCCGGAGCAGACCGGCGGCCCGGTGCGCGAGGGCATCGAAGAGCGCCTCGCCGTTGGGACGGTAGAACACCAGGCCGTTGCCGCCTTCCACGCCGGGCTGATGGTCGGTGAGCAACTGCCTGACCCCGGCCCCCGCCGGAACCACCGGCACGGTGCCGTATTTAAGGCTGCGGAGGATGAACTCGCTCAGGCGGAGGGTGCGCCCGAGGAAAAGCTGGAAGTTCGCTCCCGCAAGAGCGACGTGAGCTAAGCGTTCGTCTCCGGCGCGTACGAGCGCCAGGTGCCCCGGGTACTTGCGCGCGGCGACTTGGAAGGTGATCGCGGCGGGCAAATCTGCCGGGAACTCGCCGAGGACCACGAGGCGCACGTCGTCGGCCAGCAACTGGTCGAGCATGGAGGCCAGCAGGTCGAGGTAGTGCGCGTCCTGTCCGGCGGCCAGATCCACTAGGTACACGGGCCCTGCCGGGTTCTTGTCGAGGCCGAGGTGCGCGAGCAGCGCGCCGCGGCAGGCCGCCTTGCCGCCGAGGTTGGAGGACTGGTAGCGCCGGGCCACGAACGGGTCCCTGGCGGGATTCCAGACGTTCTCGTCCACGCCCGCCGGGATGCCGTGCAGCTTCGAGGATTGTTCGCGGAAGACCGCGTCCAACCCGCCGCCATGTTCCGGGGTTTGCACGGCCGCGCGTTCCAGTTCGCCGGGCACCACCACCGCGTCCGCGTGCAGGATGCCCGCTTTGAGGAAGTTGACGCGCCCATAGAACTCGACGGCGTTCGGCCGGAAGTATTCCCAGCCTAGGTTGAGCAAGCCGAAATCCTCGATGGGAAAGCTGCCGTTCGTTGTGGGGTTGTCCAGGCTCAGGACGCTGGCGAAAGGCAGGTGTTGGGCCCGCAAAAAGACAGGGACGAGCGCGCCGGGCCAATCGTAGATTTGCACCACGTCCGGGGCCGGGTTCAATCGCCGGGAGAGTTCGATCACCAACTTCGAGAAAAGGACGGCAGCGCGGGCGTCGCCTTCGAACGCCGACACCCCGTCGGCCATCTCACCGAAAATGGGGTCGTGCTTGAGCAGGAAAATTTGCAGACCTTCCTCCGACCGGGTCTCGAAGACCTGCACGCTCTCGCGGTCAGAGCCGAGTGCGACGTTGACCCTTACCCCCGTGGCTTTGAGCTTGACAGCAGTCGCGTCGGCCCATGCCCGCGTCAGGGGTCCGACGAGGCTCACCTCGTGTCCGGCCCGCTGCAGCGCCGCGGGCAGGGCAGCCACGGGGCCGTTTTGCCCGGCCGGGTCCGTCGAAATCAGCGGCGTCAGGTCACTGGCGGCGATGAGGATTTTCATGGACGCGACTGTATGGAAAGCCTGAACGGATGCAAAGACTCATGGACGCTTTCCGGAGCCGGGGAGTTAACTCGGGCGGTAGATCGCCTCGCCGCCGACGAAAGTCGCCGTCACAGAGAGGTCGCGCGTGAGCAGCGTCAGATCCGCGCGCATTCCAAGGGCTAGGAGTCCGCATTCGTGCTCCCGGAGCAGGGCGCGAGCGGGGTTCAGGGTCGCCATGGCGATTGATTCGTGCAAAGGAACGCCTGCAAGCTGGACCATGTTGCGGACAACGTCGATCATGGTGGCGCGGCTTCCGGCGAGGGCGTGACCATCCTGCGTCAGGCAGACGCCGCCCCGCACGAGGCAGGTCCGGTCCGCGAACCGGTACTCGCTGCCGTCGGGCAGGCCGGTGCCCGGGCTGGCATCCGTGACGAGACAGATGCCGTCTACTCCCTTCGCCTGGTAGGCCATCCGCAGGAGCGTCGGGGAGACGTGGTGGCCGTCGGCGATCAACTCGCAACGCAGGCCGGGTTCGGAAAGCGCGTATTCGAGCAGCCCGGCCACGCGGTAGGGGCCGCGTCGGCGTGCGCTGGACATGGCGTTGAACAGGTGGGTGACTTGCTCCATTCCCCGTCCGAAAGCGGCGCGTGCGTCTTCGTCCCAGGCGTCGCTGTGACCTCCGCTGCGGATGATGCCGCGGGTGCCGAGAGCATCGATGAGTTCCAAAGCTCCCGGGAGTTCGGGCGCGAACGTGACCTGCGTGATCACGTCGGCATGCAACAGCAGTCGGGCAGTCTCTGACGCCGTGGGGTCTCGCAAATGTTCGAGGCGGTGTGCACCTGCCTTGGCAGGCGAAAAATACGGGCCCTCGACGTGAACTCCGAGCAACCTGGCAGTTTTTTTCCTCCCGTCGGTAGCCGCCTGCCATGCGCGCGCGGCCCGCAGCAGGTTCAGGAGCTTTTCCAGAGGAGCCGCGACGCTGGTCAACGCCAGCGCCGTGGTGCCGCCCGAAGCATGGTGGTGCAGGATGGCATCGAAGGCTTCCGGGGTGCCTTCCATCGCGTCGCGTCCGAGTGCCCCGTGCACATGGAGGTCGATGAAGCCCGGACAGAGATATCCGCCGCGCCCGTCGTACACGGGCTCTCCACCGGAAATGGGCACCTCGTCCGCCCGGCCCAGTGCTTCGATCCGGTCGTGCTCGTCCACGCGCAAACGTCCTTCCGCGATCATACCTCCGGGCAAGACCAGGGTGACGTGGTCGAAAACCATGGGGCTCCTTCCGTGTCCCGCCCCGCCCAAGTTACCAGGCGTATTCTGTGACTTTCCCGTGGCGGTCGAGCCAGAGCGAGGTCTGCTCCATAGTGATGCTGTCAATCGTGTTGACCAGTTCCCCCGCCACGACCACGGGGTCGAGTTCCGCATCCGCCCCGCCCATGTCGGTACGGACCCAGCCGGGCGTCACGGCGACGATGCTGATCCCCTGCGTCTTGTATTCCGCCGCCATGATGCGCGTGAACATGTTCAACGCCGCCTTGGAACCGGCGTAAGCGTAATAATGGGTGTCGCCGGGCTTCTTGGAGAGCGAGCCGAGGCCCGAGGACACATTGACGACCCGCGGCTGCTTGCTCTTGCGGAGCAGCGGCAAAAAGGCGCGTGTGGTCCGCAGGCAGCCCACAGCGTTGGTCTCGAATGCATCGCGGACTTGCGCGAGTTCGAGGACCTCCAGCCCGTCGTGGCTACGGCCGGGGGCAATCCCGGCGTTATTGACGAGGACATCCAGGCGCGGGTAGCGCTCGGCCATGTCCTCGGCCGCCGCGTTGACCGAACGGGTCAGGTCCACGTCCACGCGCAGAATCATTAGATCGTCCTTGTACGTTTCCTTCATCTGGTGAAGCTCGGCGGCCTTCGCCGGCTGGCGGCAGGTGGCTGCCACGCGGTCGCCGCGTTCGAGGAAGGTGCGGGTCATGGCCAGCCCGATGCCGCGGTTCGCACCCGTGATGAGGACAATAAGCTGCTTGGACATGAAAAAACGTTGTTCCTTTCTAAATCGGATGGCCCTGCGCCTGCAACGGGGAAAAACATCCGCGCCCGCGACCAGGCGTCATGGCGTGTCTGTCGGTTTGCTGGCTACGGCCGCCGCTCCCGTGACCAGCACCCGGCTCACCGCGTGCAGGTAAGCACGCGCGCTGGCTTCGATCACGTCCGTGCTCGCCCCCTTGCCGGTGATGAGCTTGCCGTCGCCGAAGTCCACCTTGAGTGTCACCTCGCCCAACGCGTCCTTGCCCCCCGTCACTGCCTGGACGTGGTACTCCGCCAGATGGCCCTGGTGGCCCAGGATGCGGTCGATGGCCTTCATCGCGGCATCGACCGCGCCGTTGCCGGGGGCGGAATCCTGCATGGTCTCCGTCGGGGTGTCCTTGCCGTCGGCCGGGGCGAGGGTGTTGTGCCGCAGGCGGACGGTGGCCGTCGGCACAGTCGTCGTGCCGCTGGTGACGTGGAAGTATTCCAGCTCGTAGGTCTCGGGCGCGCCGAGGGAACTGTCCTCGATCAGCGCCGCCAGGTCGTCGTCGTAGACGAATTTTTTGCGGTCGCCGACCTCCTTGAAGCGGCGGAAAACGTGCTCGGTTTCCTCCTGGTTGAGCGTGTAGCCCAGGTGCTCCAGGCGCTTGACCATCGCGTGCCGCCCGCTGTGTTTGGTCAGCGGCAGCTCCGTTTCCCCCCAGCCGACCTCGTGCGGGTCCATGATCTCGTAGGTCTCGCGTTTCTTGAGGATGCCGTCCTGGTGGATGCCCGAGCTATGCGCGAAAGCGTTCTCGCCGACGATGGCCTTGGAGCGCGGCACGAGGAGCCCGCTCATGCGGCTGATGAGCCGCGAGCTTTTGACGATTTCGCGCGTGTTCACATCCGTCGTGACGTGCCCAAACACCTCCGGCCGTGTCCGCAAGGCCATGACGACTTCCTCCAGGGCGGCGTTGCCCGCGCGCTCGCCGATGCCATTAATCGTGCCTTCCACCTGCCGCGCCCCGGCGCGCACGGCGGCGAGCGAGTTCGCCACGGCGAGTCCGAGGTCGTTGTGGCAATGCACGCTGACCACGGCGTCGTGGATGTTGGGCACGTGGTCGAAGAGGTAACGGATCAACTCACCGAACTGGTCTGGCACGGCATAGCCGACCGTGTCGGGGATGTTGACCGTGGTTGCCCCGGCCTCAATGACCGCGCGCGTGATCTCAGCCAAGAACTCGGGCACGGTGCGGGAGCCGTCTTCCGGGCTGAACTCCACGTCGCGCACCAGCGCCCGGGCGCGGCGCACGCCTTCAACGGCCAGGCGGATGATTTCCTCCTGCGCCTTCCGCAGTTTGTGTTCCAAGTGGATCTTCGACGTGGCCAGGAACACATGGACCCGCGCCCGGTCCCCGGCGGGTTTGACCGCCGCAGCGGCGGCGTCGATGTCGCCCGGCACGCAGCGCGCCAGCCCTGCGATGATGGGGCCGCGCACTTCGGTAGCGATCTGGTTGACGGCGCGGAAGTCACCGTCGCTGATGACGGGGAAACCGGCCTCGATCACGTCCACGTTGAGACGGGCGAGCTGCCGGGCGACCTCCATCTTTTCGCGGAGGTTCATGGAAGCGCCGGGGCATTGTTCGCCGTCGCGCAAGGTGGTGTCGAAGATGATGATTTTGTCAGACATGGAAGCGCTGGATAAAGAGGTGTGGTCGAACGAAAAGCGAGAGCGTTGGTTCAGCAGGACGCGGACTGCTGAAGTCACCGGGACGCACGGCGTCCCGGCAGCCTGATCCGGGATGCAGGCGGGCCGTGGAGAGGCTAGAGGAAAGGAAAAAGGTTAGCGGGAGGCCAACCCTAGCAGCGAAAGGAGCGCGCCGCGACCCGGGAGGCCGCCGTAAAGGGAAGAGCGCGGTTGAATTCTCACTGACACGCGGACAGTTTAGTACCGGCCTCCTACCAAACGCAACCTCGAAAAAAGAGGCGCGTTGGCAGGTGCAGAACCGTTGGCGAGGCCGTACCATCGCCCTTTCATGTCCGCCCTCCGCTGGCTGTTGCCTCCTGATGACCCGACCGACCGCGCCGTGGCGCAACAGCTGGAACGCGAACTGAACATCGCGCCCTTCCTGGCCGGTTTGCTCGTGCGCCGGGGGTTGCGGACGCCGGAGGCCGTGCGGAACTTCCTCCACCCGAAGCTCAACCTGTTGGCCGATCCGTTCGAGCTGCCGAACATGGCCCCGGCGGTGGACCGCATCCTGCGGGCGCTGGCGGAAGACGAGCGCATCGTCCTCTACGGCGACTACGACGTGGACGGCGTCACGTCGCTGGCCATCTTGGCGGGCCTGTTGCAAGCCTACGGCGGGGACGTGCATTGCTTCCTGCCCCGGCGCATCGAGGAAGGCTACGGCCTGAGCACGGAAGGCGTGGCCCGTTGCATGGAAACCCTGCGGCCACGGCTCCTCGTCGCCGTGGACTGCGGCACGGCCAGCATCGGCGAGGTGGCGATGCTCCAGACGCAGGGGATCGACGTGGTCGTCTTCGATCACCACGAGCCGCAGCACGCGCTGCCACCCTGCGTGGCGCTGGTCAATCCCAAGCTGGGCGACACCTACCACTATCTTTGTAGCGCGGGCCTGGTCTTCAAGGCGTGCCACGCGCTGCTCAAGCGGTGCCCGCTGCCGGGCTTCGACCTAAAGAAATCGCTGGACCTCGTTGCCTTGGGCACGGTGGCCGACCTCGTGCCGCTGGTGGAGGAAAACCGCATCCTCGTGCGGCGGGGATCGGCCGAGATGGCGAAGACTGATCGGGTGGGCCTGCGTGCGTTGATGGATGTCGCGTCGGTCAAAGCCCCGGTGCGGCCCGCCGACATCGGCTACCGCCTGGGACCGCGCCTGAACGCCGCCGGACGCCTCGGCACCGCGCAGGCGGCGCTCGAACTGCTGACCACGACCGACGCCGCCCGCGCGCAGGCCTTGGCGGCGGGGCTGGACGAGCAGAACCGCGAACGCCAAGCCGTTGAGCAGCAGACGCTGCAAGAGGCGCAGCACCAGTTCCGCAGCCATTGCCACGAGGACGGCCGACCGCGCTACGCCGCCATCGTGGTCGGCGCACGGGGCTGGCACCCGGGGGTCCTCGGCATCGTGGCGTCGCGCTTGATGCGTGCCCACCACCGGCCGACCCTGGTCATCGGCTTCGACGAGCAGGGCGTGGGCAAGGGGAGCGGTCGGAGCATCGAGGGGTTGTCGCTGGTCAACGCGCTGAACGAGTGCGCCCGGCACCTCGACAAGTTCGGCGGCCACGAAATGGCGGCAGGCCTGACGCTCCAGGAGGCGGTCTTCCCGGACTTTCAGGCGGCGTTCTGCCAGGCGGCGCGCGCAGTGCTCAGCGACGAGCAGTTGGAGCCGTTCCTGCGCGTGGACGCCGAGGTGACGCTCGCGGCACTCGACGCCGATTTCCTTTCCTGCCACGAGGCCTTGCAACCCTTCGGCATGGGGAATCCGCAGCCGACGTTCGTCGTGCGCGGCGTCGCGCCACAGGACGCTCCGCACGTCCTCAAGGAGAAGCACCTCAAGTTCCTACTGCGGCCCGCCGGGGCCAGAAAGGCGGGCGGCTACGGGCTCGCCACGCCAGCGATCTGGTTCAACAGTGCGCAGCTCGCGCTGCCCCCACCGCCCTGGGACGTGGCCTTCCAGGTGGAAGCCAACGAGTTTCGCGGCAGCGTCACGCTCCAGTTGCAGGTGCAAGCAGTGCGCGCCGCCGCCTGAAAAGCCCTTTGCAAACGGCGCGGGATGTTCTATCATGCCGGCTTCGCAAAATTTCCTTATGGCAAAGACTTCCTGGATCGAACGTGACAACCGCAAGCGCGCCACCGTGGCCAAGTACGCCGCCCTGCGCGCCGAGTTGAAGGCAAAGAAAGATTACGCCGGCCTCAGCCAGCTTCCCCGCGACGCCAGCCCGACGCGCGTGGTCAACCGTTGCCAACTCAGCGGACGCCGCCGCGCGTTCATCCGCCGCTTCAAGCTCTCGCGCATCGCCTTCCGGGAGCTTGCCTCCAACGGCATGATCCCCGGCGTGACGAAGTCGAGTTGGTAAACCGTTCCCGGGCAGACTCGGGGTGTTGGTGCTTATGCCAATCTACGAGTACGAGGTCGACGACGGCGATTGCAACCTTTGCGGGGGCTGCTTTGAATTGCGCCGCCCCATCGACCGCCCGGAGTTGACGGATTGCCCGGTGTGCCGCCGTCCCGTGCACAAGGTGATCTCGCGGACCAACACCCCGAAGGTCGCCAAATCTTTGTCGATCAGCGACGCCAAGCAGGCGGGCTTCACGGTGTTGGAGCGACGCGGCAAAGGAGAGTACGAAAAGAAATGATGGAATGCCGCCACCCGCGATGGGTCGGCGCGGGAAACTTCCGGGCGCGAACTCCGCCGGGAACTTAGGGCTTCCATCCATCCTGTATGAACATCGCAGTTTTCCTTGGCTCCGCCGCGTTGTCGCCGTTGGCGGGACCGTTCTTGGCTGACCCGGCCATCGCCCGCGAATGGGACTCGTCCGGGTTGATCCTGCTCAAGCTGCTGGCCATCGCGGTGTTGATCCTGCTCAACGGCTTCTTCGTGGCCAGCGAGTTCGCGTTGGTCAAGGTGCGCGGCAGCCAGTTGGAAGCGTTGATTGAGGAGGGTGACGAGGGGGCGTCATCCGTGCGGCGCGTGCTCGACCAACTCGACACCTACCTGTCCGCCACACAGTTGGGTGTGACGCTGGCCAGCTTGGCGCTCGGCTGGGTGGGCGAGCCGTACATTGCTCAGATGCTTGAACCCCTGTGCGTCCTCGTGGGAATCCAGTCGCTCATCGTGATCTCGTCGCTGTCGGTCACGGCCGGGTTCGTGGCGATCACCTTCCTGCACATCATCTTCGGGGAACTCGCCCCGAAATATCTCGCCATCGGCCAGCCGGTGCCGGTGGCCAAGGCGTTCGTGGCACCGTTGCGACTCTTCCACGGAATTTTCAAACCGGCGATCTGGTGCCTGAACAAGTCGTCGAATTTCATCCTGCGGAAGGTGTTCAACATTGACCCGGTGGGCAGCCAGGAACTCGTGCACAGCGAGGACGAGTTGCGCGTGATCCTGAGCGAGAGCGAAAAATCGCAGGAAGTCACGCCCCTGGGCAGAGAATTGCTCATCAACGCCCTCGATCTCCGCCGCCGCGTGGTCCGGGACATCATGACCCCGCGTGGCACGGTGGTCTACCTGGACATCGATAAGAGCTTCGAAGAAAACCTGCAAAAAGCGCAGGCTTCGCGGCACACCCGGTTTCCGCTTTGCAAGGGCCACCTGGACAATCCGATCGGGCTGGTTCACATCAAGGATCTACTCGGCCTCGTGCGCGAGCCGAAACCGGACCTGTTAAGCATCAAGCGCGACCTGTTGATGGTGCCCGAGATGATGCCCCTGGAACGCCTGCTAACCATGTTCCTGAGCAAGCACGCGCATCTCGGAGCCGTGGTCGATGAATACGGCGGCACCATGGGCATCGTGACCTTGGACAACGTCCTGGCCGAGATCGTCGGCGACATCCACGACGAGTTCGACGCGGAGCAAACCGAGTTCAAGCAACTTAATCCCAGCGAGTTCGAGGTAGACGGGATGCTGGGTCTGTACGAGCTCAACGACCTGACGGAGCTGGAACTCTCCAACGCCGAGGTCAGTACGGTCGGAGGCTACGTCACACACCTGATCGGGCATCTACCTAAACAGGGCGAGCACGTCCAGGTCGGCGATTATCTCGTCACCGTGACGAAGACCGACGGCAGGCGCATCGGGCAACTGCACTTCAAGAAGTCCCCGCCGTCCCCGGAAGTGGACACCAAGGACGACGACCAGGAGGTCGGCGCGGCCGGTGCAAAGCTGGAGCGGTGAGCCGGGCAGGAAGGTCAGGATTGTAATGTTTGTCCTTACAGGGGGCGTGCCTGGGCAGAATGGCAGCGAACGTGCTTCTTGTTCTGGGATGCCTGTCACCGGTGACATCAACGAACTGCCCTTGCCCGATCTCCTGGACATGATGCGTCATCGTTCGGGAAAGCTCTCGCTGCTGCAAACCCAGCAGATCAGCGAGATGCATCTGCATTTCACCCCCGGCTATCTGTGCGGGTTCATGGTGGACAAGCACATCATCAAATCCGAGTCGCAGGTGGTGGACAAACTCGTCACCGTGACCGCCAATCCCGTGGGCAGGTTCGTGTTCACGCCCGCGCACGCCAGTTCCTTGATGGGCAGTGTCCGCCTCCAGGTGGATCGCTTGGCGCTCATCATCGTCAGCCAGGTCGATGAAATCAGCGTCAACAAGCAGTCACTCTCGCCGCCGCACCGCATTTTTCGCCTGCAACAAACCGAGGGGTCTGTCGAGTTCGAGGAGGCCGGTCTGGCGGACTTCTTCCAGAACGCGGTCAACTTGCTCAAGTGCGGCATCAGCGCCGAAAAACTGGCGAGCATTGAGCGGATTAGCACCGAGCAGGTCCAACTCTACTTCTACAAGCTGAGCATCCTCGGCCTAGTGGCCCCCGCGCGGCGCGACGATCTCTGGGCACAACTCGATGCCGTGCTCGAAACGAAGAGCACCCCCCTGCGGCTCAACGAGGGTCAACGCTCGGCCCAAACCACACGTTCCTCCGTCCACTGGAAACCCAACCAGTCGCAGAACGGAACCGAGGCGGTCAACGAACAACGCCAGGTCGCCCACCTCGTCCCATCCACCGAGGCCACGCAAGGGACCAAGCCCCAGAAGTAGCCGCCTGTCCGCGTGCGCGTCGCCCCCATCCGACGATCCAGCCGACCAAGGCGGCCAGGTACAGGAGGAGCGAAACGACGGACACCCAGGCACCGACGACGAAAGCGGTCGGCTGGTATTCGAGCAGGATCTTGTGGTGTCCGCTGGTGAGCGGCACGGCACGCAGGCAATAATCCGCGGGCACCACCCGGTAAGCGGTCTGTGCGCCGCTGCCGGGGGAATCAGCGAGCAGCGAGCGGGCCTTCCAGCCGTCGGAATAGTTATCGGTAATCAAGAGGATGGCCGAGGCTGTGAGGTCTGCCTCGATGGTCAAGGTGTCGGTCGATTCCGCGAGCAGCCGAACCTGCCCGGCCGCTTCCGCCCCCGAGGGAGATGGGTCCGGGGGGCTCTCCAAGAGCACCGTGCGCACAGGATCAAAGTAGGGGGCAAAAACCGCGTCAAGCTCCTCGTCCCGGTTCGGGATGACCCGGGCGTGTGAGCCCAGGAAAATGCGGGGGGCGGGAGGGGGTTGGCTTGCTTCCGGCTGCACGCCGGCTTCGTCGCTGCTGGCAGCATTTGAAGGTGGGGGGCCCCGGCAGCGGTAGCGCAGCAGCGAGGAAAATACGGGCGGGAAGATCGTCAGCTGGATCGTTTCGCTGGCGCTATCCGGGTTACGGTCCTGCGAGGCCGCCATCCATTCCGCGTAACGCCGCAGCACGCCGGGATCGTACCCCCACAGATCGTAGCCTCCGAAGCTCATCGCCGCGTTGTGGTTACGCTCGTCGTCCATGCGGAATCCTTCGTGGGCGCTCGCGGCGAGCTGGGTGGTCTCGTAAGGTTGGAGGACATCGTCCAGGGAGAACGAATCCAGCGTCGAACGTGCGAAGCAAACCGTTTCGAAGACGGCGATTAAGGGCACGCACCACGCCACGCGCGGATGTCGGCGCGCCGCCAACAGGACGCCCGCGAGTGCCAACAACGTCAGGGCGGTCCAAAGCAACTGCCGGGATGCCTGGCGGGCTACGCAGTGAACGAAGTGGGGTTTGTCGATCCGGTCTGCGGCCAGGTATTGGTCGCCGGACCGCGAGAGGGCATGAATCCAGCCGTTCCACGGCTGCGGCGCGGGTGCCGGAAGCTGGCGGCTGGCAACGTGCGCGCCTGCCGCCACCAGGCAGAAAACGCTCCCCGCCGCCAACACGGCCAGAGCGGCGGGCAGGCTCGTGAACCGTCGGTGCGCCAACACGTCGCAGCCTTCCGCTGCCACCACGACGAGAAGCAGCATCGCCGGGAACGTGAATTTCGACCAGCCGCGAAACCGGCCGAACCCGGGCGCATGGTCGTACAGCCAGCCGAACAGCGGCGTGTACTCTCCCGTGGCGAGTACGAGCAGGGTGGCAGCCAGCCCGAAGCAGGTCCAGACGTGGAAGCGCGGGCCTCTCGCCAGGCCGTATCCCAGCAGGAACAGGCCGCCGACGCTGAAAAAGATGGACATTTCCCACAGGTTCCAACGGCCCCAATAATCGTGGATCGTCAGGTCGCCGAAGAAATACGGGGTCAACAGGGTCAGGAAATTCTCGGGCGGGAACGAGAAGATGGCGGCGAACTCGCGCGATGTGCCTTGGTTCCTGACCGACTCGCCCGCCGCATGGAAGCCCTCGAAGAGCTGGACCGCGCTCAGAGCCACACCACCCACGGCGAGCAAAGCCAGACCGGCCGCCGCCGGGATCTTCCCTTTGGCTACGGTGAGTTGCGCGGCGCAATACATCGCCGCCGTCAAGCCCGTGTAGAACACGTACTGGGGATGCCCCGCGAGCATCTGCATTGCCACGACGGCCGATCCCAACAGGAGCCAACTGCCGGTGCGCCACCGCAGCCATCCGTCGATGGCGAGGAAGATCCACGGAGCCCACGCCATCGTGCAGAGGTTCGAAAGATGACCGGCGTAGATGTGCGGGAATACGGGGCCCGAGAGCACAAACACCGAGCCCGCGAGGAGGCACGCCAGCGGGTGCAGGCCGCGCGCGCGCATCCAGGCGTACATTCCGCATCCCGTCAGGACGATGTGCAGCGCGATCCCCGTGTTCACCGCCACGGCGAGCGGCAGGACGAGGTAGAGCCAGTTCGGCGGATACAGCAGTGCCGATTGGAAGCCGCCGAAAAAAGGCGTGCCGCCATAGATGTGCGGGTTCCAGAGCGCCAGGTGCCCGGCGCGGAGCAGGTCGAACCCGAACTTCCGCCAGTGGATGAATTGGAGCGCCAGATCCCGCTCGTCGTTGGAAAACACCCGCGCACCGCTGAAGAGGGTCGGGCCGAGGGAGACCACGGCCAGCACCACGAAGTAGACGACCGCCAGAAAAGGCTCCCGCAGAGGGTGCGACCGCCATTGCACCCAAGTGAGCCCTGTAGGCAGCGTCGGCAAGCGTCTGGAACGATCTATCGCGCCGATCATCGTTCAACGCGCGGCGAGCGTCAGGTCGGGACGGTGGACGGCAGCCTGCCGCCGGGTGAAAGCGTCGCGCGCGGCGGCGAACACTTCCTCGACGGTAATCTGCTGCATGCAAAGGTTGTTCCGGCAGGGCGACTGGCGGTTGTTGTAGGCGTTGACGCACGGGCTGCACGCGATGCCGCGCCAGATGGTGGTGTTCCGCTTCGTGCGGGCTCCGAAGAGCCGCGGGGTCTCGGGACCGAACAACGTCACGACATCGATTGGCGTCAGCGACGCGAAGTGCGCGGGACCGCTGTCGTTCGTCACGAGCACCTCGGCCAGCGTGTAGAGCACGAGCAGTTGTCGAAGGGTGGTTTTCCCCGCGACGGAGGCACACCGCTCCGAGCCGACCTGTGTGACGAGACTTTCCGCCGCCGCCGCCTCGGCGGGCGCGCCCGTCATGAGGACGCGCGCGTTCGGGACGGCTTCGAGGAGGAGCCGCGCCAGTTCGACGTAGCGCTCCGGTGCCCAGCGCCGCAGCGGGAGCAGGTCGCTGGCGTTGGCGTTGAGCAGGATCAACGGGGCATCCCCGCAGTCCCCGGCTTCCTGCCGCACGATGGCGCGGACGGCGGCCACTTCCTCGGGCGAGGGACGGAACACGGCATCCTCCCCATCCACGGACGGCGGCTGCGCGCCGAAGGTGGGAAGGTGGACGGGGTCCACCCGCAACGCCTCGACCATCTGCGCGAAGATCTGGCTGGTGTGCAGGTAGGGGTTGTAAAGCAGGCGGTGCGTCATCAGGTTCCCACGGTAGGGCCCCTCGCCAAAGAACGTGTGAAAGCCCACCCGACGGCGCGCGGCGGTCAGGAACGTGAAAGCCGCGGACGAACGGGCGAAAAACTCCAGGTCCACCGCAGCCTCGAACTTCATCCGCCGGATCTGGCCGAGCACCCGCCAGGTGCTCCGCACGAGCGACGCCAGGCTATGGGCCCGGATGACGAAGACGTTCTCGCGCGGGATCAGTTCCAGCAGGTCCAGGATGAAGCGGTTCTCCGCGAACACCACGAAGAAAACGTTCTCGCGCCCGACCATCGCCACCGCGCGCCGGATGGCCCCGTGCGCCAGCACCGTCGAACCCTGTTCGGCCAACTTGATGAACAGCACCCGGCCCACCGGCACCCCGGGGGGCGGGGCGTGTCGTCCGAAGATCACGCGCAGCCGGGTCAGGACAAAGCAAGCGGGAATCCCCAAGAGGCGGTCGATCTGTTGAAGCTTGGTGGTGGCGAGCGTGCCCGGGGACGACATGGCGGCTAAAGCACGGTTTCGACGAAGCGGCGAGAATCAAAAGGCTCGAAGGAGTCGATCTGTTCGCCTGTGCCGATGAAGCGGGTCGGGATGCCGAGTTCGTTTTGGATGGCGACGAGGATACCGCCTTTGCCGCTGCCGTCCAGCTTTGTGACGATCAGTCCTGTCAACCCCACCGCGGCGTGGAACTCTTTGGCCTGTACGAGCGCATTGGAACCCGTCGTGGCGTCCACCACGAGCAGGCGCTCGTGCGGCGCGTCCGGGTCCTGCTTGGCGAGCGTCCGGTTGATCTTGATGAGTTCGTTCATCAATCCCTGCCGGTTGTGAAGGCGTCCGGCGGTGTCGCAGATCAGGAACTCGACGTTCTTCTTGTCGGCCGCGCCGTAGGCGTCGTAGCACAGGGCTGCCGGATCGCCGTTGTACTGGCCCCGGATCATCTCCACGCCCAGCCGTTCGCTCCAGACGGCGAGTTGCTCGATGGCTGCCGCGCGGAACGTGTCCGCCGCGGCGAGCATGACGCCGTAGCGGTTGCGCTGGAAATAATGTGCCAGCTTGGCCGTGGAGGTCGTCTTGCCGGTGCCGTTCACCCCGACGATCAGGATCGCCTTGGGCTTGTTGGGCAGCGGCCGGATCGGCGGGTTTGCCGAGGGCAGCAGCCGCAGCATCGCCGCGCGCGTCACCTCGACGACATCGCTGGCCGTGACGGCGTGCGCCTGGCTTTGTGTCTGGAGGGTCTGGAGGATTTGCAACGCTACCGGCACTCCCAGGTCGGCGCGGATGAGGGTTTCCTCCAGTTCGTCCCAGTCCACCGGATGACCGGTGAATTTCTGCAGCAGGGATTTGAAAAAGCCGTTGGCCACCGATCGGATTGTTCTTAAAACGCGGCGGGTGGCAAGCTCAAGGCAAAAAACGGCGACGCCGTTTCCGGACGGCAGGCGCTCAGGCCAAGTCCGGCCGCCCCCCGCCGCCTGGGGTGGGCAAGCCATCACCGTGCGGAGCGCTGTTGCCGGGTTCGGACGCCGTCCGCAGGGGGCGGGTCAGGTCGAGCTTGACGCGGTCCAGGATGCCGTTGACGAAGCGGCTGCTTTCCTCGCTGCCAAAGCGTTTGGCGATCTCGATAGCCTCGTTGATCGAGACGACCGGCGGGATGTCGTTGCGGTGCAGCATCTCGTAGATGGCTAGCCGTAGGATGTTACGGTCCACCACCGCCAGCCGGTTCAACTCGTAGTTTTCGGCGTAGCGGCTGATTCGCTCGTCCGTTTCGGGCCGGTGACGCAGGACGCCCTCCACCAGGTTGAGGGCGAAATCGCGGATGGGCTTGGTGGCCGGCCGCAACTCCCAGAACCCACTGGCCGCTTCCGTGCCGGAGCCCTGGTTGAGATCGCAGAAGACGAGGAACTGCACGGCCGCCTCGCGGCCTTCACGACGTTTACCCATGGAACGAGCCGGAACGGAAGTTAAGCGCGCAACTGGTCGAGCAGGTCGGCCATTTTGATGGCGGCGCGGGCGGCTTCGGTGCCGCGGTTGTACTTGGCTTCCAGGCACCGGACCTTGGCTTGTTCCTCGTCTCTGCAGGACAGAACCTGATGGATGATCGGGATACGGTTGGAAAGCGCGATTTGCTGGAGGGCGTCAGTCACGGTGCGGCTGAGCAGTTCACCGTGGTCCGTGTCGCCGTGGATGATGACCCCTAGAGCAATCACCACGTTGATCTCCTGTTCGGCACGGGCGGCAAGTTCCTGCACGATGAGGGGGATCTCGAATGCCCCCGGGACCTGGTGCAGCAGCAGGCGGGAGTTCGGGATGACGGTCATCAATTCCGTAGCGGCGTGATCGACCAGTCCCTGCACGAAGTTGGGATTGTACTGGCTGGCGACCAGGGCAAAGGTGCGGCGGGCTCCGCCGAGCACCCGGGGACCGCCTACTCTGAGCTTAAGCATGGCACGAATGGTGGACCGCCGGGGAGAAGACGGCCAGGGGAGGAACTTCGAGAGTCCACCCTAGAACGCTCTGCACGGCAGGGTGGAGAAGATGAACGCACGGAGGGTTTAAAGCAAGTGGCCCAATTTTTCTTTTTTTGTGGTCAGATATTTCTCGTTGTGCGGATTCGGGGAACTGCGGATGGGCACCTGCTCGACCATCTCCAAGCCGTAGCCTTCCAAGCCGATTACCTTGCGGGGATTGTTGGTCATGAAACGAAACTTGCCCACGCCCACGTCCAGGAGGATCTGCGCGCCGAGGCCATAGTCACGCAGGTCGGGCGCGTACCCGAGCTTCGCGTTGGCCTCCACCGTGTCCAATCCTTCCTCCTGGAGCTTGTAGGCGTGGATCTTGGCCGCGAGGCCGATGCCGCGTCCCTCCTGGCGCAGGTACACCAGCACTCCCGCGCCGGCTTCCTCGATCTGCTGCATGGCGGCGTGGAGCTGGCTGCCGCAATCGCAACGTCGCGAGCCGAACACGTCGCCCGTCAGACACTCGCTGTGGACGCGCACGGGCACGGGCGTGTTCCGGTCGATGCGGCCCTTGACCATAGCAAGGTGGTGTTTGTCGTCGAGCTTGTTGCGGTAAAGATACAACTGGAAATCGCCGTAATTGGTGGGCAGGTGGATAACCTCCGTGCGCTCCACGAGTTTCTCGCGCTGGCGGCGGTAGGCGATCAATCCCTCAATGGAGCAGAACTTCAAGCCATGCCGCGCCTTGAAGCGCACCAAGTCAGGGAGCCGCGCCATGGTCTCGTCCTCGTTGACAATCTCCGCGAGCACCCCTGCCGGACGCAGCCCCGCCAGCCGCGCGAGATCGACGGCGGCTTCCGTGTGGCCCGCGCGGCGCAGCACGCCGCCCTCCCGGTAGCGCAAGGGGAAGACGTGGCCGGGCCGGGCGAGGTCGGACGCCTTCGTTTGCGGGTTGGCCAGCAGGCGGATGGTGTGCGCCCGGTCGGCGGCGGAGATGCCGGTCGAGACGCCCCAGGCCGCGTCCACGCTGACCGCATAGGCGGTCCGCATCCGCTCGGAGTTCTCGGAGGCGGGGACCATCAGGGGCAGTTCCAGGCGGTCCAATTCCGTACCCTCCATGGGCACGCAGACGACGGCGCTGGTGTGCTTGCGGATGAAGGCGAGGTTTTCCGGCGTGGCCATCTCGGCGGCGAGGATCAGGTCGCCTTCGTTCTCGCGGTCTGCGTCGTCGGTGACGATGACGGGCCTGCCAGCGCGCACGTCTTCAAGCACATCTTCAATGGGATCAAAGGGAGTCGGGGCGGTATCCATCGGAATTTGCTGCGTCAGGTTCGCTCATCCCGGGCCGTTTGCCAACTCTCCCGGGTGCTACGATGTCAGTCCCGCCCCTTGCGGCCGTCCGTGAGAACCGCACCAGGCTGGAGCGCCTCCTGGGCGGTGGCCTGGAAGACCGGCGCGAACCGCACCTTGACCTTGGCCAAGTCCAGGACCTGCCAGTTGAGGAAAGCCAGGTCATGGCCCGGTTTGCCGTTGTGCTCGATGCCTACCAGCAGGCAGCAGCCGTCAGCGGTCATGCGGGCAGCGGCATCGCCGGGCGAAAACGTGAGGGCGGTGGCCGCCGGGTCGCCGCCGGTTGGGTATAAGGCGACGGCGAAGTAATAGGCTTTGCCGGTGGCGGGATCGGTCCACGTCCACGCGGGATATCCATGGGCGACGGTGTCGCTTCCCGCGGTGGTTGGCGGCGAGAGGAGAGTTCCGCGCAACTCGTCCTCGAACCGGGCCGCAACCGCTTGCATCCCCGCGGCGGCGTGGGCGGGACTGTCCGGCCGGTTCATCCGGGGCAAGATGGCGTCGAGCGCGGCCCCGGCTCTGGCGAGGGCGGCGGCATCAGCGGCGTTGGCAGCGTCGAAAGGGACCACGCGCCTGCCAGTAGCGGCGCTGACAATCTCCGCGAACGGTAGTGCGATGGCATCGGCACCGGACGGAGTCAGGGCCAGCCAGCGGGCGAGACCCACGCCGGCTCCGGGCTCGGCAGGCGAGCCGGGCGTCGGGGAAGGGGAGGACGGCTTCCCGTTGTCCCGGGTGGTTGCCCCAGGCGGCTTCGCCACTAACGGACAAACGGCGAACAAGTAAAAAGCAATGACGAGGAGGGGCTTCATGGAACAGGGAAGGCCGGGCGGGTTGCGGGCAGGATGGCACCATGCACGAGAGTGGTGCGATAAACCCGGAAGTCTCCACCGCGCAGCATCAACTCGGGCGGGTTTTCGCCTGCGGAACGCCCGAGGAGCGGGTTGAAAGGCGAATCCCTCTGCCGGACGAAGCGCACGAGCCAGAATTCGCCGTCTTCCAATGCCATCCGAGCCGGGTCATCGAACGGCAGGGTGGGCCGGGGAGTGATCTCGCTGAAACGGCTAGGCGGTTTGCCCAGGTCGGTGGATCGTTCGCAGTAGCGTTCTTCACGCCATTTGATGATCCCTTTGGCAGTGTCCTTGCGGAGGTTCGCGGCGTCGTCGCGGACCACATAATAAAGCGCGGTGCGTGGCAGGTAGATTTCCATGCTCGGCCAATAAAGGTCCACGTCCACCCGGCGCGCGCCGTGGCTGGCCAGGAACGTGCAGACGCGCCGCAGGCTGGAATTGTTGCCAAGTGTTGCTTCGCGGCCCGGGTACAGCGCAAGCCCCACCCCGGCGCAAAGCGCAAAGGCAGGGGCGGGAAGGAGGAACCACCGCGGCGGACTGTCGTGCCGGGCCGTCTGGCGGGAGATGGTCCCCGCCATCCACAAGGCGGCCCAAGGCATCAAAGGGAGCGTGGACGTTGGCAACTTGGAGGCGGCGCTGGAGAAGATCACCAAACCGATGAGCACGATCCACCCCTCGACCGTGATCATCCCCACCCACGCACGGACCCGCGCCAGCCAGTTCCCGGTCGGCAGACGCATTCCTTCCCGCCACCGACCCCACGCGGCCACGGGCCACCACGGCAGCCATCCCAGCAAACTCGCCGGCAGGTAATACCAGAAAGCCCAGTGTCTACCGTTCACGCTGCCTGCCATCCTGCCCGCGAGTTCGCGGCCGAAGAAAAAGTCACGCAACTCCGGGTAACGCGAGGGCATCGAAAGATACCAGGGCGCGCCCAGCAGCAGGACCAAGGATAGCAGCAGCGGGAGCCGCAGCACGCTCCGGCCCCGGGTGTCGCCGCGCGCCTGGATGCCGATGGCCAGCCCGGCGAGCGGGATCAGCACGGGAGTGGCTTTCGTCCACCAGGCCAGCGTCCAACAGACTAGGGAGGCAGCCCAACACCCCCATGCGCCGTCCCGATGCCGGCATTCCGCCCACGCCGCGACTGCCAACGTACACCAGCCGCAGAGCAGCATGTCCAGCGAGAGCAGCCGTCCCAGGAGCCAGAACTGCGCCGACGTGCCACAAATCAGCACGGCCCACCAAGCCGTGCGTGGTTCCGAAAGCCGACGGGCGGCCCAGCCGAGGCCAAGCAGGCTCAGGGTCGCCCCCGCCAGCGAGGGCAACTGCGCCGCCCAATCGTTGACCCCGAAAACGCGGAAGCTCGCGGCGGTGGCCCAGCAGATGAGTGGCGGCTTATCGTAGCGGCCCCAGCCGGACATGCGCGGCTCCCACCAGCCACCGCCAGGGATAGCCATTGCCAGCGAGATTTCCGCGTAGCGGCCCTCGTCGGGTTCGTTGATCCCCCGCGTGCCGAGGCAAACCGTGTAGAGCGCCATCAGCGCAAGCCCGAGCAGGGACCAGTCGCGCCGCGTGGGAAAACGGGCTGGTGGTGCCGCGTTCATCCGGCCGCCAGTCCGGCGAGCAGGTGCGCCGCGCGTTCGCCGCCCGCCATGGCGGACTGGATGCTGCAAGCCCCGGTTTGGTCCCCCGCCAGCCAGACGTTTTCCAGCGTGGTCCGCGCTGGGGCGGGTGGCAGGTTCCGCGCGAAGCCCGCGCGCTGCTGGTGTTGCCCGTAAGGCACGTCGATGATGGACAGGGGCCGCATCAAGCCTGCCGCAGCCGGGTAAAACTCGCTGATCTCGTTGACGACGGCGGCGGAGAGGGCGTCATCCGGCAGGCCGCGGCGGTCGAGCACCGTGGCGCACAGCAGATGGACGCCCGGAGGCGCGTACTCGGGCGCAACGTTGGTCAACGGCACGAAATGCCGTACAAGCCGCCCACGTCCCCGCGGCAGAGCCAGCATCGCGCGTGCATAGAGGGCATGGTCGCTGGCGAAATACACGACCGTCGTGCCGTGCGGCGGCTCACCGGCGGGCGGACGTTCGAGCAGCCGGGCCGTGGCAGGTGCCTCAGTCGCCAGGAGCAAGGCGTCACAGGAGATTTCCTCGCCTCGCGCCGTGACCACGGTATCCACCCGGTTGCCCACGCGTGAAAGGCGTTCCACCCGGCAGTTCGTCCGCAACGTCCCGGGTGGCAGCGATGCCGCCAACTGCCGCGGAATGTCACCGATGCCACCCGCAGGCAGCAACGCCCGCCCGGTGGCGAATTTCTTGAGGTAATAGCGGAACAACCCCGCGCTGGTGCCGAGTGGGTCGTCCAGGAACACCCCGCCGAAAAACGGACGGAAAAACCGCTCGGTGATGTCGCGCGAAAAGCCTCGGGACCACAGGAATTGCGCCGTGCTGACATCCGCGTCCGACGCGCACCTGCCGAGCAGACGTTCGTCTGGCGTCAGCAGCAGTTCGCCGACCAGCGCCACCAGCCGCGCCTTGTCCGCCACGCCGAACATGCCTCCCGTAGCCGTGGACAGCAGGTCTCCCGGATGACGCCGGGGGTCCGCCACGGTCCAGGCGCGCTCACGGTCGTGCAGGATGGCCCCGCTCTCGAAATAGCGCGGCCGGAGGGCAGCGATGTCCAGATGCCGACGCACCGCCGGGTAGCTGTCGAGCAGCACCTGGAAGCCGCGATCTAACACGAAACCTTCCGGCGTGATCCGCGAGCGGACCCGGCCGCCCGGTTCCGCTTCCGCCTCCAGCAGCACGACATCGCGCACTCCTGCGCCGACGAGGCATTTGGCACACACCAGCCCGGCCAACCCGGCTCCGACGATGACGATCATGGGCGCGGCGTGGACCGTAGCTTCACGCGTTCATGCCCAGGAAATCAGGCGTAGTTCGTGGCCTTGGGTCAGGTTGGGATGGGTCGGCACAACCCGAATGCTGAAGCCGTAAGCCCCGCTCTCGGTGCTGGGGATCGCGCCGCGATACAGGTAGTCGCCTGCTTTGTCGAGCTTTTCGAAGCTCGTCAGTTCCAGGATCGTCGGCTGGCTGATGGAGTTCTCGCGGTTCTCGCCGTAGTAGACCTGCACCTTTACCTCCGAAGGCTCGGTCGGCCCGAGGTCCACCCGGGCGCGGACCGCCAGCATGTCGCCCACCTCGATGTGCGTGCGGTCGGCGTGCTCCAGTTGCACGTCGCTGATGCGGATCCGCCCCCAATCGTGGCGCATTTTGTTCTTCCACTCGCTCAACTCGCGCGCCTGCCTGCCCTGATCGGCGTTCAGGACGCGGTATGACCGGGCGGCCCCGTCGTAGAGGCGTTCCTGGTATTCCTTGACCATGCGGTGCGTGTTGTAGACCGGCGTGACGCTCAGGATCGACTCGCGCATCAGCCGCAGCCACGCGATGGGCAGCTTGCCGTCGGGCTTGGCGTAATAGAGCGGGATGACCTGCGTCTCCAGGATGTGGAACAGGCTCTCCACGTCCACCTCGTTCTGGTAATCGACCGCGCCGTGGGTGATCTCCGCGCCAATGGGCCAGCCGTTCTTGCCGTTGTAGCCCTCGCACCACCAACCGTCCAGGACGCTCAGGTTCAGTCCGCCGCTGGGTGGCAGCTTCATGCCGCTGGTGCCGCTGGCTTCCAGAGGGCGTAAGGGGTTGTTGAGCCATAGATCGACGCCCTGGTAGAGCCGACGACCGATGTGCGCGTCGTAGTCCTCGATGAACACGACCCGGTTCGACAACTGGTTCTCGCGTGTGTAGCGGTACACCTCCTGGATAACGCGCTTGCCGCCTTCGTCCTTCGGGTGCGCCTTGCCTGCGAAGACGAACTGTACGGGCCGCTCCGGGTCGTTGATGAGCTTGAGCAGCCTTTCCGGCTGGGTGAATAGCAGGCTGCCGCGCTTGTAGGTGGCGAAGCGGCGCGCAAAGCCGACCGTCAGGATTTCCGGGTCGAGGATGCTGTTGACCTGCCGCAACTGCGCCGGACTCTCGCCCAGGCGCTCCCGTTGCGCCCGCACGCGCTCCCGGGCAAATCTCACGAGGCGGTTCTTGAGCTTCTGGTGCGTGTCCCAGAGCACCTCGTCGGGGATGCGGTTGACCCGCAGCCAGTAATCCACATTGGTCAGGTTCTCCTCCCAGTCGGATCCGAGGTATTTGGTGTAGAGTTCCATGAACTCCGGGGCCGCCCAGGTTTTGGTGTGGATGCCGTTGGTGATGCTCGTGATGGGCACCTCGTTCTCCGGCACGCCCGCCCACACATCCTTCCAGAGCCCCTTGGAAACCTCGCCGTGCAGCTTGCTCACGCCATTGGCTTGGCGGCTCGTGCGCAAGGCCAGGATGGTCATGGAAAAGTCATCCGTGGGGTTGGCCGTCGTCTGGCCGAGGCTGATGAAATAGTTGAAGTCGATGCCGACCTGCGCCGGGTAGTTCCCGAAATAATGGGCGATCAGTTCGCGCGAGAATGCGTCGTTGCCCGCGGGGACGGGCGTGTGGGTGGTGAACACCCCCCCCGCCGCGACGATCTGGAGCGCCGCACGGAAATCGAGCTGGTGCGCCCGCACGAAGTGGCGGATACGCTCCAGGCCCAGGAACGCCGCGTGCCCCTCGTTCATGTGGTACACGGACGGCTTGAGGCCCAGTGCCGCCAGCGCGCGAGGGCCGCCCATGCCCAGGACGATCTCCTGCCGGATACGCATTTCCAGGTCGCCGCCGTAGAGTTGGGCGGTGATGGCGCGATCCTCGACGCTGTTCTCGGGGATGTCGGTGTCGAGCAGGTAGAGGTTGATCCGCCCGATGGCGAGTTTCCAGATCTTGGCGTGCACGAGCCGCCCCGGCAGTTCGACGGCGATTTTCTGGGGCTCGTTGGAGCCTGCGGCCATGATCTCCTGCACGGGCAGGTTGTAGAAGTTCTGGTTGAGCTGGACGGCTTCCTGGTACCCATCGCGGTTGATCTGCTGCTTGAAGTAGCCGTGCCGGTAGAGCAAGCCGACGGCGCAGAAGTTCAGGTCCAGGTCGCTGGCGCTCTTGCAATGATCGCCGGAAAGGATGCCGAGGCCGCCGGAGTAGTTTGGCACGGACTCGTGGAAGCCGAACTCGGCGGAAAAGTAGGCGATGAGGTCGTCGCCCTTGCCGCCCTCGCCCGTCCCCTTGGCGCGCAGCCGCCCGTAGGTGTCCGGCCGGGCGAGATAGGCTTTGAACTGCTTGTAAATGCGGGCTAGTTCCCGCAGGAAGCCCTCGTCCCTGGCGACTTCCTCCAGGCGCGCCTGCCGCGAGAGCTGGAGCACGCGTAACGGGTTGTGGTTGGTCTTGTCCCAGAGTTCCATGTCCAGTTCGCGGAACAGGCGGCGCGCGGCGGGCTCCCAACTCCACCACAGATTGTAGACGATCTCGCGCAACGGTTCGAGGGCAGACGGCAGCTTGGGAACAATGTTGAAGGTCTGGATCGGAGGATGCATGTCGGGATGGGGCGATAGATGGCCTGCGGGATCGTTCGCCTTGGCCGCGGTCGGGGGAGCCCCGTCGCCAAGCGGAGCTTGCGACCATACCGAACCCACCCGTGCTGACAAGGCAAAGCTCTCCGCCAACAGGCCGGGTGCCTTCCCCTGTCGAGCGGTCTTGCGGCGGGCGGCGATCGCGTGGATGCTGGCGGCACATGCAACTCCGGCGTACTTCGCTGCTCGTGGGGCTTGGATCGCTCGTCACACTCGGCGCGTGGGCCGCGCGCGCTCAATCGGTGGCCCCGGCGGTTTCCACCGCTTCGCCATTCGTGGGGCTGGGCATCCCCAGCCCGGCCGCGCCTTACAACAAGCTTATCCTCGAACAAATCCACGCCATGCCCTCGCAAGGCGGCTACTCGGCCGGACACCTGGCGACTCAGCGGCTGAGTGCGGCCACCTCCCTTGGCTCCGCAGGCCTTAGCGTGACAGCGGACGAGGCGACGCCTAGCTATTGTTCCGGGGCGACGTACCTCGTTTTTCTTAAGGCGGTGGGCGCGCTTAACCGCACGGGCGAACTACCTCTCGACGACCGCGCGATGCGTGCGCTTCTGGTCTCGGGCCAGCGCGATGGCGAAGGTGTCTGGGGGCGCTGGAACGCCAACGGTCCCGGCACCGCCCGCCTGTTCTACGAGATGGGTCTGGGCAGGAACTTCACCGACTTCGACCAGGCCCGGCCCGGAGACTTCATGAAAATTTTCTGGTCGGACGCCGTGGGCCGCCGCGAGCACGGCCACTCGGTCATCTACTTGGGCGAGGAAACGGTCAACGGGGTGGAAAGCGTCCGTTTCTGGTCGAGCAACATCGGGGTGGGTTACAGCGAGAAAGTCGTGCCGCGAAAGAAGATCAGCGTGGCGATCTTTTCCCGGCTGACCGCGCCTCGCAACCTGTTACGCGCTCCGTCGTTCCAACTGGCGACCGATCCCTATTTGGCCGGGCTCCTGAGCAAGGACTCCAGCTTCGACGAGGTCCGGCGAGAATGCGGGATGTGAACGGCGGACCTCCGCACGGCTTCTGGCCGGAACTCGTTGCCGCGGCGGGTGGGACCCTCTCGTTCGAACAATTCATGCGGGAGGCGCTTTACCATCCGGAGCACGGCTATTATTCCCGGCGCATCCGCACGGTGGGCCGAACCGGCGACTTCTCGACCTCGGCCACCTTGCACGGCGCGCTCGGCCGCGCGGTGGCCGCCTGGGCGGCGGACCGGCGCGCCATCCTGCCTGGGAGGCAGCCCTGGCACCTGATCGAGCTGGGCGGAGGCAGCGGTGAGATGGCCCGCGAAGTCCTGCGGGGCCTCGGGTGGTGGGGG
>CALMAQ010000307.1 GCA_937859745.1 uncultured Verrucomicrobiota bacterium | reverse complement strand
GGTGGCCAGCAAGAGCTTCGGAGACCCAGCGGTCTGTCTCCGACCACCGTGTTAGTATTACAGTGGTAGGTGGAGGATTCGAGGGAAAAACATCGGTTTTCCAGCTCGGAATGAGTGGAAAACGCTGCTTTTTGGACCGTTTTGGACCCGAGAACGCTGCCTCTGTGTCTCATCTGCCAAGAAGTACCACGGTAATACACTCTCGCTCATCTACCACTGTAATACTAAGCTCGAAAAACCTCGATCGAACAGGGCATTTGTCTGGTCAACCATGGCGACGTTTGCGGCGGCGTTTGTGCTCCGGGTGATCGGCACCCTCCGGCTTTTTCTCGTGGCCCAGCAGGTCAGCCCGGGCACCTTGCCAGAAGTTGAAGTAGCCTGACTTGGCGTGGGGCAAGGTCCGCACGTCTTCCGGTCGCCAGACCAGGTGCAGGCCGATGCCTTCCCGCTCCAGCCGCCCGCGCAACTCCGGCAACTGCTCCCACAAAGGGCCAACCGCCGGGCGCATGGCCACCACCGTACCCAGCTCACACGCCTTGGCCCAGGCGACGAGTCCATCGGCTAGGGACGCCGTCTCTTCGAACGCCGTCGTTACACCGAAGTATTCCCCCGCCCGCCGGAGCCCGTCGCGCAATGTCGCACCCAGGTAGTCACGCCGGGCGTCGCTGATCCTCTCCCCGGTGAACAAACCGCCATCCATGCCGGCGAAGACTCCCGCCGGGCGCAAACCCGCCAGGGAAGCCGCGGTCTCCACGCACAGGTCGTCGCCATGCACCCACAATCCGACCGGGGCGGAGAGCTCGTCTGGCAGCGTGATGTCGTCGGCGTCCTCCGGAAGTTCTGGACGTGGCAATTCCAAGGCATCGACGCGGGCGGGTTGAGCCAGTTTGTCGTCCAGCCGTTCCAAACCTCCACCGTGCGCCGAGAGCAGATCGGGCGCGATGTACCGTTCCAGGTTGGAGCGGCGGGTCAGATAGCTTTTGCCCACGGTCTGGATGCCGGCCACCCAGCGCCAGGAAAGCGTGTTGGAAGCCGGGTCGGCATCGAGCAGGTAGCGGTAGAAGAAGTCGGCTCCGAGTTCCCAGGGAAGCTTCTCGGTGTGAACCCAGAAGCCCGCGAACCACATGCGCGCGTGGTTGTGCAGGTAGCCGGTGTCACGCAGTTCGTGGGCGAAATAATCCATGATCTCTACCCCGCTGCGCCCTTCCTCCAGCTCGGCGAGACGCTTGGCCTGGTAACCGCGCAGTTCGCCGCGCAGGCGGGCGGCGTCGGCCCGGTAGTCGGTCCACACGGAGGGACGCAGTTCCAGCCAGCTTTTCCAGTAACGTCGCCAGAGGATCTCCTGCACGAACTTCTCCACGCGGGCGAAGGGATGTGCGGCCAGGGTGGCAGCAATCAGCTCGTACTCGGTGACCAACCGCTGACGGATGGCGGGAGAAAGCCGCGACACGGCACCATGGCCGGGGCGCACGCCGTTGCGCTCGGCGTCGTAGGCCGGGATGCGCGGCAAAAACGCCTCCCAGGCGCGCAGGGCGTCGTGCCGGGTGCATGGAAACGTGGTGGGCTGATCGGAGGTGACGGTTTCTTGATCGGCACTCATGGAGAGTGCGACAAGAACGCTGCCACACCGCCGGGGAGATGCCCATTTTCTCTGGTGGAAGGGTCGGGGCCCACGATTTTGCGGGAACGCATGCTTGGAGCATCTGGAACCCGTGGCAAGCCAACAACCAACCCAGCAATCCTCGGCAACTACGCTCCCGTTCTAACGAGCCGCCTCGAACTTCCAGATCGCCGGGATTCTCAAAGCGTGGCCAGAAAGTTTCCCGCCGAAGCGCGGATCGCTGTTTGCTCAGATTTGCCACGGGCTTCCCACGCTTGGATCGTGCGGCTGACCCGCGGATTGTCTCGCAACTGATCCGCGTGGCGGGCGTGGAAGTCCCAGTAGAGGGCGTTGAAGGGACAGGCATCCGGTCCCGTTTTCTTGAGCGGCGAGTACCGGCAATGCTCGCAGTAGTTGCTCATCTTGTTGATGTAGCCCCCGCCCGCCGCGTAGGGCTTGGTGGCGACGTAACCACCGTCCGCGTAGAGGATGACACCGAGCGCGTTGGGAACCATGACCCAGTCGTAGGCGTCCACGGTCATCTCCAGGTACCAGCGCAGCGCCGCCTGCGGGTCGATGCCCGCGATGAGGAAGAAGTTCCCCACGACCATGAGCCGCTGGATGTGGTGCAGCCAGCCGAGGTTCAGCGCCTGGCGGATCGTCTGGCGCAGGCAGTTCAGGTCCGTCTCGCCCGTGTAGAACCAGGCGGGGATGGGGCGGTTGGCCTGGAGGTGGTTGACCTCCTTGTAACCGGGCATCGCGTGCCAGTACGCGCCGTTGATGAACTCCCGCCAGCCGATGACCTGCCGCACGAAGCCCTCGACCGAATGGATCGGCGCGCGCCCCGCCTCGTAGGCGGCCAGTACGCGCTCCACGCACTCGCGCGGGTGCAGCAGGCCCAGGTTGAGCAGCGGGGAGAGCACCGAATGGTAGATGACCGGGTGGTCCTGCGCGAGCACGTCTTCAAAGGGGCCGAAGTGCTCCAGCCGCTCCGCGACAAACTGGTCCAGCCAGCGCAAGGCTCCGGCGCGGTCCACGGGGAACCAGAAGTCGCGGGCGCGGCCCGGATGGCCGGGAAAATGTTGTTCGACCAAGGCAATCACCTCGCGCGTGATCTCGTCGGGCGTTTCGCGCACGGGCACGGCGGGCTGGGTGTGTCTGCTGGCGGCATATTGTTTGTACGTCAGGCGGTTGAGCGGATCGAAGTTCCACTCGCCGCCGGCGGGTCGGGCAGCGCGCGAGGCCACCGGCTTCTCCATCAGCCAGCCGGTGCGGCGGCGCATCCGGCGGTAATGCTCCTCCATGACGAGGTGCGGACGCTCGCCCGCCCACGCGGCGAACTCCTCGCGCGGGAGCAGAAACTGGTGGGTCGGCAGGGCGTGAATGGGCACCCCCAACCGCCGCGCGAACTTGGGCAAGGCAGCGGTCATGGCGTAGTCGTTGGGCGCGGCGAGCACGATCTCTTCGGGCCGGAATCTTTCGACGTGACGGCGCAGGCCGGTGAGAAAATCCGGCGTGTCCTCCAGGCGGTGGTAGTCCACGCGCCAGCCTGCCGCCCGCAGGTCGCGCGCGAAGTGGCGCATCCCGGAGTACACGAGCACCAGCTTCTGCTGGTGGTAGCGCACGACCTCGCCGCGCGCCTTGCTCTCGACAAAGAGGACCACGCTGTTCGCCGGGTCCGCGCCCGCGAGCGCGGCGTTCCCGGGCGAAAGCTGATCGGCGAGAATCCAGAGGGTTTGCATCAGAGAAGTGAGCGTGGCAGGCGGGCGGTTCGTGCGACGCGCGCGGCGCGGCGAGCGATGCTACTTTACACCGTGGAAAACAGACAGCGATGGTTGCAGTGGCAAGAGGGCGAAGAGGAAGAGGCCCGGGCGGCTCTGCTGGCCGAGTACCGGCGTCTGGTGCGCGTCGAACTGCCGGCGGCGGCCCGGGCGGAAGACTGGGTGTTGCGGCGGGATCACTGTTTTGCCCGTGTGATCCTCGACGCGGTGTGCGGGGGCTGTTGGTACGCGCACCTACCACGTCAGAAAGGACGGTCGGCGGAGAGTCGCCTCAACGCGGCCCAGCTTGACCAAGCCTTGCAGACCGGGCGGGGCATGTTGATGGAAGGGGCGGCGGAAGTCACCCGTCTCAACGCGCAGAGTCTGCGCTGGCGAGGAAAGAATTGAAGACCATTGCTGCAACGGACGGCGGTGCAGCCACAAACCGTTGGGTGATCACGCCAGAAAACGGAAAAAATCGTTTGCCAAGCCCGTGGAAGCATCCGGAGACGACAAAGTTTGCCCGGTGATCTCAAAGCAAGGCTGTGCCTCAAGCGGCCCACGGTGTCCGGTCCACTGACATCTCCCCAGCCGCGCTCCGGCGGCTGGGAGGAGGATCGAGACCGACGTGGAATTACCGGCAGGTCGTTCCGCAAAGGAATTGCTCAGGTTTGCCTCCATCCGTTTTCTTTCTGCTTCAGAAAAAAGGCCAGGATGGTCTCGCTCCTCGGCAGATAAACTCCACCATCCCCCAGCCCACCGTGCCGGCCAGGATGGCCACCCCTCCGGTGGCCGCCCCGAGCCAGACGGCGGCGCGCGGCGCGCACACCCGCAGCGCGCCGTAGCCGAGCCCGGCCAAGCCCAGGCCAATGACTGCTTCGGCCACCACGATGTAAACCGGCGTGTGCCCGACGCACAAGCAGTGTTGGTAGCGCCACCAGTGCGCCCCCCAGGCCAGTTCCTCGTAAATAGGGATCAGCACGGCACCCAGCAAGCCGCCGAGCATGGCTCCACGGACGAGGCCGAAGCGACGGATGGCGGCATCTCCGCCGACTCCTACCTGCACGGCTACCACCGCCCACGACAACGGCATCCACCAGGGCGATGCCAACACCAGGGTCGAGTGGGCCACCGTGTAATCCAAGGTGCCGGTGCAACGCACGCACAGGAAGTCGGCCAGCAACTCGACCAAGCCAAAGACTCCCGCCGCCGCCAGCAATCGACCCAGCGCGGAGTCAGCCGTTCGCCAGGCGTTTCCACCGAGCAGCAGCAGGTTGATCCCATCCATCCAGACCGCCGTCCTGCCATCCGAGTCCGCCCACCGCGAACATGCCAGCGAGAAGCCCACCGTCCATCCGACAGAAAGCAGCGCCACGCGCAGGCGGACGCCGTTCCACGAACGTTGCGGGTTCATTCCGGCGGGGGCTGCCACCTTGATCGGCATGCTAGGCGGATGGTGGAAAGACCCAGAGGGCCGGGCGGCCCACGTTGCAATGCACCGCCCGCCCCAACAGCGTGCAGCCCGCCCAGGAGTAGTACAGGTTCGCGCGCGCCAGATTGCCCGCGACGAACCTTGACGCCGGGGCCGCCTCTAGTTGTTGCAAACGCCGCCTTGCCGAGGGCACCGGATAAAAGATGGTTTGTACCAGCGGGCCGGCCCCGCCGTCCTCACCGACCAATTCAGGAAAACGCGCGATCCAACCTCGGGGATCATGCCCGGCGTTGAGCGCCGCGCGGTCGGCAGCAAACACGGCTTGGCGACTCAGGCTTGGCAAAGTCAACAGGCTGCCGAAGGTCCAAAGCGTCATCCAACAGGCATGGAGCAGCAAAGCCGTCGCGGGCGGATAGACGGCCAGATGGAAGAGGAACGATCCCAGGGCGCTGCCCAGCGCGTTCCAGACCAGAACCAGCAGCACCGTCCGGCCCGGCGAACCCTGCTCAATCTGCCAACGGCGACGGGTTTCTTCGACGTTCCGTTCATCGGCGCGCACCCTTTGCTGCCAGGAAACTGGCCATAAGCTGAGCGCGTGGCGGCCCCAGCCGATGGTTCCCCCGGTGAAAGCCGGGTCGTCCGCCGCCGCCAGCAAGGTTGCTCCGTCGCTGCTTGTCCGGGATGTAAGAGAGACACCGCCGAGCAAGCGCAGACACCCGGTCCGGCCCACCGCCAGGCCCATCGTCGCCACCACGACGCCCGCGACGAATCCGCCACTCAGATGAAAGCTCCCGTAGCTCAAAGCCGCGATCAGCCCCAGAACCAGCGTGTGTCCCGCCACCCCACGAAGGGATGGTCCGAGAAAGCGGCGAAACTCTGGCCTCGGCGGGGGCATCAGGAGCGCGCCTCCCACGTAGTCAAAGCCTGCCTGGACGCCGAGCGCACCGAGCAGCAAAAAAACGACGCGGCTTGGGCTGACCACCGGGCTGGCTGCCCCTGACAGAAACCAAAGCCCGCCCGCTGCCGCCAGGGTCCAGGCACCGACGTTGACGATGCCGAGGGCTAAACGGCGGCCAGCTAGTTGCGTCTGTGAGGGAGTCATTTCTTGGTGTTTGCCCGCCCCACAACATGCGGGTTGGGAAGACACCAAGAACGACGCTCGCACTGTCGGG
The DNA here is from genome assembly GCA_937859745.1 of uncultured Verrucomicrobiota bacterium. Lineage (GTDB taxonomy): Bacteria > Verrucomicrobiota > Verrucomicrobiia > Chthoniobacterales > SZAS-18 > CAHJWO01. Next base: position 19,175 of record CALMAQ010000307.1, on the reverse strand, counting down.
AGATGCTGCCCAATATTCCAACAAGCTGGGCAGCGCTGACAATTGACCCCGGATAGCATTGGCGGTGGCTCCGTATTCGTCGGCGATCCGCCGGGCGTCCTTCCGAACATGGGCGCCGGTTGAACGCTGCCGCCGGCGGCCGGTCACATCCGCGAAGCAGGCAATGAGATCCTTGGTTCCGGGAAGCGTTCGCAGGCTCGCCATGTCCTGACAACAGGGCTTGCAACGCAGGGATCGTCAAAGGTGTTTCTGATGTTTTCTTCTGTCTCTGAAAGAGGGCGTTACTAGAGTTTGGCGTGGAACCGTGGGTTCGAATCGCACCTCTTCTGTGCTCTTGCCCTCTGGCTGCTTGCGCTGGTCCGCCGGCTTCCCCTCCAATCAGCCACTGCGCCCCTGGCCGATCCCGCGGCGGGCAACGCCGCCTGAGATCACCGTCGTTCCCAACGCGCGGGGCTGGCCAGTTCCGCCGGGTCCACGGGCGGGATAGCGGTGGACCCGTTCAACAGGCCGACCACTTCCCGGAACACCGCCGGATTGTTTTTGCCGTCGATGTCCGCACAGGATTCACTCGCCTGCCGGTTCATCTCCCGCGCCGCCGTGCCGGAGAGTTTCCAACCCAAGGGCAAGGGGATCGGCGACGGGGAAAGGCCGAAGAAATAAACGTTGCGATAGCCCTGGCCTTCCCGCAGGGCCAACTGCGCGTAGCTGTCGTGGGCGTCGCGCGTGTTGACCATCGCCCACACGGGAGCGAGCGCATCCTCCAGGAAGGAGCCGGGCCGATGCTGGTTCTGGTCGAGCGCGACCGAAGCACTGCCCTGCCGGAGATCGCGCCCGCCTGTCGGCTCGCTGAGCGGATTGTTGCTGATGAAAATCACACAGGGCCGGACATCCTTGATGTCCTGGGCGGCGATGGTCCGTTCCACCGCGCGCAGGATCTCCAGCGCCGTGGTCGAGCCCGAATTTTCGAAGTAGCCGCCATCCACGATGTGCGTGCCGTCGCGGAACCGTCCCGCCGGGCTGACGTAGGTGAACCTGGCGCTGCCGTGCGCGGCGGTGCTCAGGGGGACGTCGCAGTTGCCGCGGCTCCCGGCGGCGACCTTCGCGCCCGCATCGATGCTGTCCAGAAAACCACGGTCCACGACGACGTTGCTGGCAATGATGCGCTGGCCGCTCTCGACGCTGGTGCCGTTGAGAAAGAGCGCGGGCAGGTAGCCGACCCGGGGGTGGGGCTGCGCCCAGAGGTCGTTGAAATTCGCGGCCAGGCAATCGTTGCCCAGGTGCCGGCGGCCCGCCTGCTCCCAGGCGCGTTCGAGCCACTGGCCCCGGTCCAGGCCGGCCAGCGGGAAGGGCAGGAAGCGTTGCAGCAGGTCGGGATAGAGGAGCGCCGCCAGCGGCGGAGCCAGAAAATCCTCGCCGAGCATTTTTTGCAAGGGCGGCGTGACCGGCTGGCCGGGTTCGCCGGTCAGCGCGGCGTCGAAGGCCGCCGCGCCCACGCTGCCCCCGGAGACGCCGCTGATCGCGAACACGTGCTCGGAAAAATCCGGCAGGTGCGCCGCGTGGCCCGCGTCTTCCAACCGGCCGAGCACCGTGGCCGTCCAGTAAGCGGCCCGGATGCCGCCGCCTTCCGTGGCGACGATGAACAGGGGATGCACGGGTTCCTGCGTGTACCTGGCAATGTTGGCGCGCCAGGCCTCGAAGGCCGCTCCGACGTGCTGGCGGGCAAAATCCGTTGGCGGCGAGGTCCGCACCGGATGATTGTCGTTCCACAGGCTGCAAAGCGCGACCCAGACCACCGCCAGCGTGAGCAGCGGCACGCGGTACCGCTCGAAAACATACACCGCGACGCTGCCCCAGAACACCCAGCACGCCGCGGCGAAGAGCAGCACGGCGGCCGATCCCATGCTCCCGGCGAAGAGGATGGGGTTGACCATGAACAGCAGCAGCAGGACGAGCGAAAGGGCCATCATCAACGCCAGCGCCAGCCGGGTGCTGCCCGCCAGGTCGCCGACCTGCCGCTTGTCGGCCGTGAGTTGAAGCCCGGAGAGCCGGAACCGGAAGACCAGGAACAGGTAAAACAATCCGGCCAGCAGCAGACAGGCGACCGCGTAGCCGCGCAGCCACGTGGGGTCCTTGACCGGCGCGTCCGCGTCGTAGGTCGTGGAGGCGTGCCAGAAGCCCCACGCCATGATCAGGAGCGGGGCGATGCCGAGCAGCTTCGGGAGTTGATTCCGCAGGATGGGCTGCACGGCCTGCCACCACCGCCCGGGCGGACGGCGGGCCGCCTGCCCGGGCTGAAAATCGAACGAGAGCAGGACCCGGCAGGTGTACCACGCGGCGAGCGACCACGTGAGCGCCCCGAGCACGATGGCGCACCATTTGACAACCGGCGCGGGGCCCGACCCGAGGACGTTGAAAGTGCTTTCCTCGCCCAGCGAGCGCAGCACCTCGACGCCCTGCGGCACGCGCAGAAAAACGACGTAACCCAAGATAGTGACAATCAGGCTGAACCGGCAGACGCGGCAGACCCGGTAAAAGCTCACGAGATCACTCCAAAAGCTCGGCGGCGTTTGTTCGATTTGATCGTTCATAAGCATTGCCTCCTTCACACCTCATACCCGGTTCCGGGCAAAAACCAGCAACCCATTGGCAGGAAGGGTGACGCCGGCGGATTGGGCCAGCCCGTCGCGGGCGGGTCCGTCGGCGGTGACGCCCCCGTAGTTTCCCTGGACGTTCGGGTTCACCCAGCACTCGTAAACGTCCGAGTTGAACACCTCCGCCCAACCACCCGCCAGAGGCAAGCCGAGCAGATAACTGCCATGGTAAAAGGTCGTCTCGTTGAGGCTGGCCACCACCACCACATCCTGCCCCGCGCCGGGCACCCAGCGATGGAAGGCGATGACCCGGTTGTCGTTGTGGACGTGGAACACGTTGAGGCCCTCGCCCGTGAGCGCGGGATAGCGGCGGCGCAACCACAGCAGGTCGCGCACGCAGCGGTGGAAATCGCCCATCTGCCGGTCGCCGCCTTCGAGGCCGTCCCAATCGATAAACAGGTTCGCCGCGCCGGGCCAGTCGGACCAGAATTTGTCCTCCAGAAACTCCTGCCCCATGAACAGCATCGGCACGCCCGGCGCGGTCAGCAGCAGCCCGTTGGCCACGCGCGCGCGGCTGGTGGCATACCACGAACGCGCGTCGCCGCCGCCCGCCAGCGCCGCGATGCGCGGTTGCTTGTCGCCGTGGGGATCGTAGACGAGATCCTGATTTTCGAGGTGCTGATACTGCCGCCACGCGCTGGAAAACCCGGCGCGCGTGTAGAGCGAATCGCGCACCACGTCCATGGTCACGGCGGCCCCGGCCCCGCCCGCCGCCTGGGCGAGCACCGTGCGGACCGCGCCGCGCAGCCGGTCCTCGTAGCCCACGTCAAATCCCATGCCGCCGGGCGGCGGCGTCACGGCCAGCGGCCGGTGGTCGTCCCAGTATTCGGCGATCTGCACGGCGTCGCTTTTCAGGAAGCGCACGGTGCTGGTCATGCCCTGGAGGAACTGCCAGCCGCCGTTCCAGTCGATCACGCGCACTTCGTCGTAGCGGACCCCGTCCAGGCCGTACTCGCCCAGGAAGACGCGCAGGTTGTCGATGAGAAATTCGCCCACGTCGTTTTTCTGGTAGCCAAAGACGCGCCCGCCCGCCCAGTCCGCGCCGTTGACGTTGAAAAAGAGGTTGTTGGCGTCGCCGGGGTCCGCCGGACGGTCGAAGAAGTCGATGCTCTGCTCGTTGAACGCGCCCCCGGCGTGGTTGAAGACGACGTCGGCGATGACGGCCAACCCGTAGAGGTGACACACATCGACGAAGAGCTTGAGCTGGTTGACGTGGCTGGACAGTTCCGCGGCGGTTTTGGGGGCCTGCCCCCTGGCCGCCAGGCGCGCGTTGATGCGGGGCAGGTAGCGCGCGGTGAACGCCGGGTCGCCCGGGTCCACGCAGTAATCCATCTCCGGCGAGAAAAGGTCGGTGCCGTTGTAGCCGAGGCTGCAATCCGTCCAGAACTCCACGAACGGCAGGGGCTGCACCGCGTTCACGCCGAGATCGGCGAGGTAGGGGATGCGGTCCAGCGCGTCGAAAAACTTGGAGACCCGGTTGGCGCGGATGTCCTTGCCGTTCTCATCCCGCGCGTAGAAGACGCCGACGTGGAACTGGTAGACCGCCAGTTGGTGGAAGGGCGGCGGACGGAAATCCGGCGCGACCCACCGGTAGCCCGACGGATCGCGCAGGACGCAGTGGGAATCGTTGTAATCGTCCAAGGCAACGCCCTGGTAGTAGTGCAACTCGCGCGCGTAAGGATCGCGTTTGAAGCCCGCGCTGCCCGCGCCGACGACCCAATAACGGTAGGCCGCGCCGTCCGTCACGCCGCCGACGCATCCGGTCCAGTGGCCGGTGGCGGGGTCCTGCGCCAGCCGGTCCGCGGGGTCCGGCGTGTAGTCCAGGTCCGCGCTGAGCACGACGTACACGGCCTGCGCGCCCGGGGCCCAGACCCGGAACGTTGCCCCGTTGGCAACGAGGGTTCCACCCATGGGAGTATCGGCACCAATGCCTTCCTGAGTGACTGCCATGGACCCACTTTGCGCCAGACTAACGATCTGTGTAAATCACCAATTTCAAGCAATTTGTTGTGCTGATCTCCCGGGCGGTCGGCAGACGGACCACGGGCCGCTTCCCTCCCGGGCGGTATCCGCTGCATGCGGGCCGTTTCCAGATCGTGCGTGGCCCGCTCCGGCCGCCGCGGGATCGTTCTCGAACCACCCGCCGCCGCCGTCTTTGATTCTGTACATGAGCGGCAGCGAAGATCATCATGTCCCTCCACCCGGGAGAGCGCAGCAGCTCCCGCCGGGTGCTACGGCCCCTTCCCCCTCGTGCGATGAACGTTCAGGAAACCCTCCGCAGTGTCTTCGGCTTCGTGTCCTTCCGCGGCGGGCAGGAGCGCGTCATCGAGACGGTCCTCGGCGGCCGGTCCGCGCTCGCCGTCTTCCCCACGGGCAGCGGCAAGAGCCTCTGCTACCAGCTTCCCGCCCTGCTCCTGGATGGCCTGACCGTGGTGATCTCCCCGCTCATCGCGCTGATGAAGGACCAGATCGACTTCTTGCAGGCCCGGGGCGTCGCCGCGGCGCGGCTGGATTCCAGCGTGCCGGTGGAGGAATACCGCCGCATCGACGCGGACCTGCGCGCGGGCACCCTCAAGCTCCTCTACGTCGCGCCGGAGCGGCTTTCCAACGAGCGGTTCATCCACAAGCTGCGCGACCTGGAAATCTCGCTGCTCGTCATCGACGAGGTCCACTGCATCTCCGAGTGGGGGCATAACTTCCGCCCCGATTACCTCAAGATTGCCCGCCTCTCGCGCCAGCTCCGCGTCGGGTGCGTGCTGGGCCTGACGGCCACGGCCACCCCCTCCGTGGCGGCCGACATCTGCCGGGAGTTCGCCATCGACGCGGACGCCTTCGTCCACACGGGCTTCTACCGGCCCAACCTCGAACTGCGCGTGACCCCGTGCGGTGGCGACGAGCGCACCGGCCTCCTGCTCGCCCGGCTCCGCCAGCGCCCGCGCGGTCCGGCGGTCGTCTACGTCACGCTCCAGCGCACCGCCGAAACCGTGGCGACGGCTCTCGCCGAAGCGGGCCTCCCGGCGCGCGCGTACCACGCCGGCCTGCCCGCCGAGGAGCGCGGCGCGGTGCAGGATTGGTTCATGGCCTCGCGCGACGCCGTCGTGGTGGCGACGATTGCCTTCGGCATGGGCATCGACAAGGCCGACATCCGCTACGTCTACCACTTCAACCTGCCCAAGAGCCTCGAAAACTACTCGCAGGAGATCGGCCGCGCCGGACGCGACGGGGCGGCGGCCACGTGCGAGCTGTTCGCCTGCGGGGCCGACGTGGTGGTGTTGGAGAACTTCACCTATGGCGACACGCCGGACCCCGCCGCGGTCGGTTCGCTGGTGGACGCCGTCCTCCGGCACGACGGCGACTTCGACGTGTCGGTCTACGAGCTTTCCCGCGCGCACGACATGCGCCCGCTCGTGGCCACCACGCTCTTCGCCTACCTCGAACTGGCGGACGTCGTCGCGGCCACCGCCCCCTTCTACACCGAGTACCAGTTCCAGCTCCTGCAACCGGAGGCGGCGATCATCGCCAGATTCAACGGCGAGCGCGCGGAGTTTGTCCGCCGCCTGTTCGCCTGCGCGACCCGGGCGAAAATCTGGTTCCACATCGACCTGGTCAACGCCGTGGAACAACTGGAGACCACGCGCGACCGCGTCGTCAAGGCGTTCGGCTACCTGGAGGAACAGGGCGCGCTGACCCTGAAGGTGTCTGGCCTGCGGCAGGGTTACCGCATCAAGAACCGACCCGCCGACGTGGCGGCGTTGCGGCAGACACTCATCGAACGTTTCGAGACGCGCGAGCAGAACGACATCCGGCGCGTCGAGCAGGTGCTCGCGCTGGCGGAGGGGGTGGGCTGCCTCGTGCGTCGGCTGCTGGCGCACTTCGGCGAGGAACGCAGGCAGGACTGCGGCCACTGTTCCGTTTGTCTGGGCGAGCCGCCGCGCCCCGTGGCCGGTGCCTTGCCGCCTGTGCCCGCGTTTGACGAATCCGCCCTGCGCGCCTTGCGGCGCGCCCACCCGGGGACGCTCGGCTGCGCGCGGCAGGCGGCGCGTTTCCTGTGCGGTCTCCCCTCCCCGCGGCTGACCGCCTCGAAGCTCGCCAAGCACCCGCTCTTTGGCGCGCTTGCCGACGTGCGGTTCCGCGACGTGGAGGCCGCCGCCAGGGATGACGTCGATTTTGCGCGGGCCGACTGAACCCGGGTCGGACGATGAACGCGAAAATTCAAGGTTCTTCCGGGCAACGCTTGGCATGAATGACGCCCATCGGTTTTGGGAACGCCGCTCCGAGGCCCCAGGCACAGAACACACATCCGGCCATGTTCCTGCCCGGCGAATCAGCGTGACCTCTATGAGCCATCAAGAAGACCCGGCCGCCAACACTGCATCCACCTCTCCCCGCGACACCAGAATGGATCGCCGGTCCTTCATCGGAGCCACTTCAGCCGTTCTTGCCACCACGGCGTTCGCGCTCTCTCAGGCGCGGGCGCAGGAAATTGAAAAGATCGCCGCGGCCGAGCAAGGCAAGAGCGCCTCGGACGCCGGGCCCGAGAACGTGGCGATCCGTGATGCCAACCCGAATACCTTCCTTCCCCCGGCCACCGACCATGGCGAGGCCAACACGTTCTGGAGCACGTTCTCGACGGCGCACCGGCGCGTGCAGGAAGGCGGCTGGAGCCGACAGGTGACGGTCACGGATTTTCCCGTCTCCAAGGACATCGCCGGCGTGAACATGCGCCTGACCGCCGGCGGGGTACGCGAACTCCACTGGCACGAGGCGGCCGAGTGGTCGATCATGCTCAGCGGCAACGCCCGGCTGACGGCCATCGACAACGAGGGCAGGCCCTACGTCAAGGACGTGGCCAAGGATGACCTCTGGTTCTTCCCGGCGGGCGTCCCTCATTCCATCCAGGGGTTGGGGCCGGAGGGCTGCGAGTTCCTGCTCGTCTTCGACGACGGTAAGTTTTCCGAAGGAGACACCACGCTCGTGTCCGATTGGCTGCGGCATACGCCGCGCGAGGTGCTCGCAAAGAACTGGGGCGTTCCCGAGGACTCTCTTGCGGGAGTCTACAAGGTGCCGCAGGAGGGCCATTACATCTTTCAGGTTCCGCTTCCGGGCACGCTCAAGCAGGATCAAGCGGTCGTTTCCGGCTCCAAGGCTCTTTCGGATGTTGCCTTCGACTTTCCGCTGCCTGCGATGGCACCGACCTACCAGACCCGGTCGGGCGAGGTGCGGGTCATCGACTCCCGAAATTTCCCTGTTTCAACGGCCATCGCGGCCGCGCACGTCATCATCAAGCCCGGCGGCTTGCGGGAGTTGCACTGGCACCAGAACGCGAGCGAGTGGCAATACTATCTGCAGGGCAAGGGCCGCATGACCGTGTTCTTCAACGGCGGCAAGGCGCGCACGGCTGACTTCAACGCGGGAGATGTCGGTTATGTTCCGCGCACCTTCGGCCACTACGTGGAAAACACCGGAGACACCGACCTGATCTATCTGGAGATGTTCAAGGCCAAAGAGTACCAGGATCTTTCCGCTTCGGACTGGCTGGCACACACCCCGCCGGAGCTGGTCATGGCTCACCTGAACATCAGCAGGGAGACCTTGCAGAAAATTCCCAACGGCAAGGTGCCCATCGTACCGGCTTGATTTGGGGGAGCATGGACGAGGCGTTTCCAACGCTACGGGTGATCGTTGGGCGCGGGTTTCGCATCGATCTGCATCTTGTAGATCCAGACCGGGTATTGCACCTCCTGCTTGCCGCCGGTGAAGCCCGGCGTGCGGTTTTGTTGCGTCGCCGGCATCCACAGAAAACCCTGCTCGTCGATCCACATCGCGTCGGACCATTGCAAGCGGGGGTCCGCCACCACGGTGCTGACTTCCTTCTCTGGCGTCACCTTGAGGATGCGTTGCTGGTTGGTATCGCTGAAGTACAGGTTGCCTCGGGCGTCGATGGCGGTGCCGCCGCACGTCGGCGCGTCCCACCATCTTTCCACGTGGCCGGCTAGTTCCGCCGGGGCGAGGCTTGGATCGTCCAGCCAGCGGGTTTCGATCCTCGCCATCGGGCCGGGGCACGGCTGGTAGTACAGGTACTTTCCGTCCGGGGAAACTTCCAGTTGGTCCGCGTGCGCCACCCGTTCCTTGCCGTCGGCCTCGTACTGAATTTTACCGTTCGCGTACATCGGCCGCCGCGCGGTGGTGGAAGGATCACCGTCCAGCACCCGCCGCACTTCGCCGCTGCGGAGATCGAGCACGATCAAGCCAGGCTCGCCCACGTCGGTGATGTATGCCCGTTCGCCGTTGAAGCGGATATCGTCGATGTAGCTCTTGGCGCGCGCCGCCTTTTCCATGGAGTAAACGCGCGCCACCCCATTTGTGGCGAGATCGACCTGCACGATGCGCCCCGCGCCGGGCACGGCGGGTTTATTGGAACCCGGTGAACCGGCATCGACGATCCAGAGCTTGCCGTCCGGTCCGACGCGCAGGGCATTGACGCAGACAAACGCATGTTCGATGGCTCGTCCGGGTTTCCAGTCGTTCCATTCTTTGTCCGGATAGGGGCGGCTTCCGTCCGGCAGGATTTCCTCCGCGCCGACGCCCGGCCCATCAGCCCCGGGATAGCAGACGAAGATCCGGCCATCGTGCGTCGTGGTGACGCCGTTCCACACGCGATTGGCCTGGTAGGCCGGGATCAGGCGAGCGTCCTCCCGTGTCGGCAGTTCCACCGCGCAGAGCGGTCCGGTCGAAACCAGGAAACCGGCACCGACCGCCAGGAGGGACTGCCATCGTGGTTTGGAAAGGTTCATTCCTTTTCTCTTCGCGATTCTTCGGTCAGCCTGGCTGCAAATTCTCGCTCACCGGCTTGAAAGCCGCGAAGGCGTCCAGTAAAAACTGGACCGCGTCCGAAGGCGCTTCCAGCGGCAACAGATGCCCGACGTCCGGCACAGACTTGAGCAGGGCTTCGGGACCGCTGACCCGGGCGAGAATTTCGGGGGTGACGAGCTCGCCGGTGATCGCTTTATCCTTTGCCCCTACGACCACGCGGACCGGCACTTTGATTCGGGGCACGCGGGCGGAGATATCTTCCCGGCTGCCATGATCCAGCCAGGCCCGCCACGCCGGCTCGGAAGCCCGCAGGTTGTCGGCGATCGCCGCGTCACGTGTTGCGTCGGACAGAGGGCGAGCCGTGATCTGGCGCAGCGTTTTCTTCATGGCGGCCGCGTCCCCATACCCGGAGAGCAGGCGGGATCGCTCGGTGGCTTTCATCGGCTCGGGCGTGGGCGGGGAAGGCGACACCAACGCCAGGCCCACCAGTCCAGCGGGCTGCCGGGCCGCCAAGGCCAGGGCCACCTTGCCGCCCATCGAATGGCCCACCACGATGAACCGCTCCAGCTCCAGCCGGCCGACCAGGCCGGCGATGTCATCGGCCATCTTGTCCACGGTGTGGTGCGTCCAATCCTCTCCCGGCGCGGGCGATTTGCCGAAACCGCGTAAATCCGGGGCTAAGCAGCGCCAGCCTGCGGCCACCAGCGCGTCCATCACCGGCTTCCAAGTGCGCCCCGAGCCACCGAAATAATGCAGGAATACCAGGGCCGGACGGCCGGTGGACCCGTGGCCGACCTGCTCGTGGACGTGCAGCGTCGTGGTGCCGACTTCGATTTTCATGGCGGGCACGGCAAAATCAGACTTCCATTTTGAGCATCGCGGGCTGCTCGGTCACCTCGAACATCTCGCCCTTGGGCACGATGGTGATCCGGCCAAAAGCGTTGAGGAGTTCGCGGTACGCCTGCGCCACCGGCCGCTCGCGCCGCTGCAGGTCGTACAGCCCGCAGGCGTTCACCGTGCCGTTCTTTTCGGCCAGCGCGATGTCCCAGTCGATCTGGTCGGTCAGCGAATACCAGGTGAAGCCCAGCACCGGCACGCCCATTTTGCGGATCCGCAGGATGTTCACCCATTGCTTCCATAACCACGTCGGTGCCTTGACGGGGTCGAAGATGTTGGTCTCCGTGTGCATCGTCGGCTTGCGGTAGCGTTCGTAGTATTCCCGCGTGATCTGGAACCAGCCCAGCACGTCCTCCGCCTCGATGATCCTGCCGTCCGGCAACTTGATGCGCTCGTTCTTGCCGTAATAGTCGTTGCCCATGACCTGGTAGCCGGGTGGCTCGCCCTTCATGAACCAGTCGTACTCCCGGCGGGTCAGCCCGTGGTCGGAGAGATAGACGAAAACGTCCGCGTCGGGTGGATTCGCGTAGAGCAGATCGAGCGAAAGGAAGCGCAGCTTGTTGGCCAGCGCGACCTCCGCGGTAGGCGAAGCGGTGGCCTCGTGCAGATACTCGGCGCTCTCGCTTTGCACGATGATGCAGTCGGGTCGGTGGCGCGCGATGCGGTGCGCGGCGACGATGCTCGCGGCGGCGGCGTGCTTGAGCGCGGTGATGAACGCGCGGTCGCTCCTGAGTTGCTCGTTCCAGATGCCGTCCTTGCCGCTGCACCGGGCGGTCACGTAGATCTCGTTGACCGGGGTGTAGTGGCGCACCCACGGGTAGCGCCGCGCCACGGCCTCGGCGTAGTCGGCGAAGTGCAGCGGCAATTCGGGGTTCTGGAAGTTGCCCAGCCAGTCGGGCACACCGAAGTGGAGCAGGTCGAGGATCGGGGTGATTTCCAGCCGCTGCATCTCCCGCATCGCCTCGTCGGCGAAGCTCCAGTCGTACCGGCCCGGTCCGAGGTGGGTCTTGTGGTAGGGCAGTCCATAGCGCAACACCCGCAGTCCCAGTTCGCGGACGAGGCGCAAATCTTCCTTCCAATGGGTGTAGTGCCCGCATTCTTCGAGCTGGTCGCGGCGGGTGCGGCCCTGGCCGATGGTGGGGTTCGAGCATTCGATGCCGGTGGCGAACATGAAGTTGCCCCGCGCGCCGGTGGGCAGCCCGCTGCCGTCCTTGCCACCCGCGCCGCCGTGTTGGTCGCCATCGGGGTCGGTGGCGCTGCCGGCCTTTTCCAGCACCGCGAGGAAGTCCGGACTCATGATTGGTTCGCCGCGAGAAAACGGTCGGCCGTCCGCAGGGAAAGTGCCATGATGGTCAGGGCGGGATTGACCGCGAGCGAACTGGGGAAAACGGAATTGTCGCAGACGTAAAGGCCCGGCACGTCGAAAGAGCGGCCTTCGGCGTCCACGACGGCGTTTTGCGCGTCATGACCCATGCGGCAGGCCCCGAGGATGTGCGCGAAACGCTGGAAAGCCCAGGGCTCCCGCGCCCCGGCGCCATCCCAGATGGCGCGCATCGTTCTGTCCGCGTGGGCGGTGAGCCGGCGCTCGTTCTCTGCGGCGGTGAAGTGGATGCGCGGTTTCGGCAGGCCGCGTGCGTCCTTTTCGGCGCTCAGTTCCAGGTAGTTCTGCGGCGAGGGCAGGCATTCGCCGAGGATGTTGATGCCAGCGACGTGGTTGTACCGGCGCATGTGTTCGCCCAGGGCTGCGCCGAAGACTCCCTGCCCGCTGCGCGCGAGTTGGCTGGCGTAAGTCACGGGCATCACGCCGATGCTTTGCAAAAGATAGCCGCCGACGAAATCTGCGTCTTTCGGGCGATGCGTGTCCTCGCTGATCAAGCCGCCGGGAATGCCTTTGAAGGGGCGAGTTTCCTCTTCAAAATGCGCCCAGAGTTGCAGACCCGTGTGCGCCATGAAATTGCGTCCGACCTGCCCGCTGCCGTTGGCCAACCCATTCATGAGCAGCAAGCGCGGCGTCTCGACGCCCCCGGCGCACAGAAAAACGTGCCGGCAACGCTGGCGGCGCTCCTGTCCATCCTGAACATAGACGACTCCGTTCACGCGCCCCTTGGCATCACGCTCGATCTGCGTGACGAAGCATTCGCTGCGCACCTCCGCGCCCGCCGCCAGGGCGAGGGGAATAAAGGTGACATCCACGCTCGCCTTCGCACCGACCGAGCAGCCCGCCTGGCAAAACCCGCGGTTCGTGCAGGCCGGCCTCCAGCCCACGCCCGGCTGATGGTAAGGCGCGGAGAGGGCGGCGTTGGGCGCGGGCGACGTCCGGATGCCCAAACCGACGCAGGCGCGCTGCATGAGTTGCGCGGCGGCGTTGAGCGGCAAGGGGGCCAGCGGGTAGCCGCGGCGGCGGGAGGGTCCCCAGGGATACGGGCTCGGCCCGCTGACACCCAGGAGCGTTTCCAATGCATCGAAGTACGGCTCCAGGTCCTCGTAGGAAAGCGGCCAGTCCACCCCGACGCCGAACTCCGTGTGCAAACGAAAATCGTCCGGCTGCGGCCGGGGGGTGTAGGCCGTGAAATGCAGCGTCGAACCGCCGACCCCGATCCCCGAATTGTTGTTGCCGAACGCCAGCGGATCGCCACCCGCGCTCAGGCGTTCATCCGTCCAGAAAAGCTTGTTCTGCTCCCGCTCGTCCGTGGCGAAATCACGCGCCGGGTTCCAGAATTTCCCGGCTTCCAGCGCCACCACTTTCAACCCTGCCTGCGCGAGCCGTGCCAGGAGTGGTCCCCCGCCCGCCCCGGTCCCGATGACCACCGCATCGACCGGTTCTTGCTCGGCAAACCGCCGGACGGACGGCGAGGGCAACTCCCCCTGTCTTTGCTCGGCGCGCGCGGGCAGGATCGCGGGCAGACCGAACTTCTGCTGGCCCGCGGCCGGTTCCCAGGGCTCCCGTTCATTCAAGCCGATCTTGCGCCAGCCGGCGGCGTCGGCGAACCCCGCGTAGCCGATGGCTTGCTGGGCGAGCGGATGGCTGAAGTAGAACTCCGAAAGCTCCGCCAGCACTTCCTCAAAAAAGCGGCGGCCGTCCAACCGCGACCAGGTGGAACCAACCGCTTCGCCACGCGCGAGCGCCGCGAGGATGGCGTCTTGCTGCGCGTTCGTCAGGGATGGGAAGGTTGGCGCGCCCGCCGCTTGTGCGCTTTCGTTCAACCCGCGCAGGCCGTCCCGATAGGCTTCTGCGTCCGGCGGGAGTTTGTCAAAGCGCCAGCCGTTGCCGCCGCCCCCGGCCAGCCGGGCATCAATTTGTACGGCCCCTTCCACTGGCGTGGGAGGGGTTCCGGGCGGCAGGAGCCGCGCAGAAACGGCGGCCAGCGTGGCAAACTCCCCTTCGTCGAAAAACGCCGTCGCTGCTGAAGCGTTGCCCGGAGCTTCCGGCTCCAATCGAGCGGTCAACGCGGCTCGGGTCGCCGGAGTGACGAGCGCGCTGGCGAGCAGTTGGCGGATACCGGCGGCTGGGTCGAGGTCGGGCGGATGGTCCACGGAGGTATGTGCCGCCCGCCCCTCCGACGGGATTTTCGTCAGGAACGGGCTGTCTTGGCCGGAAAGAAGCACATACGCCGGTGCCGGTTCTTCCGGTTGCAGTCGGCGGGCGAAAACGGGACGCGAGAAACAGGTCAGTCAGTAGAATCTTCGGCATCCTCTTTTTCCAGGTTTGGACCCGGTGGATCGTTTGCTTTGCAGTCGCGCTCGTTCGCTTTTTTGCCGCAAACAGCGTTGTTCCCCAATGCTTCGCCCCCTGGTCGGCGAATAGGACACGCGTATGACCATCCTCTACATTTTGCTCTCACTGTTGGCCGGGGTTCTCCAGTCCTTGCAGGCTGCCATCAACTCCCTGCTCGGCAAGCAAGTAGGCAACCCCATTTTTTCGGCGTTTCTCAGCGGTCTGCTCGGCGGGGCGGTGCTGGGCATTTACTTGCTCTTCACCCGCACCGTGCTGCCAAAAGGCTGGGCGGCCGCTTCACATCTGCCGTGGTGGATGTGGACCGGCGGCATTTTAGGCGCGGCGTATTTGTCGGTGCTGGTTCTCGCCACCCCGAAGCTTGGCACCGGCACCGTGATGGCTTTGGCCATCGCCACCCAGGTGGCCGTGTCCGTGGCGCTGGACCATTTTTCCCTGTTCGGCCTGGACGCACATCCGGCCAGTTGGCCGCGCCTGGCCGGAGTCGCCTGTTTCTTCGTCGGTGCTTTCCTGATCCAGCATTTCTAGAGGCTGCTCCCGGCAAACCCGAGTGGCAGGCAACGACGCGAACACAAACCCTACAGGACTGCCTGGCACTTTGAATCGGCGCGAGGGCGAAAACCCGGGCGAACGCTGGCGGCGGCCGCAAGATCCAAGCTGTGGACCCGGCGGCTGGAAGCTGCGCCGCGATTTTCCGCTTCCTTGGCTCCACGCCCCTCTAGCGAACGAACTTGAGGATCGTGAAGGTGCCCGGAATCATGCTTGGCCGCGCTCGCGCGGCACCGGGCGCGGGCGTCGGCGCCGGCTCGAACTCGGCGGCGGCCAGGTACCCGGCGTGGGATTGCGGTCGGGCGCCATCGTGCGGGCGCTCGGACGGGTCTGGACCTGCTCGATGGACTGAAAGATCCCCGCCGGTTCTTCCCTGGCGATTGTCAACGTGCCATCACCGCAGGAGGCAAGCGCGAAACCCGAGGCCGGATCAAACGCGCAGGCGTCCACGCCCTTGCCGATGCCCAGGGTGGCAAGCATCTTGCCGCTGTCGGCGTCGAGCACGATCATCTGTTCGTTGTGGCAGCCAGCGTAGAGCCGCCGCCCGGCCGGATCGCACGCCAGGCCGGTCGGCGCGTCGCCCGGTGCCAGCGGCCAGCGGTGCGTGACGGTGTTTTCCCGCATGTCGATGGCGAGCGTCTCGCTCTTGTCTGCCAGGTTGACGTACAGGGTGCCGCTGCCGTCCGAGACGGCGAACTCGGGCCCGCCGCCCAGCGGAATCGTGGCCACAACCTTCGAGGTCGCCGCGTCGATGACGGTCGCGTTGTCGCTCTCCCCGTTGAAGGCGAAAACATGCTTGGTCAGCGGTTCGTAGATGATGGCGTCGGGCTTCTCGCCGACGGAGACCGGTTCACCGAGGGGCCGGAGGGTCTTGAGGTCGAACACCACGACCTGGCCGTTTCTGCCGCTGGTGGCGAACCCGCGGTTGAACTCCGGTGCGAGGGCGGTCCCGTGTCCACCGTCCAGGCCCGGCACCTCGCCAACCGCCGTCCCTTTATCCGTGTCGATGACCTGCACCCGGTCGGTGCGCGTCACGTAGAGACGATGCGCCTGCGGATCGACCGTGAGATAATCCCAGCCGCCCTCGCCGCCCGGCTTCCAGGTCGCGTCGAGGTGGTAGCCGGATGCTCCCGGAGTGGCCGAGGTTGCCGGAGACTGGGCAAGGGCCGGGGGGTGCGTCACCGCGACGCTCGCCAGGAGAACCGCGAGAGAAACGACGCGGACAACCGGCGCGGTCCGGGAGCGGGAAAGGCCAAAGCGCGGGTAAGACATGTTTTCAAGCTCTGGTGTGCTCGTGAGCGAACTCGTGCTCAGCGCACAGGTTCACTTCGATGGTCACATGGGCCAACTCCTCGTGCTGGCGGATCCGCGCCTTGTAGTCCTCCGGGGTGCGCGGCTCGCCGGTGACTACCGACGCCACCACCGCAAACTCGTTCAGACCCACGCGCAGCAAGTGCAAATCGGTGACACGGCTGTCCCCGTCGCTTTCGATCGCTTCCCGGATTTCCTCCAGAGCCGCCGGGTCCATTTCGCGGTCCAGCAACACGCGGCTCGTGTCACGGATCAACCCGTAAGCCCATTGGCCGACCACCAGCGCGCCGACCGCGCCGACGAAAGGGTCCAGCCAGGACCAGCCGAAGAATTTGCCCAACGTCAGCGCCAGGATGGCGGCCACGGAGGTTGCCGCGTCGGCGAGGACGTGGACGTAAGCCGCACGCAGGTTCAGGTCCGCGCCGTGAGCGGGGTGGGCGTCGCCGTGATCGTGCTCATGGTGGTCGTGGCCATGGCCGTGGTGATGATGGTGGTGGTGATCGTCCTTGAGCAAAAATGCGCTCAACAGGTTGACGCCCAAGCCGAGGGAGGCCACGCCGATGGCTTCGTTGAACGCGATGGGCAGCGGGTGCAGCAGGCGGGTTGTCGCCTCGAAAGCAATATAGAGGGCGACTCCGACGAGGATGATGGCGCTGGTATAACCACCCAGCGGACCCATCTTGCTCGGGCCGAAGGCAAAGCGGGCGTCGTCGGCGTGGCGGCGCGCAAAGACGTAAGCAAAAGCCGAGATGCCCAAGGCAACGACATGAGTGCCCATGTGCCAGCCGTCGGCAAAAAGCGCCATCGAGTGCAGAAAGTGACCGGCGACGATCTCCAGGATCATCATGGCAGCCGTCAGTCCGGTGACGAGGATCGTGCGGCGCTCGCCCATGGGGCTGCCGGTCGTGTAACGATGTTCGTGCTGCCAGCGGGAAAGGTCGGCGTGGTGCATGTCCAGAGCGGTTCTATCACGAGTCCCGAGGATTTGCACCTGATCTCTGGCAGCCGCCTTGAACGTCGGACCAGCCGCCGTGCGGGCGATGACAAAGCCGCGACGTGGCAATGTTTCAGGATGACCACGATCTTTCGGTGTCGCACGCCGCCGCAGCGCGCAGGTGGCGTAAAGCTTTCGAGTTCTGCCACGGCCCCGCCTTGGCGATGTGCCGGGCGGGGCTTTTCGTTGTTTAGCGACGCCGCTTTGACATCAGGCGCAAGGCAGCAGCGAGCAGGCCAGTGGAAGCCCCGTGCAGCCCCGTCACGCCACACCAAGCAACCGCTGATCAAAGCGGGGTTTTCTGTGCAGGGTGGATCATGACCGTGTCCGGAAGCTTCGCGCGGTATTCGGCACCTGGGTCAGCGGTGCGACCAGGGTTTTAGGTGGCGGAAGTGGAGCCGGGTGGTGGCATCAGACACCGCTTCGCCGCCGCCCGGCGCGATGCCCACGAACGTGCGCGGGGCCTGACTGTCGTAGAGCGCGTCTTCGAGTGCCCCGTCCGCCGGCGCATACCACGGCTGGAGGAAGTACACGCGCAGCATCTTCTCGACCCCCATCGGCGGACGGCCCCCCGCGCCCTTGGGATCAAAGGGCACGAGCTTCCTACGGCTTGCCCAGGAAATCCAAGAGCACCTGCTGGAACCGTTCCGGCTGTTCGCGGTGGGGAAGGTGGCCGCATTCCTCGATCACCACGGCTTCGCCGTGCGGGATTTCGCGCGCCGCCTCGCGGGCCAGTTCCGGGAAGTGGCCCAGCGTCGCGGCGGCCTCCGGCGCGGCGTACTGCCGCAGGGGGGCGGTGCGGTCCTGCGCTCCCACCACGAGCAGCGTGGGCATCTGGAGCAAACGGTATTCGTAGCGCACCGGCTGCTGGTAGATCGCGAGGTACATCAGCGCGGAAGCCTTCGCCCAACGCGGGTACTCGGGACTCAGCGTCACCCGCGTCTGGGTCTCGACGAAATTCTCGAACCGCGCCCGCTCGGGATGCGCGAAGTAACGCGCGAAGAACGCCCGGATTTTCGCGGGGTCCGTGTTGGCCAGCTCCGCCTGGTACAAGGTTTCCAGCGACGGCGGCGGGATCACGAGCCGGTAATCCTCCAGGCCGATGGGGTCTTCCAGCACGAGGCGGCTCACCCGTTGCGGGAACGTGCGCGCGAACCGCACCGCCAGCATGCCGCCGGTCGAGTGGCCGACCACGGCCGCCTGCTCTACGCCGAGCGCATCCAGCAATTTCGCCGTGTTGGCGGCGAGGTTGTCGAAGCTGTAGTGGATGTCCGGCTTGGAGGATTTGCCGAAACCCACCTGATCCGGCACGATCACGCGGTATCCGGCGGACGCGAGCGCCCGGGCCGTCGCTTCCCAGTAGTCGCCGTAGAAATTCTTGCCGTGGAGCAGCAGCACGCTCTGGCCGTTCGCGGTGCCCGTGGGACTCACGTCCATGTAGGCCATGCGGGCCGCCTGCCCCTCGATCTCCAGGGGCAGATAATGCACCGGGTGGGGATACGGCACCGTTTCCAGCGCGATGCCGAGCGGTTCCGTGTAGGCCGGGGCGGGTTCCTGCGCGGCGGCCGGGCCCGCGCACGCCAGCCAGATCAGGATGAGCTTGACCCATGGCAGGGCAGGTGCCGCGAGTCGCCGTGGCTTTGCGGGAGAATTGGTCACTTGCGTGGGGATGGGCCCCTGCACGATAGCCCGGGAACGGTCCCGAGTCTCCGGCGTTCTCCGCGGCAGGCACCGGCCGGCCCGTCCGGCGGCGTCCGGGCGTCCCGCGCCTTTCTTCTGACGACCCTGCCGGGTGGCGGGTCAGGCGAGACGGCCCTGGGGCGGCAAGCCCTTGTCTGTCTCCCTCGCGCGGAAGGTGGGCGCTTCCTGGTCCGCCCGCGCGGGAGTGGTAAGCGGCGGCACGATCTCCGCAAACGTCCGCCGGTTCGCGGCGGCCCGGCGCTGGTCCACGGCCAGGCGCCAGGAACAGCAACGCTCCATGCCGATGAGCAGGCCGGTCAGGACCACCCCGGTCACGAGGATGCGTCTGCCTTCCGCCGGATCGGCCGGGGCGGTGGCGGCCGGTTCCCGGACGGACGATGGCTCGTCCGCGGCGGCCCGGGAGCAGGGCGAGGAAAAAGCCAGCGCGGCAACGCCGCAGAGCAGCGCGCGGCGGCAGGCGCGAACGAAGGACGGAGCGCGCAACTTTCCGGGACGGCTTGCGGAGATCAGGAGTGAACCCCACGCC
>CALMAQ010000306.1 GCA_937859745.1 uncultured Verrucomicrobiota bacterium | reverse complement strand
CCGGCTGCGCGGGGGGGGACCGCGCAGGGCTGTGGGGGGCCGGCTTGTGTGACGCGTCACCCGGCCGGGCCGCGCGGCGGGCGGCCCGCTCGTCCTGGTCGGGGGCGAGAGCGGGCGGATTGTTCCCGTTCGTGGCCCGAGCCTGCTGGGCCTGTTCCCTGGCCGCCCGGCGCGCATCGCGGTCCTCGCCGTTGTGGTTGCCCCGGTTGTCGGGGGCAGGGTTCTGGCCGTTGGCAAACGGCTGGCCAGCCGCGGCGGGCGGGTTGTTCCCGTTCCCGGTGCGCACCTTGTCACGGGCGGCCTTGTCGCGCTGGGCGGCGTCGCGCCGGGCGACGCGGTCCGAGTCCTCCTGGCTGGCCGTGGGTCCGGCGGGCCGTCCGGCGGGTTCGGGGGCCGGGGCCACGTTCTGCGGCGGCAGATCCGCCCGGGCCTGCCGGGGCGCGGCCTGGGCCTGCTCCTTGAAGTGTTCGCGCAGGCGTTCCACCTGTCGCGGGTCGCCGCCCGCATTGCTCCAGCCGTGCACCAGCTGCGGCTGGGACAGGCTCTGCTTGATCCGCAACGGCCGGACCTGCTCGAAGTTCACCGGACGCCGCGCGATGATCGGTGCCGCCACCACCAGCGCGCCGCCGCGCACGACCGTCGGGTTGCCGCCGCTCCGGCCGCTCTCGCGCAGGTACGCCACGTCGTCGCGCTGTTCCAAGCGCAGGCGCTGGATCGGCCGCTCCACGCGCCCACTGATGAAGGCGAAGTCCGGGCCGCTGTTGTAGACCACCGTGCGCTCCGGACCCCGGCGGTAGTAGATGTTCGTCACGTTGCGCGTGTTCTCGATGATGACGATGTTGCGCTGCGCGGGCAGCAGCACCCGGGCGAGCACCGGCGCGCCAAACTGCGGCGTGGCCACGAAGCAATAGTTGTCGGGACCGATATCGTAGTCTTGGTCCACGGCGCTGGTGTAACCATCGTCCACGGCCTCCACGTCGTTGTAGTCGACCGTCAGCGTCGCGCCGCCGCCGCCCGCATGCAACGCCCGGGGGGGCAGGGGAGCCCAGCCGACGTATTCGTCGCTCGTGCGCCAGGAGACCCAGCCCGGGCCCCACTGGTAGCCGGGCGTCCAGGCCCAGCCGATGTCCTTGATCCGGGTCCAGCGTCCATAGTGGTAGGTCGCCCAGCCGAACGACTCGTAGGAAACCCACGTCCAGCCGTCATCGGTCTGCGCCCAATAGCCGTCCGTGTACGGCCGCCAGTTGGCGTCCGTAGCGACGTTGGGGTGCCACACGTAGCCGAAGTCGGGCGTGTTGTACCAGTCGCCGTCGTCGGCGAGCGTGTTGTAGAAGACGTCGAAAGACACGTCCTCCGCCTGGGCGTGGCGAGTTGGCAGGGCTGCCAACAACGCCGCCAGGAGGAGGGTCAACAAGGCGGGGATTTTCATTGGGGTGGTTTGATTTACGGCTGGGATTGTTCAACCTTAGACCGGCGGTCGTTCGGTTTATTCAAGCGGACAGAGCAATGATCGGGCCCCACTGATGTTTGCGCGTGCGGCCCAAGTCGCGGCCCCCGCCTTTGTCTTGTCCCGCCTACCGCTGCCGTCCCTTTTTTCCCGTGCAAACCATCGTCATTGGCCACCGTAATCCCGATATGGACTCGGTCTGTTCCGCGCTGGCCTACGCGCGGCTCAAGCAGGCGCTGGGTTGGAAGGACGTGACCCCGGCCCGGGCTGGCAACCTCAACGCCCGCATCCAGTATGTGCTCGACCGGTTCGGCGTCGAAGCGCCCGCGTTCCTGAGCAACGTCACCCCGCAGGTGCGCGACGTGATGACGCGCGAGGTGGTTTCCATCCGCGCGGACCATTCGATCGCGGAAGCGTTGCGCTCCATTGAGGAACGGCGCGTGCGCGGCCTCCCCGTGGTGGACGAAGGGGGACACTGCCTCGGGCTGCTGAGCGCGATCCCGCTGATCCAGCAGCTTTTCCCGCCAGCGGCGAACCTCAAGAACGCCCGGATCGTCCGTGCCGCCTTGGCCGACATCGTGCAGACGTTCGAGGGGTTGACCGTCACCGGTCACGAGGCGGACGCCGAGATCCAGGATTATGTCCTGCTCGTCGCAGCGGTGAAAACCGAGACGCTGCCGCGGCGCATCCGCGAACAGCCCATCAAGCGGTTGGTGGTACTGGTCGGCGACCGCGACAACATCCAGTCTTTGTGCATCGACGAGGGCGTGCGCGCACTGATCGTCACGGGCGCATTCCCGGTCTCGGCGGAAATCCAGCGCAAGGCTGCTGCCGCAGGCGTCACGCTCATGCGCTCACGCCACGACACGGCGACGACCGTGCTGCTGGCGCGCGGGGCGGTGCGCGCCGGGCGCATGGTGGAGCGGGAGTTCAGCTTCTTCGGCCCCGACGTGCCGCTCGACGCCGCCCGCGCGAAGGCGGCGGCGTCCGCCGATTCGCTGTTCCCGGTATTGGACCACGACAAGAAGCTCCTGGGTGTGCTGACCAAGAGCGACTTCCTCAAGGACGTGCCGCGTCAGTTGATCCTCGTGGACCACAACGAGCTTTCGCAGGCCGTGGCCGGGGCGGATAAGCTGCCCATCATCGAGGTGATCGACCACCACCGGCTCGGCGGCTTTTCGACGGACGCGCCGATCCACTTCTGGAACAACCCGGTGGGATCGACCTGCACCATCGTCACCATGCTCCACCAGCAGCACGGAATCGACATCCCGCCGTCCACGGCCGGGCTGCTGATGGCCGGCGTGATCTCCGACACGCTCAATCTCTCCTCGCCCACGGCGACGGCGACGGACCGCGCCGTGTTGGAGCGGTTGTCGAAGATCGCGGGCGTGGACGGCACGACGCTCGCCGCGGACATCTTTGCGGTCGGCTCGCCGCTGCTCACGTTGCGGCCCGAGGAAGTCGTCACCTCGGACTGCAAGGAGTACGACGAGGAGGGCTTACGCTTCAGCGTGGCGCAGATCGAGGAACTCGGCTTCGGGCTGTTCCGGGAAAAACACGGTGAAATCGCGGCGGCGCTGGATACGTTCTGCGCGAGGGAGCGGCTGTTCTTCTCGGCGCTGCTCGTGACGGACATCAACACGCAGAACTCGCTGCTGCTCGTCAGCGGCTCGGAGGATTACCGGCAGCACATCGACTATCCGCCTGACGGGGTAGGATTGTGGCAGTTGGACGGGGTGGTGTCGCGCAAAAAGCAGTTGCTGCCGTACTTGTTGCAGCGTTTGCAGGAAACACGCGCGAGCATGCCGTCGAAAACGTCCGGGTAGCCAGCTTGCGCGGTTTCGATTCCGGCCGCGGTTCGCTTGACACCCGCCGCCGTGGGCACACAGTCCTTTGCCTGTCCCGGTCTGCTCATGAAATTTCTCCTGCGCCTGCTTTTTGCCGTTTGCCTGGTCCGCGGTGTGGCGTCCGCCACGCCTGAGCCGGTGACGCTCCTGAACGTCTCCTACGACGTGACCCGCCCCTTCTACCGTGACCTGAACCCGCTCTTCGTCGCCAACTGGAAGCAGAAGGCCCAGCAGGACGTGACGGTCACGATGTCCCACAACGGCAGCAGCGCGCAAGCCCGCGCGGTGCTCGACGGCCTCGACGCCGACGTGGTCACGATGAACCAGGACACCGACATCGACATCCTGGCCGAACGCGGGCACCTGCTCGCCAGCGACTGGCGCACGCACTTCCCCCACGAAAGCGCCCCGTATATCTCCACGATCATGTTCCTGGTCCGCGGTGGCAACCCGAAGGGCATCAAGGATTGGGACGACCTCGTCAAGCCGGGGATGCAACTCATCGTCCCGAACCCCAAGACCAGCGGCAACGGCCGCTACAGCTACCTCGCCGCTTGGAGCTACGCACTCCGGAAGAACAACGGCGACGAGGGCAAAGCGCGGGATTTCGTCCGGCGGTTGTTCAAGAACGTCATCATCCTTGATACGGGCGGCCGAGCGGCCACCACGAGCTTCGCCCAGCGCGGCCTCGGCGACGCGCTGCTGACTTTCGAGAACGAGGCGCTGTTCATCCAGGCGGACCCTTCGCTGGCCGGTTACGGCAAGTTCCAAGCGATCATGCCCTCGGTGAGCATGCGGGCGGAGGCCCCGATTGCCGTGGTGGACAAGAACGTCGACAAGCACGGCACGCGCACCGTCGCTGAGGCGTACCTGCAATTCCTTTACACGCCGGCGGCGCAGGAGCTGGCCGCGAAGTACTTCTACCGGCCCTCCGACCCCGACGTGTTGTCCAGACACGCGGACGTGTTCAAGCCAGCGGACATGATCGACGTGAAGACCACCTTCGGCGGGTGGGCGAAGGTGCAGCAGGTCCACTTCGACGACGGTGCGATTTTCGACCAGCTCTACCAGCCTTGACGGACCATCCGCCAGGGCGGGGGGCCTGGGCGCGCTGGTTCTTCCAGCCGCCCGAGGGTTCGACGGCGGCGCTGCCCCGGAGGGTGCGGGCCGCAAACCTCGCGGTGGCACTCGGCTTGATCGCGTTGGCGGTGTTCGTGCCTGTGGCGCTGCTCGACGTGCCCTGGAATTGGGCGGGCATGTGGCGCTACCGCGAGAAGTTCATCACTGGTTACGAGTTGACGATCGGCATCGCGTTCGCGTCGCTGGCGCTTAGTGTCTTGTGCGGGTTGGTTTCCGCTCTGGCGGGACGCTCGCCCTTTCTGCCGTTGCGTTACGTCAACCGGGTGTACGTGGACCTGGTACGGGGCACGCCGCTGCTCGTGCAGATTTTGTTCTTTTACTACGTCACCGCCCATGCCATGGGCATCGACGACCGCAACGTGGCGGGAGTCATGATCCTGTCGATTTCCTACGGTGCCTACATCAGCGAGATCATCCGCGCCGGGATCGAGAGCATCGGGCGCAGCCAACTCGAATCCGCCAAGGCTATCGGGTTGTCGCGCGTGCAAACGTATCGCTACGTCATTTTCCCGCAAGCCCTGCGCCAGGTCATGCCGCCGCTGGCGGGCCAGTTGGTCTCGCTGATCAAAGACAGCGCGCTCCTCTCCACCATTTCGGTGGGCGAATTCACCAAAAACGCCATGGAGACAAGTAACATCACCTACAGTTCATTCGAGTGCTACGGCACCGTCGCCGCTGGCTACCTCGTGCTCACACTGCCGGTCACATTCCTGGCCCGCTGGCTGGAAGCGCGCACGAAGTTCGAGACCTGAACCTTTGGGGCTTAATCCAATTCCAGCGCGTGCAGGGTCGCCTCGTTGATCCTGCCCGTGACGTTGAGCTTCTGGTCAGTCTGAAACCGGCGGAGCGCCGTTTTCGTCTCCTCGCCGTAGATGGCGTCCACCTTGCCCGCGAAGTAGCCACGCCGGGTGAGTTCGTCCTGCACGGCTTCTACCAGTGAGTCCGGTCCATTGGTGGGCTTGCCTGCCACCGCGCGGTCGGGCACAGGCGGGTTTTGCAACTGCTGATCGGTCATCGGGGCAGGCTGGCCATCCTCCACCGTCGCCACGGACTGATCCGGCGCGACGGGATCGACGCCGCTGTTGAGACTGGCATTGCCATAGGTGCCGAAATCACCATCACCAAACCCGAAGTACGATCCGAAGAACGGATATCCGTACCCACCGAAATAAGGGCGATAGCCGTTGGGCCAGTAAGGATGGTCGCCCGCGTTGGGACCGTACCAGTTCTGCGGTTGTGCGTAGCTGTACGCGCCAACGTTGTTTACCAGCGCACCGTTGGCACCAAGCCGGTCGAAGTAGCTGTTCAACGCGGAACCGTAAGCTCCCGGGTACAGCAAAGTCCCGTAGAAGCCATCAGGCGTCGTCAAACCGCTGTAGTTGCCGTTACCGATGTAGTTGCGGTAAGCGGCGTCGGAGCGGTTCTCCAGGTTTGCCAGCGCCGCACGGTTCACACCGGGCGTCGATGGGTCCGTCCAAGCGTTGCTCACCCGTGCCCGGCTCGGGGCCATCGAGCGCGCTACGCTCGCGTCCGCCCGGGTGACCTTCGCCGGGCGGTTTGCGCTGTTCATCGACGCAGGGCGGTTCCGGGTGCCTAGCACGCCTGAAATATTCGGCGTGAAGCCGCCCGGCAGATAACGGGGTGCTCCGTTGTACGCAGTGGCTGTGCTGTGAAATGAAGTGGCCCCGGCGGTCCCATGAAAACTGCCCGAACTGCCCGCGAAAGAATGGGCCCCGACCGGGGCAATTCCGCCACCGCCATGTCCGCCACCGCTCGCGGCCCCGGCGGATCCGGGAGCTCCGGCCGCGCCACCCGCGCCGCCGGACGCAAAGGCGGTGCCGGTCGTACCGGGCGAGAACAAACTAACCACTGCCACCACGAGGGACGAACAAAGTTTTGAAGCGTTCATAGCTGCTAACATTATAATCGTTTCCACGGGGAATGACAGATGCCTGCCTGAGAGGGTGTCACACGCAAATCCTGCTGCCCTCGCCGATGGAGGGTTGGAACTCGCTTGTTTTTCCGCGCCAGCGCCCGGTTTGCTTGAACAAACTGTGCCCTCGTACTGTCTTATTTTGATACAGACTTCATGCAACCCGATAAGTTTACCACACTGACCCAGCAGGCCATCCAGGCCGCTCAGAACGATGCCACCGAGCGCGGGCATTCCGAATTGACCAACGAACACCTCCTGCGCGCTTTTCTGGATCAATCCGAGGGCGTCACACGTCCCCTGCTTGAAAAAGTCGGTGCCTCCACGCCCAAGCTTGGCGAACGGCTCGACGCCGAACTCGCCCGCCGCCCGAAAATCGTCAGCGGCAGCGGCAATCTCCAGCTTTCCCACCCTCTCCGTCAAACCCTCGACGCTGCTAACAAGGAGATGGTCTCGCTCAAGGACGAGTTCCTGAGCGCGGAGCACTACCTGCTCGCGTTGGTCAAGGGCAGCGATCCCGCCGCTCGGCTCCTCAAGGATTTTCAGGTCACGCATGACCGGCTCATGCAGGCGCTCGTGCAGGTGCGCGGCAACCAGCGCGTCACCGACCAGAACCCCGAGGGCAAGTACCAGACGCTCGAAAAATACGGCCAGGACCTCACTGAGAAGGCCCGGCGCGGCAAGATCGACCCCGTGATCGGCCGCGACGACGAGATCCGCCGTGTCATGCAGGTGCTCAGCCGCCGCACGAAGAACAATCCCGTGCTCATCGGCGACCCCGGCGTCGGCAAGACGGCCATTGTCGAGGGGCTGGCCCGGCGCATCGTCGCGGGCGACGTGCCCGAATCGCTCAAGAGCAAGCGCATCATCGCCATGGATTTGGGGTCCATGATCGCGGGAGCCAAGTTCCGCGGCGAGTTCGAGGACCGGCTCAAGGCATTCCTCAAGGAAGTCACCTCTAGCGAGGGCGAGATTATTCTCTTCATCGACGAGCTGCACACCATCGTCGGCGCAGGTGCGGCCGAAGGGGCCGTGGACGCGAGCAACCTGCTCAAGCCCCAACTCGCGCGCGGCGAACTCCGCACCATCGGCGCGACCACTCTGGACGAGTACCGCAAGTACATCGAGAAGGACGCCGCCCTGGAGCGCCGATTCCAGCCCGTCGTCGTGGACGAGCCCAGCGTGGAGGACACCATCGCCATCCTGCGCGGCCTCAAGGAACGTTACGAGGTTCACCACGGCGTCCGCATCCTGGACTCCGCCCTGGTCGCTGCCGCCCAGCTTTCCCACCGTTACCTCACCGAGCGTTTCCTGCCCGACAAGGCCGTGGACCTCGTGGACGAGGCCGCCTCGCGCCTGAAGATCGAACTGGACTCCAAGCCCACCGAGATCGACCAGATCGACCGGCAGATCATGCAGGGCGAGATGGAGCGCCAGGCGCTGCGAAAGGAGAAAGACCCTGCCAGCCAGGAACGCCTGGCGAAGCTGGAGAAAGAACTGGCCGACCTCAAGGAGCAGAGCGCCCGGCTGACGGCGCAGTTCCAAGCGGAAAAGAGCGAGATCGACAAGGCGCAGGCCATCCAGCGGGAGGTGGACGCCGCGCGCACCGAACTCGAACAGGCCCAGCGCCGGGGCGAGTTGAGCAAGGCGAGCGAGATCCAGTATGGCCGCCTGCCCGAACTCCAGCGCCGCCTGGAGGCGCACAACGCCAAGCTGGGCGAGGTGCAGGGCGACGGCTCGCGCATGTTGCAGGAGGAAGTCACCCCCGACGACATCGCCGAGGTGGTCAGCTCCTGGACGCGCATCCCCGTGGCCCGCATGAAGGAAGGCGAGCGCGAAAAGCTCGTCAAGATGGAGGACCGCCTGGGTCGGCGCGTCATCGGCCAGCGCGAGGCCATCGAGGCCGTGTCCAACGCCGTGCGCCGCTCGCGCTCGGGCTTGCAGGACCCGAACCGCCCCGTGGGCTCGTTCATGTTCCTGGGGCCGACCGGCGTCGGCAAGACGGAGCTTTCCCGCGCCCTGGCGGAGTTCCTGTTCGACGACGAGAACAACCTCGTGCGCCTGGACATGAGCGAGTACATGGAAAAGCACACGGTCGCCCGGTTGATCGGCGCGCCTCCGGGCTACGTCGGCTACGACGAGGGCGGCCAGCTTTCCGAGGCCGTGCGGCGGCACCCGTACAGCGTCGTGCTCTTTGACGAGGTCGAGAAGGCGCACCCGGACGTGTTCAACGTGCTGCTGCAAGTGCTCGACGACGGCCGCATCACCGACGGCCAGGGCCGCACCGTGGACTTCAAGAACACCGTCATCATCATGACGAGCAACCTGGGCAGCCAGTTCATCCTGGACAAGGACCTCTCGCCCACCGAGAGCGAGCGCCGCGTGATGGAAGCCCTGCGCGGGCATTTCCGCCCGGAATTCCTCAACCGCGTCGATGAAATCATCATCTTCGACCGGCTCTCGGACACCGACCTCAAGAGCATCGTGACTATCCAGTTGGCCAGCCTGACCAAGCGGCTCGACGCGATGAAGATGACGCTGACGCTCAACGACGACGCCGCGGCCTTGCTGGCGCAGTCGGGGTACGATCCCGTGTACGGGGCGCGTCCGCTCAAGCGCGCCATCCAGAAGCAGATCCTCGACCCGCTGAGCATGGAAATCCTCGCCGGCCGCTTTAAGGAGGGCAGCCACATCGTGGCCGAGGTGCGCGACAACGGGCTGATGTTTGTCGCTGGCAAGTAACGCCGGGCGACGTTAAGCAAAGGGCTGTGACGACCTCACAGCTCTTTTGTCGTTTGGCCCTCGGAACCGCGCTCCTGGCGCTCTCCTGCTTGCCGATCATGTTGCGCGCGCAAGACCCGCCGCCCTGCCCGACGCCGGAAACCGGGGCGTCGCCGTCCCCCGCGTCCGCGCCGGAGCCCGACCCGGACGAAGCGGTGCGGCGGATACTGAAAAGCCGGATCGACGCGGACAAACGCGGCGTGGGCCTCGTGGTCGGCCTCATCGACGCCCGGGGCGGCCGCGTCATCGGCTACGGCCGCACCGCGCTTCAAAACGGCCGCGAGGTGGACGGCAAGACGGAGTTCGAAATCGGCTCGATCACCAAGGTGTTCACCTCCCTGCTGCTGGCCGAGGCCGTGGCGCGCAAGCAGGTCGCGTTGAACGATCCCGTCGCCAGATACCTGCCGCCGCAGGCAGCGGTGCCCGCCTCCGGCCAGCGGCCGATCACGCTGCTGGACCTGGCGACTCACCGATCCGGCCTGCCGTCGTTCCCGGAAAACTTTGCACCGAAAAACAACGCCAACCCTTACGCGGACCTTTCCGTGGAACAGCTCTACGGTTTCGTGGCGGCCAGCCGCCTCAAGCACGAGGTCGGCGCGCAGTACGACTATTCCAACCTCGGCGCGGCGCTGCTCGGACAAGCCCTGGCCAACCGCGCCCAGACCGATTACGCCACGCTGGTCGAGGGCAACGTCTGCCGGATGCTTGGCATGGCGGATACGGTCGTCAACCTGAGCCCCGCGCAGCGCAAGCGCCTCGCCCAGCCCTACGACCGCGGGCTCGCCCCGGCGGCCACTTGGGACCTGGCGGCCTTCGCCGGGGCGGGCGGGCTGCACTCGGACGCGGACGACCTGCTCAAATTCCTGGCGGCGAACCTCGACACCAGCAAGGGCTCCCTCGCCGGGGCGGTGGCGCTGACGCACGAGGTCCGCAACGGCGCGGGCGGCCCGGCCAACGACATCGCCCTGGGCTGGCACGTCAACCGCGTCCACGTCCCGCCGATCCTCTGGCACAACGGCAGCACCGGCGGCTACCGCTCGTTCATCGGCTTCGACGCGGCGAACCACGTCGGCGTGGTGGTGCTCTCCAACACGGCCAACCCGGTGGATGACATCGGCTTGCACCTGCTCAACCCGCAGTTCGAACTGGCCGCGCAACCGAAGCAGCGTGTTGCCATCCCGATCAAGCCTGAATCGGCCGATGCTTTCGTGGGTAAATACAGCTTCAACCCGCAAGCCAGCCTCACGTTCAGCCGGGAAGGCGGGCGCTATTTCGTGCAGCTCACCGGCCAGGACAAGCTGGAGGTGTACCCGGAAACGGACACCGACTTCTTCCCGACGGTGGTGGACGCGCAGGTCAGCTTCAACCAGGATGCCGATGGCCGCGCCACGTCGCTGGTGCTCCGCCAGAAAGGCATCCCCGACCAGACCGCCAAACGAGTCCCTTAAACCCTTCGGCCTTCCGCTCTCCGCCTTCCGCCTTCATGAAACGTCCTTCCGACCCGCTTTTCACCCGCCTGCCATCCCACCAGAACGCCGTCCGTCCCGGCCAAGTCGTCAACCTGGCGGGCGTCATCTTCCAGAGCGACGCCAGCAGCCTCGTCGGCGCGCTGTTCATCCGGCCCATCGAGGCGTTCGACCGCTGGCAGGCCGGGCTCGTCCGCGGCCCGGGCGACGCCCCCCTGGCCATGCACGCGGGCCTGCACGTCGTGCTGGAGGACGGCCGCCACTACGTCGCCGAGCAACTCGTCGGCACGCTCTTCGAGGACTTCAAAGATGCGCTGAACTGGACGCCCCTGGAAGCCTTCCGCATCCGCCAGGGCAGGGGCTGGGACGCCACCGTGCCCGCCACCGCCTTCCGCGGGATCGACGACGCCGTGGTCGCGCAGGCGATCCACGCCCTCAACACCTTCCAGGGTCATCCCTTCGTGGATGAGGATTGCACGGAATTCATCGAGCGCGCCTTCGGCAATCGCCGCCTCTTCGGCGACAGCCCCACGGGTCACGCGCTGGGCTTTGGGCTGCGCGTGGGCGACCCGGCCTTGCCGCTGCTGCGCCCGGATGCCACGCTGGACGCCCGCAGCTCGCGCCTGCTGCGCGTCAACGTGGTGCAGGTTCAGCCTGACCCTTCCGCGTCCCACGACGCGCCGAACGCTCATCTGTGGCTGGGTCGCGCACTGGTTTGGGCCGCGGTTGCCGGGATCGCGGCGGCCTTGGGGAGCCTGTTGCGGCACGAGAAACGTTCCCGGCGGCGTTGGTTCTAGCGCCCATGTCCGGCATGTGCTGCGACTAAGCGCTGTGACCAAGCGATTGTGACTACCAATGGCGGCACAACATCCCCTACGAGAGGTGGTTTGCCAGAGGGGAGAATCGAACTCCCGACCAAGGGCTTATGAGTCCCCTGCTCTACCGCTGAGCTACCCTGGCATCAGAAACAGGCCGGGAAATTACGTGCGCCCGTTGGCAAGTGCAACCTTTTCGTTCTACTTTTCCCGACGGCCAGACTGCCGTAAATTATGCCGGAACTCGCCGAGGTAGAACACAGCCGCAAGCAATGGGACCCAGGCAAGAACGACGTGATCCTGGATGTCGATGTCGCCCGCCCCGAAATCCGCGTGTTCCGCGGGACGGATGTGCCGACGTTGCGTGATCGCCTGTCGGGGCGAAGGCTGCTTGCGTCCGAAGCGCGTGGAAAGCAGATGCTGTTTCAGTTTTCCGACGGCTGCTGGCTGGGGTTGCATCTCGGCATGAGCGGCGAACTGCGCCGCGAGGAGCAGGCGGACTATACCCCTCGCAAGCACGATCACCTAGTGCTCCGGCAACAAAAACGGGCGCTCGTCTTTGAGGACAAACGGCACTTCGGCCGGGTCCGCTTGCACGAGGGAGCCGAGCCGCCGGACTGGTGGCAAAAGCTCGCTCCAAGCATTCTCTCCAAGGAGTTTACGCTTGCCCGGCTGACCGCGTTCGTCCAGCGCCGCCGCCGCACAACGATCAAAGCCGTCCTGCTCATGCAGGAGCATTTCCCCGGGGTCGGCAACTGGATGGCCGACGAAATCCTCTGGCGCGCCAGGATTCATCCCTCGACACCCGCCGGCAACCTCGACCTTGCACAAACCTGCGGCCTGTGGCAACAGGTGCGGTGGGTCAGCCGGACGGCCGTCCGCATCATCAGCGACGACTGGACCTATCCCAAGACCTGGCTCTTCGCCCACCGCTGGGAAGCCGGAGGCCAATGCCCACGCTGCAAGACCGACCTGGAACGCGCGGCCATCGGTGGGCGGACCACCTGCTGGTGCCCGGAATGTCAGCGCAAGCAAGATGCTCCGACCGAACGAGCTACGATTTGAAACTGCGCTGGTTGAACGCCACGATCCAACAACCACGAGCGTCGCATCAAGCGCGACAAGGTAGGCCACGTTCATCCCGATGTCGCGCCAGGGGATGTGGTGGATGAGGGTTGCAGCCAGGTGTTGATGTGGGTGGTGATGAAACAGGGCTTGAGACTCTCAAAATAAGGCAGGTTACGGAAGATGAAGTCGAAGAACACCACCGTCAGCGTGACGATGGTCGCGGCGGCGGGCTTCATGTTCAGGCAGGACAGCATGAAGCCGAGGCTGGCAATCGTTACCAGGCAGAGTCCCAGCAGCGGCAGCGCGCACAGATAGCGCACCAGCCCGGGAACCGGCTCGTGCAGCGCGAAGATGTGGGCGATGGGGTCCACCACGAACAGCCCGCCCCAGCCTTTGTAAAGCAGCCCGGTCGCCAGCGCGGACAGCCCCAGGAAAATTGCCAGCGTGAACGAGTAAACAACTCAGGCGAAATATTTTAACTTCGCCAACCGCGTGCGTGTCACCGGTCGGCTGAGCATCATCCGCATCGTGCCCTCCTCGACCTCCTTGCTGACCACGTCGCCCGAGACCAGCGCGAGGTAGAGGCCGACGAGCAGCACCGTGGTCCAGCCCACCATCATCAACCCCAGGGTGAGGCTGGAAAAGTATGACTCGAACGCATACCCGTTCTGTTCGATCAGGTAGCGGAACGCCTTCTTCGGGCCGGGACGGTTGAGCAGGAACAGCACGGCGGTTTCCACGAAAAGGAACGCCCCGAAACCGATGTACGTCCTTTTGCGCGCGAAAAGTTTCGTCAACTCGTGCCAGAATTGCAGGAGCAGCAAATTTCCCATAAATCCTCGTTAATCCGCTATTTTAGTCGCCGGTTGTTCCGGTTGTTCCGGTTGTTCCGGGAGCGCGAGACGAACCGACGGTCCGAAGATAGATCTCCTCCAGGTTCTGCCGCACGGGTTCCACCGCACGGACCCGCACCCCCGCCGCCACCAACCCGGCGACCACGTCCGCCACGTCCGTCCCCGGGGGCAGCGTCACCACCTGCTCCGCTTCGATCCCGCCGCCGACCCGGGCGATCACTTCGGCGGCGCGCGTCCAATCGTCCACGTCGAGGCGGTAGCGGGGCTGGCCGGTGGTCAATTCGTCCCAGTGCCCCCGGAACACGAGCCGCCCCCGGTTGAGGATGGCGATGCGGTCGCAGGTCTGCTTGACCTCGGAGAGCAGGTGCGAGGACAGCACGACCGTCATCCCGCGCTCGCGGTTGAGCCGCAGGATCAACTCGCGCATCTCCCGGATGCCCTCCGGGTCCAGTCCCTCGGCGGGCTCGTCGAGCAGCACCAGGTCGGGGCGGGGGAGCAGCGCCTGGGCGAGCGCGAGACGCTGGCGCATCCCGTGGCTGTAAACCCGCACGAGCGAATGGATGCGCTCCTCCAGGCCGACGTAGCGGACCGTCTCCTCGATCTCCGCCCTCCGGCACGTGGCCGGAGAGCGCCGTGAGCATGCAAAGGTTGCGCCAGCCGCTCAGGTAGTCGTAGAAAGCCGGGCGTCTCGAAGATCGCGCCGACCCGCTGAAGGGCGCGTCCGCGCTCGCGCTGCACGGAGATGCCTCGCACGAACGCCTCGTCGGCCGCAGATGGCCCGGGATCAGCCCGAACGCCGTGCTCTTGCCCGCGCCGTTGTGCCCGAGGAGGCCGAAAATCTGGCCCGCCGGCACTTCCAGCGTCAGGGGCTCCAGCGCCGTCCGGCCGCCGAACGCTTTCGTCAGGTTCTCCAGCCGGATCATCGGCGTCGCGCTCCTGCGTCCTGCATCCTGTCATGGGACCACCGAAAACCGGTAGCTGATCTTCTGGCGGTAGGTCTCGCCCGGCCGGAGCGCCGCCGACGGAAACTCGGGGTGGTTCGGGGAGTCGGGGAAATGCTGGGGCTCCAGGCACAGGCCGTCGTGCTTCTGATAACGCCTGCCACCCTTGCCGGTGAACGATCCATCGAGCTGGTTGCCACTGTAGAACTGCACCCCGGGCTGCGTGCTGGCCACCTCCAGGATGCGCCCGCTCGTCGGCTCGCAGACGCGCGCCATCGGGGCCGGGGCCGCGGCGTTCGGGGTGTAGCCGTCCACCACGTAGCAGAAGTCATAGCCCTGGCCGTGCTTCAACTGCTCGTCGTCGGCGTTGATCCGCGCGCCGATCGTCGCGGGCCGCGTGAAGTCCAGCGGCGTCCCGGCGACCGGCCGCACGCCCCCCACCGGCAGCGACCGGGCGTCGATGGGCACGAATGCGAGCGCGTGAAGCTCCACCTCGTGGCCGAGGATATCGCCCTGGTCCGCGCCCTTGAGGTTCCAGTACGTGTGGTTGGTGATGTTGACGACCGTTTCCTGGTCCGTCGTCGCCTCGATTTCCAGTTCCAGCGTGTTGGCGTCGGTCAGCGTGTAGGTGATCGTCGTCGTCAGCGTGCCGGGGAAGCCTTCCTCGCCGTCCGGGCTGACGTAGCGCAGCGTGAGACGGTCGCCGCCGGGCGTGTGGCCGAAGCCGGCTTCCTCCCACACCCGTTTGTCGAAGCCCGCCTTGCCGCCGTGCAAGGTGTTGGCCCCCTCGTTGGCGGAGACGTGGTACTCCCGGCCGCCGAGCGCGAATGCGCCCCGGGCGATGCGGTTGCCGTAACGGCCGATGACTGCCCCGAAGTACGGGCCTTTGTTGAGGTATTCCGGCGTGGTGTAGTCCTCCAAGCGGTCGAAGCCGAGCACGACATCGCCGGGTTTGCCGTCGCGGTCCGGCACCCGGAGCGAGACGATGATGCCGCCGTAGTTGGTGATGCGGGCCTCGCAGCCGTGGGCGTTGCTCAGGGTGTAGATT
>CALMAQ010000305.1 GCA_937859745.1 uncultured Verrucomicrobiota bacterium | reverse complement strand
GCCTACGGGAGTGGAGCACCGCCGGTTTCCGATCCGGGACGCGGGCGTGCCCGCCCGGGCCGGCCACATGACGGAAATCCTTGATGCCATCGACGCGGGCCTGGCTGCCGGACGCAACGTCTACGTCCACTACCGGGGCGATATCGGACGCACGGGCATGGTCGTCGTCTGCTGGCTGCAACGGCAGGGCCGCAGCTCGGGGGAGTTCGCGCACCACGCACGGTGCCCCGGCGGCGGTGGACGCCTGCCGGTACCTGGCGGCGCTGATCGTCGGCACGCTGGCGGGGGCTTCCAAGGCGGCTTTGCTCGGACCCGCCTACGTTTCCCCGGGCGCGGCAGACCTATGGGAGGCCATCTTCCGCTTCGCGCAGCAGCGCGCGGTGTTCATGTCCGCGACGACCCAGGAGGCTTACAGCCTCTACGACCTGGCGCAGGGCAAGTTCGCCGTGGATATCGCCGACTTCCCCCACCCCTCCAAGGCCGACCCGGTATACGGTCCGCTCTGGGAGAAGCCAAGGGACACGTTCCGCCTCGTGGTCACGCGCTTTCCCCGCACCCGGACGCGGCGCTCGATTTCCTGCTCTTTCTTTCCAACCAGCAGCAGAACGAAAAGCTCAATGCGCTGGCGTATTGGGTGCCGTGTATCGTGGGGGCCAAGACGCCGGACTTCCTCAAGAAGTTCGAGCCCCATCTCGAAGGCATCGTGCCCGCCTTCCAGGCCGCGACCGGGGTGGACACGGGTGCACGCCGGAGCCAGTTGCGCGAACCATTTCCGGCAGATGATGAACGTGGTCATCCCGCTTTCCGGCCCGATCCTGGGCACGGTGGACGTGATGCAGTTCATCAGTGCGTGGAACGAGTTCATCCTGCCTCTGATCGTGATCCGCGACAAGGCGCGGCTGCCCGTGATGGTCGAGTTGCTGCGGCTCAAAGGCGAGATCGTCAAACAGATGGGCCCTTTGATGGTCGGCTACGCCATCGCCAGCGTGCTGGTGATCGTGCTGTTCCTGTTCTCGATGCGGCTGTTCGTGCGCGGCCTGACCGAGGGAGCCGTCAATGAATGACCTTTTTATATGAAGTTCACGCCGATCCACGCTCCCTTCGCGGCGACGGAAGCATGGATACAACCGCCCTCGTGCGCGTGCAGAAAGGAGAAAGTGAAACCAGGCGGTCCACACGCCTCGCGTGGGTTCACCGCCCGTCCCGTAGATCACGCGGCTGGCACGACCGCACCCAACGCTGACGGGGGCGAAGCCGCACCGAGCCTGCGCGCGCTGAGTGGCTTCAACACAAAGAGGGCGAGCAGGGCAGTCGTCAGGTCCAAGGCCGCGATGAGGTAGAAAACGGGCAGCCAGCTTCCCAGCCGCGCGTGCAGCAACGCCGCCAGGGGGCCACCCAGCAGGGAGCCGATGCCTTGGGCCATGTAAAGAAAGCCGTAGTTCAGCGTGGCGTGCCGGGAGCCGAAGAGGTCCGTCAGGGTCGAAGGAAAGAGCGAGAAAATTTCTCCCCAGCCGAAAAAGACCACCCCGGAGAGCAACACGAAAGCCACGGCATGCTCGCGCAGGGCGACCCAACTGAGGATGGCAACCGCTTCCAGCGTGAAGGCCAGCGCCATCGTCGGCTCGCGACCGAGGCGGTCGCTGACCCAGCCGAAGAAGGGGCGGGTCAGACCGTTGCAGAAGCGGTCGATGGTAGCTGCCAAGGGGACCACGGCCAGACCGAAGACCAGCATTTTCTCCATGCCAAAATCTTTCGAGAAGGCCGCAAACTGCGAGATGACCATCAGGCCGCCGGTCGACATCATGGTCATCATGACAAAAAGTAGCCAAAACAGTGGTGCTTTGAGCATGACCCGCGGTCCTACCCC
The DNA here is from genome assembly GCA_937859745.1 of uncultured Verrucomicrobiota bacterium. Lineage (GTDB taxonomy): Bacteria > Verrucomicrobiota > Verrucomicrobiia > Chthoniobacterales > SZAS-18 > CAHJWO01. The sequence continues at coordinate 6,481 of CALMAQ010000305.1, read as the reverse complement.
GTCTAGGGAGGGTGCGGGGTCGATCGGGCCGGTCACGTCGCGTCTCGCCAGTGCGAGGGGCGCGGCCCGGGTGCCCAGGGCCGCCAGGACACCGATCCCGCCAAGCACCAACCCGAAGACGACGAGGGTGCGCTGGTAGCCTGCCGAGGCGATCATGGACGTGATGGGGAAAGTCGTCAGGATGGCCCCCATCCCGTACCCGGCGGCAGCCATGCCCGTCGCAAACCCGCGCCGGTCGGGGAACCAACCGACCATGAGCCCGACCACCCCGACGTAGATGATTCCGGTGCCGAGCCCGCTCAGGACGCCGTAACTCAGGTACAAGGCGCTGACGCTGTGCGCCTGGGCGGCGAGCACCCAGCTCAGCCCGGTGAGCAGCGCACCGGCAGAAAGCAGGAGCTTCGGCCCGAACTTCTCGACCAGGAAGCCTTGGAAGGGAGAGAACCAGGTCTGGAGGACGACGAGGATGGAGAACGTCCATTGCACGGTGGCCAGGTCTGCCTTCAAGGCTCCCTGGAGCGGCTTGACGAAGAAGGTCCAGGTGTACTGCGTGCTGGAGATGGCCATCATGGCGACCACGCCCAGGAAGAGCTGCCACCAGCGGGTGCCGGGCGACATCGGTTGACCGGTGAGAGTGCCCGCAGGGACAGCGAGTGGTTGTGGTTCCATGGAGCAGTTCGTCAGATGAAACGGCAGCGCGGCGGTTGCGGAAGAAGCCCCGGCTGCGTGCGCGCCGCCCTCCCGGCAGGGGGCTACTAGCATCCTGCGTGCCGACGAAGGAGATTTGATGCCAGCATTGCTGCTCGCCCGCGAAGCGGGTGGTGATAATGTCAGCCAAGCGCATGACCGTCTCAATCCGTTCCCTGCTGAGCTTCGCCGCTGGTGCCGTCCTCATCCTCGGTGCTGGGGGTTGCGCCCTGCGCGCCACCACGGACTTTGGTCCGCAGTCGTCGTCTTCCCGGCAGTCGATCAACGCTGGGCCCGAGGGCCTTCCGGGCGTGCCGGTCCTCGGCGGCAACAGCGGCGATGCCCCCGGTGCGCGCAGCGGCGGCTACAGCCCGGAGATCGGCGGGTCACCCTTTTCCAGCGAAGGAGGAGCGGCGGGCAGTGCCGGAGGCCGCTAGGAGGCGGAGCGGTGGAAGCACCTCCTCCCGGGCTCCACGGCCCCGTTCGGCAGACGCTGGGAGCAGCGCAGGTCTTCCAGCCGGTCCGTTTTTCCTTGCCACCGGCGAAAGAGCGGACATAGTAGCACCGGTTCTAGTGCTTATAAAAGAACTGGATCTCGGGTGGCGTCCAGGCCGGCGGTTTATCCGTGTTCAGCACGCATGAGTTCACTCTCTTGATGTGCTGACCGCATAAACCGAGCGTTCAAGTCGTCAAACAAGGTTCAAAATACCTTTCATAAACACCGCAACATGAACAGGAAGAGTGGCTGAGCTTGGTTTAAGGCACTCGACTCGAAATCGAACGTGGGGTTAAACTCACCGTGGGTTCGAATCCCACCTCTTCCGCACCTCTTATTTGTAGGCATTTATGCAAAACAAGGCGAGCGAATTATAACGGAATCTACAACAAATCGTTTTCGTCGATGCCGTTCTTGAACGCCATAGTTATCACCGGAGTAACGCCGAGTTTTTTCGCATTGGTACTACAGTTGTAGTTTAGTTTGAGTGGTGATTTGGTCAAGCCCATGAGGGCAGAGCAGTTCGAGAAGAAGGAGCGCCAGTTGCGCGCCGCCTTGCAGGAGACCGCCGCCCGCTTGGGCCGTCACTTCGCCAACCCGTCGGCGCGGGCCAGTGCCGGGGCGTACTTGCAGAGCCTGCTCAGCACGGCGGAGCGCAAAAACAGCTGGCAACTCGCCGAGGTGGCCGGCTTGGAGACGCCGTATCGTTTCCAGCATCTGCTCGGGCGCGGGGCCTGTGCGCTTCGAGCCGGTGGCGAAAGCCGAGCAAGGTGGTGGCAGCAGGCACGCTGTCCCCGCCGATGAAGGCTCACCATGGCCCCGCTGGTCGTGGGGGGCATCTTCCAAGGCTGCATCGCTCAGCACGTACCCCTGCTGGAGAAAGTACACGCGCAGCATCAAGCCCTTTCCCGAGCGGCGGACGCCCGCGCTTGCCTGGCGGGTAGAAGGGCTCGACCAAGGCCACCAGGCGCGCCCACGGCACCGCCTGGTTCATCTCGCGAAGAGAACGCTCGCGCCGGATCACCTTTTCCTTGCTCATACTCGCGAGCCCACCAAAATGGCACCACCAGCGATCACGATTAAATCAGCGGTTCTTTGAAGGCGTGGGCTTGAGAATTGCTTCCTAAATTTGAAATGAACAACATGGCGGCGGTTTTTGGCTCCTCCAACCGACGTCAGTCCCTCTTGAGTATGATGGTGGAGTCGGCGGTGACCCGTGGATGTTCCCGGAGGGCGGGGTCCGCCGCTACGGTCGTTGTTGCCAGACTGATGCTGATGCTGTGGCTGGGCGGCGTGGTGGTCGCGCCGCAGGCCTACGCCCTAGACCCGCACCGGGCGCTCAATCAATACGGCCTCAAACAGTGGGGACCGGAGAATGGGTTGCCCTGTTACAGCATCCTCAGCGTCGTTCAATCCAGCGATGGTTACCTGTGGCTGGGCACCGAAGAGGGGCTGGTGCGCTTCGACGGGCTGCGCGCCAAGGTCTTCGACGAGACCAGTAATCCCGAGTTGAGCGACAGCTTCATCTTCGTAGTGGCATCGGACCCCCTCCAGCCCGGCAGCCTGCTCGTGGGTAACTACTCCGGAGTCTTCAGCTTCCAGGGAGACACGGCACGGCCGTTCCGGGCGGCGGCAAAGACGACCACCGCAACGGCGACGAGGGGTTTGGCGTCGGTGGGTCGTTCGGTGCGCGCCATCAACCGGGACGAATCAAATGGCACGCTCTGGGTCGGGACCTCCCAGGGATTGTTTTGCGTCTGCCCCGATGGACGTGTCCTTGGTCCCGACGAGGCTGCCGGCCGGCCGCAGGCACCGGTCTTCGCGCTGTGCCGCGACGGTGCTGGACGGCTGTGCGTCGGCACCGCGCAGGGACTTTTCCGGCAGCCAAAGTCGCGGCGCGGGGAACTGGGCGGTTTCGCGCGGGTGCCCGCCCTGCGCGAGGTGCTGACCTACTGCTTGGCACCGGCGTCGGACGGCAGTCTCTGGGTGGGGACCCGGGAAGGGGCGGGACGGCTCCGGGAAGACACCTTTCTACCCCGACCGGAGCTGACTGGCCGGTCCATCATGTGCCTCCGCGAGGACCGCGCCGGCATGCTCTGGGCGGGCAGCAATGGCAGCGGCTTGTACCGCCTGGCCTCTGACGACGGCACGCCGGGAGCCGCTGTGCTCACGACGGCACAAGGGCTGGTCGGAGACGTGGTCCGGGATCTCTGCGAAGACCGGGAAGGCAACCTCTGGGTGGCGACGACCGCAGGCTTGCAGGTGCTCCGGGACGTGCGCTTCACCACGCTGGGCCGTCCCGAGGGCCTCGTCAATGAATGCGTGTGGGCGGTCTGGGAAGATCCCGCCGGCCGACTTTGGGTGGGCAGCGAGGGCGGCCTGAACTCCGTCGCGCCGGCCACCGGGCCGACCGGCACCGGGGCGGACGGCGTCCGGGTCACCAACTACCCCGTGCCGGAACTGGCGGCGCGACCGGGCATTTACGCCATCGGTTGTCTCGGATCGGACGAGGGGTTCGATCCTCCCGGCCCGGGCGGCCGGAGGGGCGGTTTGCTGGCCGGCACGCGCGCGGGAGGTCTGCTCCGCTTGCGCAACGGCTCCCTGGAACGGCTGCGCATTCGCGACGACCTGGACCGGGAAAACATCAGTGATTTCTGCACCGATGCTGCCGGGGCGTTCTGGGTCGGAACCCACGGCGGCCTCTACCTTTTGCGGCAGCAAACCGTGGTGTCCCACTACACCATGGCCGGGGGTGAGTTGCCCAACGACTGGATCTCCGCCATCCACACCGACCGGCGTGGCAACCTCTGGGTCGCCACCGAAGGCGGGCTCGTCCGGCGGGACTCGTCCGGACGTTTCACCAACTTCGCCCGCACCGGTGGTCTGCTGGCCGGGGGGATGCACTGCTTTTACGAGGACCCTGCCTCCGGGGACCTGTTCGTGGGGAGTGCGGACGGTTTGCTGCGTTTGCACACGCAGGAAAGTGGAGAGGTGAAAACCACCCTGTACACCGTCCGGGATGGACTCCTAGACAACAAGGTGTGGGGCGTGCTCGACGACGGGGCGGGCAACCTGTGGATGAGCTGTGACAAGGGGGTCTCCCGGCTGGCCCTCGCCGACCTGGCGCGCTTTGACCGCAAAAAGATCGCTTCCATCCCGACGGTGTCCTACGGGGTGGCCGACGGCATGCGCTCGCGCGAGTGCAACGGCGGCTGCCAGCCGACGGCCTGGCGCGACCACGCCGGACAACTGTGGTTTGCCACCGCCAAAGGCGCGGCTTGCGTGGACCCGGCCCGCGCCCGCATGCTCAACCCGCTACCCCCGCCCGTACACGTCGAAGAACTCCTTTCCGATGGCCGCCTGGTGGTCCCGGCCGCCAACACCGGCCCCCCGGAGTTACCTGCCGGCACCCAACGGCTCGACTTTCGCTACACGGCTTTGAGCCTCTCGGCACCGGAGGCCAACCGTTTTCGCTACCGCCTGGAAGGATACGAGCGGGGTTGGCGGGACGCGGGCACCGAACGGGCGGCCCACTACACCAACTTGGCTCCGGGAGCCTACACCTTCCGGGTACAGGCGGCCAACCCTGACGGGATCTGGAACGAGACGGGGGCGAGCCTCTCCTTCCGACTGCGGCCCTTCTTCTACCAGACTGGCTGGTTTCAGGTGCTGTCGGCGGGTTCCGTGCTGGGGATCGGTTGGCTTTGGTTGCGCCGGTACAAGCGTCACCTCCTCGCTCGTCTGGCGCAGGCGGAGGCCGAGGTGGCCGAGCGCGTGCGCACCCAGGAGATCCTCCGCCAAGCCAAAGAGGTGGCCGAGCGCGCCCGCGTGGAAGCCGAGGTTGCACAGACCGAGGCCGAGCGGGCCAGCCAGGCCAAGAGCGAGTTTCTCTCCCGTGTCTCCCACGAATTGAGAACGCCCCTCAACGCCATCCTGGGCTTCGGCCAACTGTTGGAATTCGAGGCACTCACCTCAAGTCAGCAGCAGTGCGTCGGTCAGATTCTCGGCGGCGGCCGCCACCTGCTCGGCTTGGTGGACGAGGTGCTCGACCTCGCTCGCATTGAACGTGGGGAGATGGCCTTACGCCCCGAGGACGTGGACCTCGGCCCGATGCTCGCCGAGATCGTCGGCCTGATGACCCCCCTGGCCCGGGAGCGTGACGTGCGCCTGCACCTGGAGGAAAGCCAGGGGACGGCGACCGTCGTCGGCACCGCCCATGTGCGCGCCGACCGTCAACTTCTCCGGCAAGTCCTGCTCAACCTCGTCTCCAACGCCGTCAAGTACAATCAGCCCGCGGGTGGGGAGGTGTTTATCTCCTTCGGCAATCCGCCTTCTCCCTCGCCGGTCCCGCAAGCCGGCGGCACACAAGCATCATCAAACGACCGGTTGCGGTTGACCGTCCGCGATACAGGCGCAGGCATCGACGCCGAGGACTTGGCCAAGCTCTTTACTCCCTTCGAGCGGCTGGGTGCCGCCTATGGACCCATCAAGGGCACCGGCTTGGGGCTGGCCGTCTCCAAGCAGTTCGTCGAGGCGATGGGAGGAACCATCGGCGTGGAGAGCACGCCGGGGGCAGGCTCCACCTTCTGGGTGGAGTTACCGATGCTGGCCGCCCCGGTCGTTCAAGACGCGAGGACGGGAACTTTTTCAACGTCTCCGCCGGAATCCGGCGAGGATCTGTTCCCCGAAACGGTCACGGCCGAAGAGGTCACCGGAGCCGTTTCCGCAGTCCGGACCCTGCTCTACGTCGAGGACAACGCCGCCAACCGCGACTTGGTTGCCCACCTGCTCGCCGTGTTTCGGCCGGACCTGCGCCTGCTTTTAGCCCACCATGCCGAGGAAGGTTTGGCGGTGGCCCGCCGGGTGCCGGGACCGGATTTTATTCTGCTCGACCTGAACCTGCCCGGCATGTCCGGCGAGGACGCCCTGACCCAGTTGCGCGCTGATCCGCGTACGGCGGCCATTCCTGTCGTCATCCTCAGCGGCGATGCCACCGCGCGCACCCGCGAGAGACATTTGGCCACCGGGGCCCGTGCCTACTTGACCAAGCCTTTCAACGTCCAGCGCTTCCTCGCCTTGATGGATGAACTTTTGCCTTCTTCTTCCCGGTCAATAAAGGTTGAAGCCGGGGTGCCGACCTAACATTACAGCGGTACTTCTTGGCGGATGAGACACAGAAGCAGCGTTCTCGGGTCCAACAGGTAACTGGTCCGCGCGGCCCTCAGCCGCCGCAAAGTGTCTCACCCGACAGCCCTTTGGCGTAGGATTTTCTTGTTTTCTGACGCGGCCCCTTTGTCC
>CALMAQ010000304.1 GCA_937859745.1 uncultured Verrucomicrobiota bacterium | reverse complement strand
ACGCGACGGCAGCCACGGCGCGGGTGGCCGCCATCCGCAAGGAGGCGAGCGAGGCGCTGCACGCGGCCGATCCGGGCGCGTACGCAAACGACGCCGACTTCGTGTTCATCACCTTCGTGCTTCGCTACCTGCCGCACGGATTGATCGGGCTGCTCGTCGCCGCCATCTTCGCGGCGGCGTTGTCGTCGAAGGCCGGGGAGTTGAACGCGCTCGGTTCCACCACGACGGTGGACATCTACCGGCACCTGGCGCGCGGCGAACGACCCGACGCGCACTACGTCCGCGCCTCGCGCTGGTTCACGGCCGGGTGGGGCGTGGTGGCCATCGGGTTCGCCCTGTTCGCCCATCTCTCCGAGAATCTGATCCAGGCGGTCAACGTGCTCGGCTCGGTGTTTTACGGCGTCGTGCTGGGAATGTTCCTGGTGGCGTTCTTCCTGCGGCGGATCGGCGGCACGGCGGTGTTCTGGGGGGCGCTGGCGGCGCAGGCCCTGGTGTTCGCGCTGTATCACGCCGACCGGGTTTCCTACCTCTGGTTCAACGTCATCGGCTGCGCGGCGTGCATGCTGTTCAGCGTGCTGATCCAGACCGCCTTGGGCCGCCATCCCGGCCAGACCCTGACACCGACCCCTGCATGAGCAACCCCATCATCTGCTTCGGACAACAGCCGTGCGGATTCTTCCCGCGCCGGTTCCTCTACGCCAAGATCGCCACCGCGCGGCGGCTGCGCGAGGAGCAGGGCGGCGAGATCGTTTTCTTCCTCCACGACAGCGACCACGACCCGCGCGAAACCCAGACGATCCTGACCCACCGGACCACCGGGGAACGCAAGACATTCAACTTCACGTTCGCCAACAAGATCCAGCGCAAGTGGTCGCCGCTGTACGCCAAGCCCGTGCTGGCGGACTGGCAGGCGAACACCCTGCGGCAACTGCCCGCTTACGTGGACGGCGCGGCGGTGGCGGCGTTCCGCGAGGCGAGGGGAGACAACGTGGCGGACTTCTGCCTGGACGTTTACCGGCGCCTGGGGCTGCTCGAAGACGTGCGCGTCGTGCGTTCGGGGGATCCGGCGGTGCGGACCGCCGCCTGCGAGGTGAGCGACTTCTTCGTGGACGTGACCCACGAGGGGGAAACCGTCCGCGCCCGGCGGCAGGACGGCGCGTTCCGGCTGCACGAGGGCGGCAACCATTTCATCGAGCTGCCGCCGACCATTTTCACCAAGGCCCAGGTGAGTCCGACGCGCGACACGCGCCTGCGCTGGATGCAATCCGTCGTCGGCTGCACCCACTACGTCGCCGGGGCCGGGGAAATCCAGTACCTGCATCCCGAGGAAGCGCCGGCGATCACGTTCGTGCCGCGCGATTCCATCGAGCGCGCCGACGAAGCCTACACCGGACTCTCCGCCTGACATGGACGCCACGCCGCTGCTGGTGTTCGGAGCGCACCCGGACGACATCGAATTCGGCTGCGGCGGGGTCGTGGCCGTCGAGACGGCGGCGGGCCGGGGCGCTCACTTCGTCGTGTGTTCGCGGGGGGAAGCCGCCACGCATGGCACGCCGGACGAACGGCTGGCGGAGGCGCGCCGGGCGGCGGCGCTGCTCGGCGCAACGATGGAACTGCTCGAACTCGACGGCGACGCCCGCCTGGAGGAACACGCGGCGCACGCCGTGAGACTGGCCGGGGTCATCCGGCGGGTGCGTCCCGCCATCGTGCTCGCGCCGACGGTGGTGGAGAACCAGCATCCCGACCACTTCCGGCTCGGGCGGCTGGTGCGCGACGCGGCGCGGCTGGCACGCTACGGCGGGGTCGAGGAACTGCGCGGCGAGCCACCGCACGCAGCGGCCGCGCTGCTGGGCTACGCCATCACGCCGGACGCGGAACCCAGCGCCGGGCAACCCGTGCTGATCGACGTGTCCGTCGCGGCGGCGCTCGCGGCGTGGACGGCGGCCATGGAGGCGCACGGCACGCAGGGGCGGACGCGGCCCTACGTGGAACTCCAACTCGCCCGCGCGAGGGTCTGGGGATTGCGCGCGGGGGGCGAGTACGCGCAACCCCTGTGGCCCAACGATCCGCTGCTGTTCCCCTCGCTCGCGGCCGTTACCGGGTCCGCCCGGCGCTTCTAACTTCTGCCATGCCCGCCAACCGTCCGCTGCGAATCGGCATCACCTGTTATCCTTCCGTGGGTGGCAGCGGCATCCTGGCGTCCGCGCTGGGCGAGGAACTGGCGCGGCGCGGGCACGAGGCGCACTTCATCAGCTACGAGCAGCCGTTCCGCCTGTCGAACCTGCCGGAGGTGTCGTTCCACCCCGTGACGATCAACGATTACGCCCTCTTCAAGTATCCCGACTACACCCTGCCGCTGTCGGTGAAGATGGCGGAGGTCAGCCGCGCCCACCGGCTCGACGTGCTCCACGTCCATTATGCCGTGCCGCACGCCACGGCGGCGATCCTCGCGCGCGACATGCTGCCGCCGGCCGAACGGCCGAGCATCGTCACCACCCTGCACGGCACGGACACCACGCTGCTGGGTCAGGACGCGGCGTACGCGCCGGCGATCCGGCACGCGCTGGCGCAGTCGGACGCGGTCACCACGGTTTCAGCGTTCCTGGAACGGGAAACGCGGCGGGTCCTGCCGATGCAGCGTTCCATCGACGTGATCCACAATTTCTTCGAGCCGCGCGCACCGCGCCGCACGCGCGAGGCCATGCGGGCGGAACTGGGACTGCGCGCGGGCGAGACCCTGCTGTTGCACGCTTCCAACCTGCGGCCGCTCAAGCGGATCGACGTGCTGCTGGCGGCCGTGGCGCGGCTACAACCCAGGGAAGCGTTCCGATTGCTGATCCTCGCGGGGGACGACCCGGCACCCTGCCTCGCGCAGGCGGGGGCGCTCGGCATCGCCGACCGGATCATCATCCGGGAGCAGGTCTTCGACATCGAGGACTACCTTCAGGCCGCCGATCTGACCGTGTACACGTCGGAGACCGAGAGTTTTTGCCTGGGCATCCTCGAAGCGATGTGCTTCGGATGCCCGGCGGTGTCCACGGCGGTCGGCGGGGTGCCCGAGGTGGTCGAGGATGGGGTGACCGGCCTGCTCGTGCCCCCCGGCGACGCCGACGGCGTGGCCCGGGCCATCGAAACGTTGCTGCGCGATTCCGCGCGGCGGCAGCGGATGGGCGGGGCGGCACGCATCCGCGCGCGGGAACGGTTCTCCGCGGACGTGATCGTCCCACAGTACGAGGCGCTGTATCGCCGGCTCGCTTTTCCGCTCGCCTGGAGCCCCTGAAGCTAGACGCGCGGAGCCACGCCCGCCAGATAGGGCGCGTGCAGGCCGGTCAGCGCGTCGTGCAGCGCCCGGGTCATGCGCGCGCACGCGGCGACGGCGCTTTCCCGGTCGCTGGTCGGCAGGGCGTTGATCTGCCCGGCCAGGAAGATGGGCTCGTCGTGGTCGTCGCAATGCAGTCGGAAGTATTCGCCGCAACAATCGGGCAGGTCCTTGTAGTGGGTCTGCAAGCCCGTGAGCTTCGATTGTGCGGTAAGCGGCTGCTGGGCCTCGAAGGCGTACAACGCGCCCAGAGAAATGGCGCGGTTCGCGCCGAAGAGTTCCTGCGCGGCCCGCGCCAGTTCGACGGCCTCCGGGGTATGTGGAACATCGGCCACGCTGGTGTCCAGACCGGCCGCGAACGTATTGCCCCAGACCTCGGCGTGCCCGGCCTCGATGCCCGCGATGTGCGGCTCGCCGATACTTGCCCAGCCGTCGCCGACGGTGCGGATGAAGCTGCCGTAGTCACGCGCGTAGTCCTTCAGCGCGGCCACGGGCAGGGTCCCGTCGCTCCAGGCGACGTAGAACGAGTGTTCGAGCAGGCTGCGAAGCCGGATATGATCGTCGCAAATTTCGGAGGCTGTCTTGGTCTTGGACATGGGTGTAAACGCTTAGATCGGAACGTTCTCCACGCTGTCGGATTCCGGCACCGCCGTCAACCTTTCTTTGCGGACGGGCCGCCTGATCGTGGCGCAGGGGAATTCCTGCCAGGCATTTCGCGTCCGGCCTAAAGTGCGGCGTGGCCCGATACCTTCCTTGCAGTCCACCCCTGACCATCCCCAACTCCTCTCTATGGAAAACAGCACGACAGACAAAATCAAAGGCGCCATTGACCAGACGGCCGGCAAGATCAAGGAAAAGGCCGGCCAAGCCACCGATAATCCCGACCTGCACGACGAGGGCACCGCCGAAAAGACCGGCGGCAAGGTCCAGAGCAAGATCGGCGACATCAAGAAGGTGTTCGAGAAATAATCGCTCGGCACCTGCCAGCCAGCACACCGACGCCGGGGCCTCCCCCCGCCCGGCCCGCGTTTTTTGGGGGGGGTTTGGCCCCGCGCCAATCCGGGCGGGCCGCGG
>CALMAQ010000303.1 GCA_937859745.1 uncultured Verrucomicrobiota bacterium | reverse complement strand
GCCGCCGACTCCGCGGCCTCCATCGCCGACCACGCGGCCGACCCCGCGGCCCACTCCGAATCGGCATTCTCACACGAAACCGCCGCTTTCTCTAGCGATGCACTACGAGTAGGATTGCAAAAGGCCGCAGCTCGCAGGGCGATGGGAACAATCTTTCGCACTGTGGCGAGTGCGAGTTCTTTGGCGAAGAGCGTTTCATCAATTTGCTCACTGCCCAGTTGGGCAATGGCCAGTCGCCGCAAGCCGTTGGCGCGCGCCATGTCAGACGACCAAGCTGCGTCGTTGAGCGCGATCTTGAATGAACGCACGACTGGCGACACGCAAGGGGGATTGTCGCCATGCGGGAATCCGTAAGCATAGCAAACGGCGGCTTCGACACACATTTTGCCGGGCTCGGGTTTCCCTAATCCCTTACTGAGGCCATGGGAGAGCAACTCCAAGATGTTGCGCGCGAGTACGGGAGTGGGTTGATAAGCGGTTTTTGAGGTCATGGAAATGAGGATGGTTTCTACGCTTGGATCAGGCCGCGACGGGCGCGTCTTCGATGGGCGCGATGGACACGCAAACTTCCGCATCCTCGCCGGACAGCGGCGCTAGCTCCAAAGCGGGCAGTGGGCGCAGGACCTGCGATGCAACGGGCACCAGCTTGCTCAAGAGGAGGCTGCACGCCTCGTTGTAAGTCTCACCAACGGCATCCGCGGCCGCCCGCCCGGGGAGCGACACGTAGACCGAACAGCGGCGGTGCGGCGGTTGCGGGAAACCCGGGATGGTAAACCGCTGCGTGTGTTCGCTCGCCGCAACGCTCAGCGCGCGGGGGAACATGGCCTCAAGGTAGTCGAGTGCTTCGTCTTGTGTTTTCATGCTGTGTATGGTTGGGTTGCTCTGCTGTGTGGCCCCCGGTTGCGTGTTCAGGACGTGGCCGGGGGTTTTTTCCTGCGTTAAACCCGCACGTTGGCGGGAAGGTCGAGATCGAAAGAGAAAGGCGTGAGTCGGTCGCCCGTGTCGTAGGCCACCAGGAACTGCTGGGCGGACCGTGGCAGGCGCACCCAAAACCTGCCAAGCGCGAGGCGTCCCGCGGCGATGAACGAGATTCCCGTCGCCTCTAGGAGCGCGAGCGCCAACGGGTCGCGCCCGGAATGGCAGCCTTGGCCCAGCGCGATGTGATGCTCGCCCACACGCACGGTCACGCGGCGGGCGCGGCCCGGAAGGACGCAACCGCAGATAGGACAGGTGGAGGCGGCATCCATGGCTATTTGCTCGCCTCCATAGGTGGTGCCGAGAGTTCCAGACGCTCACAAACGAGGGCGAGCACGCGGGCGTTCATGCCGTACTTGATGGCCTGCCCTACGCTGTTGGGATGCACGCCCAACTCGGCGGCCAGCGTCTTGATGGACAAATCCTTCATGTGCATCGCCGCCTTGGCTGATGCCGCGAACCGCTTCTGTTCGGGAGCGACGATCATTTGCCCGCCTCCGTGGTGGCAACCAATTGTTTCGGGCGCTTTACGCGCTGCCGTCCAAGGCTGGCAGTCGCTTGCTCGACTACGGGCAACCCATCGAAGGGTGTTGCGATCTTTTGGAAGCGGGTTTCTTGCCGGGCAAGAAAGACCCGTCTCCCGCCGAAATCAAAGCCGCACTCGCCGGGGCCATGCGCCCCGCCTACGCCAAGGCGTGAATATCCCGATCATCCGGCTTGAGATGAGCATAATTCCTTTCCGTCACCCGCTCGGTGTCCCCGAGCCAATCCGCGATCTTGGCAATGCTCTTGCCAGCGATTTTCAGGTTACTTGCGAAGCTATGTCTCATCATGTGCGGGTTGACGCGCGTGGTGCTGTGAACGCGCACGAAGTCTGTGAACGGTCGCCGGAAGTCGTACCGGTAACGGTTTCTGCCGTGGCCGACACCTGGTTGCAGGGCGAAGTCGAGCGGTTCACGGCCAGTCAGGTAGTCTTGCAGGAATTTGCGGAACGGCTTTGTGAGCGGGACGGTGCGCTCTTTGTTGTGCTTGGGACGCCACTCGCGCTCGCCAGCCCGCAGCCGCTCCTTACCGATGGCCCGTCGCACGTTGAGCGCCCCGCCACGCAGGTCGAACCAGTGGGCGCGAGCCTCGCTGATTTCCTCCCGGCGCAGCCCGGCGTGGAAACCGCAAAACAGGATGAAACGCAGATCGTCGGTAGGAGCCGCCTCAATCAACCGGTTTGCCTCCGCCCGGTCGCAGAAGCGATCCCGCGCCACGCGGTCACAGGCCAGCAGGTCCACTTTGGCGACGGGGTTGTCCAAGCGCAGGTGCCGCACGTCGATTGCCCAGCGCAGGAACGAGCGCAGCGTCATCATGTAACCTTGGGCCGTCGATTCGGTCACGGTCTTTTGAACTTCGGCGTAGAACGCGCTGCATTGCTTGGCGCTGACGTTTGCCAGGTTGGAGCGGGGCGGCAGCCACGCGGCGAAGCGCCGGAGGATGAGCACCTTCGTTTCGGCGGAGTTGCGACTGTAGCGGCGTTTGGACTTCTTGTAGGCGACGAACGCCGTCACATCCTCATCTGTCGTGTATTCGGGTCGCAGGTCGGGGTGGTGCTCGACCAGGCGGGAAAGCTTGATGGCCTCCGCTTCGTCCCGGGTGTGGAGATTTACCCATTTCCTTTTTCCGTCGATCTGACGGGAAAACCACCAGTTTCCGCGCTTGAGGTACAGGTTCTTTGCCATGCCCCTTACGTTCACGGAATGCGTTCACATCCGCAAATGCTCAAACAGTCTCAAACAGTGGTATTCAGAGGGAAAAAGGTGTGCGCGGTGCAAGGATTGAACTTGCGACCCCTACCGTGTCAAGGTAATGCTCTACCACTGAGCTAACCGCGCTTGCTCTGGCTAGAGGCGTTCAAGACCTCCATGAACCGTTATTTTGACGGATTTATCACAGTCGTTTACGACACAGGCAAGAGGCGTCGATCGACGCCAACCACCGAAAGCGACGAGAACTGTAGCAAAACCGACCTTACGACGCGGGAGGATAAAGGCCATTTACCAGCGTGGCAACATTTTTTGGTTCATCAAAATGGAGCAGGGCGGGCGGGTCCAAGTCGGTCGCGGCATGGACGACCACGGCATCACCGTGCAGAAGGCCCTGAAAATCTCGCGCGCCCCGTCCCCCGGCC
>CALMAQ010000302.1 GCA_937859745.1 uncultured Verrucomicrobiota bacterium | reverse complement strand
GCATACGACATGGGCGGCCCAGCTTCAAAGATCTGACGCGGCTGCGTGGCTGATCGGTGAGTTTGGGTGTTGGGACCATGGTCGTGTTCAGATGCCGATGAGATTCGCCACTTGCTGGTAGGTGCTCGACCCACGCAGCTTCGCCGTCTCCCAACGTTCGGGGCTCCAGATTTCGAAGCGGTCGAACGTTCCGACAAGCACGATATCGGTTTGCAGCCCGGCCAGTTGGCAGAACTCGTCAGGCAGGAGCAGCCTGCCCTGTTTGTCCAGGCCGCAATGTTGCGCTTGGGAAAAATAGAACCGCGCGAACCAGCGGCGATCGGCGGGGGAAATTTTCGGATCGTTGTTCACGGTGTCGTTGACCTTCTTAAATTCCGAAGGAGGCAGGACGCTGAGGTAAACGTTGTCTTGCGAAGGGAGCAGGAAAAACTGGTCGGCTTCACCCTGCCGCCAGCGAGAGGGGATGGTGATGCGATGCTTAGCGTCCATGGCATGGCGAAAATTTCCGGCGTAGGCCGGATGAGTTTGATTCTCGTCCAACATTTCAGCGTTTTACGCGGGCTCCATTTTCTCCCACTTCGTCCCACCATAAGCGTAAGGAGCGCTCAGTCAACAAAATACTGTCAATTACAGCTAGGTTAAGCGTTTCCAGGAAGCCGCCGCCCTTGCGTGGAGGTTAATGCGATCTCAGCGGGAACCTGATACATGCAGATTGTCCACCGGTATGATCCTGACTGGAAGGTAATTAAGACGCTGAGGACGCAAACTTTGAGCAACCATTTGGCCATCCGAAATCCGATGGCACCGTGTAGAATACTCGGGAGGCTCACCAACCTCAGGATCTACGCAAGTTGTTCCTAGAAAGCTACTTACTTCTACAATCTCATCGATGCATCCATGCTTCAATTATAACATATAATATATAACAGTGTAATTAAATTACGTTTTTTGTGTCATTTTGGACATTGATGTAGCTTTGTGTGAAATAGTTTCACGGTCTCACGCCGCTCCGGACTTCATGGTTGCGTCGGGAGCTATCACTCCACCGACTCGACGGATTACAACTCTGTCAGACGGACATTCAACCAGCATGCTCTCGACAGAGCCTTGTCATGGCGCGACAACACTCTCGCTGGACATGTTGTGGAATGCAGTACCGGCGCACACAGGGGTGGTGGCCTTGGCACTCGGGACAAATGGCAAACTTGCACACCCGCCTGCCGTGTCGACCGTGGGAAGCAAACGGCGGGGTTTAGTGCGACGCTCGCGCCTCAGGCTGTCGGCGGCAGCAGCCGCAGGATGCCGTGGACGGGAATCGCGATCCAATTGGGACGGTTGTTCAACTCGTAGCCCACTTCGTAGACCGCCTTTTCGATCAGAAATACCCGCAGCAACTTCTCGAACGCATCGGCAGCCTTGGGGACTAGATTGACATCTTTGATGACATCAAGATAGGCGCGCAGGAAACCACCAGCGACGTAGGCGTACCATTGATCCGCCCAGACCTGGAGCAACGGAGCATCCTCGGGCAACGAAGCGACCTTCTCCAACAACGCGGTCGAAATGGCGTAGTGGAACGAGCGCAGCATCCCGGCAACGTCGGCCAGCGGCGAACGCTTGAGCTTTCGCTCGCCAAGCGACCGGGCCGGTTCACCCTCAAAGTCGATCACCGCGAAATCCTTGCCGGTAAAGAGGACTTGCCCAAGGTGGTAATCCCCGTGGATCCGCATCTTCATGGCACCGATCCGGCCTTGCAGCGCGCCCGCGACGAAGCTCTGGATGCCCCGTTGCGCGGTGAGTAGCTGTTCCACCTCTTTTTGGACGGCGGTCGGCAGACCGGCGGCCTTGCGCTGCAACGCGGTGAACACCCGGCGCGCCAACGTGCCGATGGATTGCTGGAGCGAACGTTGGTAGAGCATGTTGAACGGCTCGGGGCTCAGCGTCGGTTCAGCCTGCGCGTCCCGGCCCGACAAAGCCAGGTGCATCTCGCCCGTCCGGCGGCCGAGCAACTCGGCGCGGTTCGGGTAAACGCCGCCGATCATCTCCTGCACGATCTCCGGTGCTTTCAGGATGTCGTTGTCCACCAGCCGTTGCGAGTACGCCGGTTGGGACCCAGCCAAGGAAGGTCTCGCCGCCAGAACCCTCTCCAGATAGCGCCCGGCGGCGTCAATCGTCAGGGTCCACGCATCGCCCTCGCTGGCCACCCAGTTTTGCAGCAGGGCCAGCACCTGCGGCGGCTGGTTCGGGACGCCGCTGCGATATTCGATTTGTCCCGCGTAGGGCGGCACATTCGTGAAGTGCGCTTTCTCGGTCAGGAAGCGCGTCAGTTCGATGTCCGGATTCAATCCTTCCTCCACCTTGCGGTAGAGCTTCAGGAAATACTCGGTGCCGTAAACGATGGAGGTGTTGCTCTGCTCCACGCCCAGCGCACGGCTGCTGACAGGACCCGCCGCTAGTGATTCGAGCGCCGCGCGGGCCGACCGGGCAGGCACGCCGACTAGTTCACGTCCGCTACCGCCGATGCGTTTGCGGCCGGCAACGAGCGCGAGCAGGTCGGACTGGTAGTGCTCGTCCGCGCTCGCGTCGCAAAGGATGTGCCCGTCGTCGAGGACGGCGATTCCGCTGGTCGGGGCGGCCGAACGGCGCGCCTCCCACGCCTCCGGCGGGAGGATTTGCACCGGCAGGACGTAGGTCTCGGGCATCCCCTCCGTGAAACTCACGTCCAGCCACAACAAGCGGCAGGCATCGGCACGATCCGACACCGGCACGGCCTGCCGAATTTGGATCCGCTGCATCGTCCGCGACTTGGAGCGATACCACCGGCAACGTGGCAGATAGGCGGGCAGGACCGCACCGCCGAGTTGTTCCTGCGCGCTGCGGCCCATCAGTTCGGCGTAATCCGCCACGCCGCGCAAGGCGGGAAGCGCGGCCTCCCCGCCGGACGCCCCGCCCGGACCGGCCACGGCATCCAGGAGCAGCCAGAAATGCCCGTGCGCGCCGACGGTCAACGTGTACGGCACATCCGAACGGACCCGGGGAAAAGTGTTCTGGCTGAACACTTCCCGGGGACGCACTCCCGCGAAGGCCGCGAGGTCAAGTTCGACCGCCTGCGCGAAGCGCGAGAGGTTGACGAGCACAAGAATGACCTCGTCTTCGTAGCGGCGCAGGAACGTCAGGACCTTGGTGTTCTCCGAAGGGAGAAACTCCATCGTGCCACGGCCGAAAGCCTGGTAGCGGCGACGCATCGTGGTCACCCGGCGCATCCAGTTGAGCAGCGAAGAGAGGTTCTTTTCCTGGTTCTCGACGTTAACCGACTCGTAATGGTACTCCGGGTCAATGATGATCGGGAAATAAAGCTGCTGGGGATTGGCGCGCGAGAACCCGGCGTTGCGGTCCGCGCTCCACTGCATCGGCGTCCGCACGCCGTTGCGGTCGCCCAGGTAGATGTTATCGCCCATGGCGATCTCGTCGCCGTAGTAGATGATCGGCGTGCCCAAGAGCGAGAACAGCAAGATGTTGATCAACTCGATCTTGCGGCGGTTGTTGCCCAGCAGCGGAGCCAAGCGGCGGCGGATTCCCAGGTTGATGCGCGCCCGGGAATCGTTCGCGTACATGCGGTACATGTAGTCACGCTCCTCGTCCGTGACCATTTCGAGGGTCAGTTCGTCATGGTTCCGCAGGAAGATCGCCCACTGGCAGTTCTCCGGGATGGCAGGCGTCTGGTCGAGGATGTCGATGATAGGATAGCGGTCCTCCATCTGCAAAGCCATGAACATCCGCGGCATGACGGGGAAATGGAAGGCCATGTGGCAACTATCACCGTCGCCGAAATAGGCCACGGCGTCCTCCGGCCACTGGTTGGCTTCGGCCAGCAGCATGCGGTCGGGGTACTTCTTCTCGATGTGGGCGCGCAGTTCCTTGAGGTAGGCGTGCGTCTCGGGAAGGTTCTCGCAGTTGGTGCCCTCGCGCTCGAAAAGGTACGGGATGGCGTCCAGCCGGAGACCGTCCACACCCATGTCCAGCCAGAACTCGAATACCTTGAGCACCGCCTTGCGGACGGCCGGGTTGTCGAAGTTGAGGTCGGGCTGGTGGTGGAAGAACCGGTGCCAATAGTAGGCGTTGGCGACCGGGTCCCAGGACCAGTTCGACGGCTCGAAATCCTTGAAGATAATCCGCGCGTCCAGGTACTTGTCCGGCTTGTCGCTCCACACGTAATAGTTGCGTTCGGGCGAGCCCGGCTTGGCCCGGCGCGCCCGTTGGAACCAGGCGTTCTGGTCGCTCGTGTGGTTGATGACCAGCTCCGTGATGACCCGCAAGCCACGCTGGTGGGCCTCCTTGAGAAAGAGGCGAAAATCGCCAAGCGTGCCATAGCTTGGGTTCACGTCGTAGTAGTCGGCGATGTCATAACCGTCGTCGCGCAGCGGACTCGGGTAAAACGGCAGCAGCCAGATTGCGGTGATGCCGAGGCTCTGGAGGTAATCGAGCTTGGTGATCAGACCGCCGAAATCACCGATGCCGTCGCCATTGCTGTCGGCAAATGCCTTGATGTGCGCCTGGTAGATGATGGCGTCCTTGTACCAGAAATTCGACGACATGGATGGGAAGGGGAATGGGATGCGGAGACGTGGAATGATACGCCGCTCCAGCGACGGGCGCGCGCACCGGGGCGGCAATTTCAAGGGGCGGCGGCATTGAGCAAGCGCAGAAACCCGCGCTTACGCCCGTGCGTTGATCTCAGGGAGGAGCGGTAGCCTTCGAAAGCTTCCGGCTGACCCAGTCGGCCGAACAGCGCGCGCACCTTGGCGAGCAGCGGGGGAATCTCGCGGCGTGCGTCGGCGAAAGGAGCAGCCAGCAGGCGGACGATCCGGCGCTGATGCACCACGATGGCATCCTGCGGATGCCCGGCCTCGCGCCACGCTGCCAAGCGACCCCACAAATCGTCGCGACACCCAGCGCGGAGAGCGGCTTGCCAGGCAAGATCGGGCAAACCTTCCTCCAACAACAGTTCCACCTCGGCGTTACCGGACGCAGCGGTCGAGTTGCCACGTATCCCGCCGCGAAGGTGTTCGCGCGCCCGGTCCCGCCACCGCGCCGAATCGTCGGGCCGGAGTCGCTGGACCAGGGATTTTAACTCCCACCAATCGGCCAGTTCGCCGGAGGTTTGATACCGCTCCCAAGCCAACTCCAAGGCATGATCAATGCGGCCCGCCCGCTCGTAAGCGGCCACGAGAAAGTCCTGCCAGACGCGCGTTTCCTCCGGCGCCGTGAACTTTCCCGCGGCTCGCTCCAAGGTCCGGATCGCCTCGTCGATTTGACCGGCGTCAAGGAGTGCTTCCGCCAAGGAAGCGTAGTCATAGACGCCCCGCAGATCCGCCCTTTTCACGACTAGGAGCGCTCCGGAGTCGCCTGTGTCGCGCGCCACACGTTCGATCAGCGCCTGGAGTTGGAAGCGGCGGTGGTCGATGGCCGCCGGGTCCGCCCCCGTGCTTTGCACCGTCCCCTGCCACTCGCGGACCAGCAGCCCGCGCCAAGCCGCGAGCCCGGACCTTCCGAGAATCCCGGCGTACGTCCGCGCGGCGTTGTTGAAGATGCCCAGGCCTCCTTCCAGTTCGTAGTGGAGGAGGCGGGCAGCCAGCGCCGCCGGGTCAGGGGAGCCTGCCCGGCAGGCGTCCAGATGAAGCCGTTGAAGCTCATCGTAGACTTTGTTGAGCAGTCCGTCGCCGGTATCTACGCGGTCGCTCGCGGCGTCCAGTTCGACCAGCACCAGTTCTGTCAGATCGATGACCTCGGCGCTCCAACCAGCTCGGAGCAAGGTTCTCAGCGGCGCGATGGCTTCCTCAATGCCTTGGGCGTAGTCGGGCATCGCATGGTAATCGACGTGGCCGGTAGGGCAGACCGCCTCCTGGAGCATCCGCCGGTAGACGGGGAAATCCGGCGGGGAGGGCGGCGCAACGGTCCGGCCGCGTCTGGGGCGCTCCGACACCACGCCGATGGTTTCCAGCAGCAGGCGGCGGCGCAGGATTTCGTCGTAGTCCGTTGCTTCCAGCAACAGTCCCGCCAACCGGCGCGGGTCCAGGGTGGCCAAGTGGGTGGCAAGCCGAGCGCGCTCCTGTTCGCGTTGCCGTTCGGTCTGCCTAGCCAGGCGGGCGGCTTCCGCTTTCTGGTTCGCCGCCGGGGCTGCCGCGGAGGGCCCGGCGTGGGCGAGCCAGGCCAGACCCACCGCCACGCAATGCTTGCAGAAGATTTCCGTCCGGCCGGTCTCGCAGTCGCAGCGAAAGCACAACTTGCCGCGCCGACGCCAGAGCTTGACCTGGTAAGTGAGGTCGCCCGTCACTTTGGCGCTCACCCGCTCGCCCACTGCGCGCACTTGGCGCACCCGCCCGAGCGCGAAGCATTGTTCCCCGCTGGCGAAAAGGTGTTCCCCGGCGAGTTGCCGGAGCAACGCACGGTTGAGGAAGTCTTCAGGAACGGCAGACATGACGGCAGGGCAGGGGAACCTCTAGCGGAAAACACCGGGGGATTCAACCGGCGGGCGCGCAGGGTTGACGCTCGTGCCCACCCCCCCCATAGTGCAAAGCCGCCGATGCCCGACCCGAAACTCACCCGCAACTTCTGTATCATTGCCCACATCGACCACGGGAAGACCACGCTTTCCGACCGTCTGCTCGAACGGACCGGCACGATCCAGATGCGCGAGAAGCAGGACCAGCTCCTCGACTCCATGGACCTGGAGCGGGAGCGGGGCATCACCATCAAGGCGCACCCGGTGGCGATGCGCTACACGGCGAATGACGGCATTGAATACCGGCTCAACCTCTTGGACACGCCCGGCCACGTCGATTTCGCTTACGAAGTCTCGCGCAGTCTGGCGGCGTGCGAGGGCGCGCTGTTGATCGTGGACGCGGCCCAGGGAGTCGAGGCGCAAACGGTCGCCAACGTCCACCTGGCGATGAAGCAGGGGCTGACCATCGTGCCCATCATCAACAAGATCGACCTGCCCAACGCGGACCTGCCTTCCGTGCGGCGGCAGTTAGAGGAAATCCTCGCGATTCCCGCCGAAGAGGCGTTATACGCGAGCGCCAAGGCGGGCATCGGGATCGATGAGATTCTGGAGGCCGTGGTAGCCCGGATCCCGCCGCCGCGCCTGCTGGGTGAACCGGGCGACCGCACGGTGCGCGGGCTCGTGTTCGACTCGGTGTTCGACATCTACCGGGGGGTCGTCAGCTACGTGCGCCTGTTCAGCGGACAGGTGACGCCCGGGACGCCGCTGCGGATGCTCAGCACCAACAAGCAGTACGACGTGAAGGAAGTCGGGGTGTTCACGCCCAAAATGTTCGCCGTGGACTCGCTGGAGGACGGTGACGTGGGCTACATCATCGCCAACATCAAGTCCACCGCCGAGATCAAGATCGGCGACACCCTCACCGACGCGCGGTTTCCGGCCAAGGAGCCGCTGCCGGGCTTCCAGGAAGTCCACCCGATGGTCTTCAGCGGGATCTATCCGATCAACACGGCGGACTTCGAGAAGCTGAAAACGGCGCTGGGCAAACTCCAACTCAACGACGCCGCCTTCGTCTTCATGCCCGAAAGCTCCGTCGCACTCGGCTTCGGATTCCGCTGTGGCTTCCTGGGCTTGCTGCACATGGAAATCATCCAGGAACGGCTCCGCCGGGAGTACGACATGGACATCATCGCCACGTACCCGAGCGTCATCTTCGAAGTCATCAAGAGCAACGGCGAGCGGCTCGAAGTGGACAACCCGACCCATCTGCCGGACCCGAGCGTCATCGGCGAAATCCGCGAACCTGTGGTCAAAGCGTTCCTGATGTGCCCGAACGAGAACATCGGCGACATCATGCAGCTCATCATGGACAAGCGCGGCGAGGTCGAGCATACCGAAACGCTTGATACGCGCCGCGTGATGCTGACCACCCGCCTGCCGCTCAACGAAATCCTGGTGGACTTCAACGATAAGATCAAGAGCATCACGCGCGGCTACGGGTCCATGGACTACGAGTACGACGGCTACCGGGCCGCGAACCTGGTCAAGCTCGACATTCTGGTCAACGGGGAGCCCGTGGACGCCTTTTCGAGCATCGTCCACCGCGACAAGGCCGAGAGCCGCGCCCGCCTCTTGGCCGCGAAGCTCAAGGAAGTGATCCCCACCCAGCTCTACCAAGTCTCCATCCAAGGAGCCATCGGCGGCAAGGTCGTCGCGAGAGAGAACGTCAGCGCCATGCGCAAGGACGTGACCGCCAAGTGCTACGGCGGCGACATCACCCGCAAACGCAAGCTCTTGGAAAAGCAGAAGGAAGGCAAGAAGCGCATGAAGAGCATTGGCAAAGTGAACATCCCGCAGGAAGCGTTTATCGAGGTGCTCAAGGCCGGGTAGGACAGGGGTCTCGCCCGCGTTGGCTACTCCGTTTTTTTCCATCGTCGTATGTTGAACACACTCCTCCGCCCGGCGCACCTCAAGGAAGCCGACCTTCTCGTCGCCAACGCCCGCAAGCTCCTGCACCGCCGGCGCGACTTGCTCACGGCCGAGCAACACGCGAGCTACGCGGCGCAGATCGACGAACTGGAGACCGCCGCCCGGGACGGCACAGGCGATCAGAAATCGATCGAGGAGTCGATGCGCAAGCTCGACAAACGCTTCGGTGCCATCTACCCGCAGGACGACGCGGCGGGATGGCGAGAAAACTGCGAGGTCCTGTTGGTGGCCTTCGTGCTAGCCATCGCCATCCGCTCCTACTTCCTCCAGCCCTTCAAGATCCCGACCGGCTCGATGGAACCGACCCTAAACGGGATCGTAGCCCACCGGACCCAGCCCGCCAAAGCGACTCCCGGCATCGTGCGGCAGGCATTCGACATGCTGTGGTACGGACGTGCCTATGTGGACGCAGTTTCGCAAGTAGACGATGATGTTGTCTCCGTCGAGCCGCAAAAACGCTACGTCTTCCTGGACTATTCGAAGATCGTCTGTCGGAGTGGACGCAGCTACTCCGTCCATGCCTCCGTGGACACACTGGGCCGCCAGGTTGGCTCCGACGGCTTCGGCCTGGTTGCCGGTCAGGGTCCCTATCGCGGCAGCACGTTCAAGGCCGGAGAACCCATCGTGCATGGGTACGTGGACACGGGTGACCAGGTGTTCGTGGACAAGTTCACCTATAACTTCCGTCTGCCGCGCCGGGGGGACGTGTTCGTGTTCGACACACGGAACATCCCGGGGACGCACCGCGCCGAGATGGATGAACGCATCCACTCGGAGTACTACATCAAGCGTCTGGCTGGCACGCCCAACGACACCCTGCGAATCGACTATCCAAAGCTCTTCATCAACGGCACCCTGGCTCAACAACCCGGCTTTGTCCGCGTGATGAGCGCACAGGGCGGCTATCGCGGCTACTCGAACATGCGCGACCCGCAGTTCAACTACCTGCGTACCCCCGCCGACACGTTTACGGTGCCTGCGGACGGCTACTTTGCGCTGGGTGACAACAGCTTCAACAGCCTGGACAGCCGTGCCTGGGGCAAGGTGCCGGCCGAGAACGTGGTGGGCCGGGGCCTGCTCGTCTACTGGCCGTTCACCCGTCATTGGGGCTTGATCCACTGATCTTGGCATGGGACGAGTTCGTTGATTTTCCTGGCCCTGGCCAGAAAAGGCTCGTTCGGCGGTGTCGCCGGGCGCTAGTAAATGGCGCGATGATCCCAGGCCTCCCGCGCATCCTCGTGCTGACAGTCGGCGCGGCGGCGGGTTATGCCGTAATGATGTCGGCGCAGCCGACGCATGCCAGTTGCCGTGACGGGTGGCGCTGCGTGATGCGCTACAAGCGGCTTTGCGCCATCCCCTTTCTTTTTGCTGCCTGCCATGCGGCCTTCGGAGTCTGGGTGCATTACGATGAGGCACGCGCGGCTCTCGGCGCATCGCCCTGGCTGCAGCCTTGGTCGGGCTGGCAGCCGATGGCCTGGACGGATCTCACTGCGGCTTCCTGGTTGCCGGTCTTGGAAAGCGTCGCCTCGGTGTTCAATTGCGCGGTCACGACGTTCCCGCTGTCCGCGCTTTGGGGCCTGCTGTTCTTGGTCAACTGGCGCGGCTACCAGTTCATGGCCGGGCGGGGCTTGCGTGCCCGCTTCGGGTGGATCGTGGGTAGCGCCGCCCAGTTGGGCATCGCGGTCTGCGCGCTGGCTGCCTGCGCCAAGCCGATCCTCTTCGGCAAGATTCCTGCGCTGAGCGCGCTCCTGGGCGAACGCAGCCTGTTGCAGGTGGGCGAGGCGATCAACTGGCTGAGCTTCCTGTTCGAATACCTAATCGGGGTGGGCGTGCAGATCTATCTGCTGGTTCTGGCGTATGCCTGGATTCGCGGTCTGACCTTCGACTTCGAGCGATTGCGGCGCTTCACCCTGCGCAGATGGGTGCTCGTCTCCAAGTGGGCGGGGCTCCTCCTACTGGTCAGCAGCGCGGGGATCAACCTCCCGCTGCTACTGGCAAACGTTGCCCCCCCCGCCGGGGCGGAACATCCCGCTCCGATGGTCCTCTTGACCCGTTGGTTCCTGGCGGCTGGACTGATCGCTTGCTGCTCGGTGCAGATTTTCCTGGTGTTCCACAACGGGACGCTCTGGCGGGCGTGCCGGGATCATCTGCGCTTTTTCTGGAACTACGGCTGGCACGTCGGCTGGTTCGTGCTCGTGGCGGTGGTGCATTTCCTGGCGCTGGGCGTCTGCAATACCTTGCTGCCGCCTGCGCTGGGTGAATGGACGGGGGCTGCCCTTTGTTGGAAGACGCTGCTTTATCCGTTATTGTGGGCGCTCCTGAGCGGCTGGCTGCTCGCTTCCTGGGTCTGTCTGTTTCAGCGGTGCGAGGCGCAGCAACCCGAGGCCGACGATCTCGTGCGATATTAATGTTCTCCCCTTCTCCCGAGCGTCATGAGCAGTTCCCCCTCGCCATCCGGTCTCTGGCACCCGGCCCACGCCACCGTCGATGATTATTCCGGCCGCTCGAACCTGGCGCTGACCTTCCTATGCCTTCCCAGACACAAGCGTGCTGACATGGATGTTTTCTACACCTTCTGCCGGGTGGTGGACGACATCGCCGACAGCGACACGTTGCCGCCCGATGAAAAGCTGTCCTTGCTCTCTGCGTGGCGGGATTCGATCCGCGCGGTCGTTGATGCCAGCGCACCCGCGAACGGGTTGGCCGCGCGCGTCCAGGCGCTGATCTCCAAGTACAAACTGGCCCCGGGACATTTCCAGGAAATCATCGCCGGCGTGGAGATGGACGTTTCCACGCGCCAGTACACCACGTTCGAGCAACTGCGAACCTACTGCTACCGGGTAGCCAGCGTCGTCGGCTTGGTGAGCATCGAAATCTTCGGGTACCAGCACGAGAGCGCCAAGGGGTACGCAGTCGATTTGGGCCTGGCATTGCAGATGACGAACATTATCCGCGACGTGGCCGTGGACCTGGACAACGGGGGCCGGGTCTACTTGCCCCTAGAAGATCTCGAACGCTTCGGCTACCTGCCCGCCGACCTGCGGGCAAGGACCTACGACAAGAGGTTCCGCGCGCTCATGAGCTTTGAGGCGCAACGGGCACAGGCTTATTACGACGCTGCGGCGCGGCAGCTTGCACCGGTGGACCGGCGGTCGATGGTCGCGGCGGAAACGATGCGCGCCATCTACTGGAAGTTGCTCCGCAACATGCGGCGCGACCGATTCCAACTGTTCGAGCGCCGCTACCGGCTCAACAAAGCCCAGAAAGTCTGGACGCTGGTCTTGACCGCCCTGCGGACCAGACTGGGCTGAGGAAGGCAAAAAAAGTAGGATGCTATTCCTCTCCCGAAGCGTCGGTTACGCCGGACGCGCTGGGTGCGCCGTTTGACGCTGGGCACCGCGCGGGGAATTTTGCCTGCCATGGACAAACATTTCCCGGCTCGACCATTGGTTGCCGCGCTGCTGGCGGCTCTCGCTCTCCCGCTCACGTCGTGCGATACACCGACGGGGCAGGGGG
>CALMAQ010000301.1:4188-5973 GCA_937859745.1 uncultured Verrucomicrobiota bacterium | reverse complement strand
GGAAGGTCCTTCGGCTGCGCTCGCGGACTCGCTGCGCTCAGGATGACAGAGTTGGAGAGGAACGCATCCTCCACCCTCTGCCATCCGCCATCCGCCATCCGCCATCGATCATGCCGCCGGGAAACGCCTCACGCCCCGCCGCCGCGGTCCGGCGCTTCGTCGTGGCTGGCGCGCATCGGCGGGGTGAAGGCGTTGTACGCGACCGTCAGGCACACCGCGAACACCACCGAGCCCAGCGACAACGCCACGTTGTAATAGCTCGGCGCGGTCACGGCCAAGCGGATAAACACCGTCGCCAACGCGAAACCCGAGTTGCGGAACACGACCTGGTAACTCGTCGTGTAACGCAACGACAGGAAGATGAGCAGGATGTCGCTGAACACCAGGAGGGTAAAGAACGTGTCGAAGAACTGCCCCGGCAGGCCATGGACCAGGTAGTCCCAGGCGTCCCGCCCGCCGGTGGCCGCGAACGCCGCCAGCAGCACGAGCGCCAGCAGCCGCTTGGTGGAGCGGAAGCGGTCCTGCGCGGCCTGGCTGTCCGTGATGCGGCGGTGGCGCTGGACGCGGTAGAACCATCCCAGCGCGACGAACGTCAGCAGGCCGCCGAGCGCGTCCGTGAGGATGGGCAGCAACGAGGCCGACACCAGTTCCCAGCGGATGGGCTCGTCGAAGTGAACGAACTCCTGGAAGGACTCGCGCAGCAGGATGATCGAGAGGATCTCGAACTGCTTGCCCACGGAGTCCGAGACGGACTCGGGCAGCACGAAGACCAGGCCCAGGATCTCGAAGCCCAGCAGCACGGAGAACGCCAGACTGACGGCGTAGAAGTGGTTGGTGGGCACGATCCCGGTCAGCGGCGCGGGCAGCCAGGCGCGCCGGGCGGCCTCGATGCCCAGCAGCGCGCCGACGAACGCCCAGACGAGCAGCGTGCCTACCCAGCGCTGGGTCCGGTGGTCCTTCCAGAACGATTCCGCCGCCTGGTAGACGGGGTCGCTGAAGCGGAAGAGGTGGTCGGCCAGGCGCATCGCCGGGCAGCATGCCCGGGTTCGCCTCGCGCGTCCAGGGAAGGCGGAAGGCGGAAGGCGGAAGGGATGCCGGGCATCCTCTTCGAGTGGCAACGATGCGCCTTTGGGGCCGAACTAGCGGTCGTCGCGGCCCGGCGTGACGAGCAGGCGGTCGCCCTGAAAGTCCAGCGTCACCACACATTGATGGAAGAACGCGTTGCCCAGGACGGCGGCGATCTCCGTCTCCGGGGCACGGGCTTCCTTGCGGGCGGCGTAGAGGGTTTCGCCCGGCCGGAGCGAGATCCCGCCCAGGGTGACGGTCTCCTTGAGCCGTGCCGCGGGCAGTTGGGCTCCGGCGAAGGCCGCGGGGGGCGCGTCCTTGGCCGCCGTGGGCACCACGCCGGCCACCTTGGCGGGGAACAGGACCAGCGAACCCGCGAAGAACGTGTCCACCTGCGCGACCACCGCCCGGCCGCCGATCAGCAGCCGGTCCACCGTGACGAGCGTCGGCGGGCCGCCCTTCTGGTAGGGGAGGCGGTGGATGGCCAGCGGGGCCGCGGCGGCCGTGACGGCGGGGAAGGAGTCGAGCAGGCGCAGCTTGTGCGCCGCGTAGTCGATCTGGACCACGCGGCCCTTGAACACGCCGTAGCCCAGGGTGCCGTCGCAGGTGATGCCGTCGGTGTCCGCGAGCGTCCGGCTGAGGGGCGAGGCGGCGAACACCAGGTCGGGCAGCGGCTCCGGACCGATCCGCGCGCGGGCGGGCCGGACCACGTAATATTCC
>CALMAQ010000301.1:0-4147 GCA_937859745.1 uncultured Verrucomicrobiota bacterium | reverse complement strand
GGGTTGCCCGTGTCGAAGACCAGCCTGGCGGCCAGGGGGCTGCTGCCGAGGTCCACGTCCAGGCGGATGACGCCCTGCGACAGGTCGAAGCTCGTTTCGAATTGCGTGGCCGGCGCGCGGGGCGGCAGCGGGGCCTGCGCGCGGGCGGCGGGGGCAGCCAGGAGGAGCATCCAGCCGAGGGCGAGCGGGGAGACGGCGACGCGCATGGAAGCAAGACACCGCCCTGGCGCGCGCCGTTCAAGTCCGGCTCGCGCGCAGGCCCGCCGCCGCGAACCGGGCGCAAATTTTCCTTGACAAAGGCCCGGACACCCTCATTGTCTTGCTCCCGCGCTGGTCCGTGACCTGCTTGTTGGGGCACCCCACCGTTTTGTCCGCTCCATCCAAGATTCTGGTTTTTCCGTCTGCTCATGCCACGCCGCCAGCGTCCGGGCGTGATCCTCTGCCGTCTATGCAAAGCCAACTCCTTGAAGAAGCTTCCAAGCTCATCCCCGATCAGCAGAAGCTCATCAACATCGTCTCCAAGCGGGTGCGCCAGCTCAGCCAGGGCCACCGTCCGCTCGTGGCGGTGCTGCCGCGCATGGTTTACAGCGACATCGCGCTGCGGGAGTTGATCGACGGCAAGCTGACCTACCGCGACATGCCCGTGCCCGGCGACGCGCTGCCCGACGCCGGGTCGGCGTAGGCGTTGCGCCCCGCGGGCGCGATGACGGATGACGGATGACGGCATCGTGGCCGATGCGGCCGTTGTCACCGTCTGCGCCGTGAAGTATGTTCCCGCCCGCCCATCTGATATCCATCATCCGTCATCCGCATGTCCGCCGACATCACCACCAACCGCAAGGTGCTGCGGGAATACCACATCCTGGAACGCTTCGAGGCGGGGGTGGAGCTCAAGGGCACGGAGATCAAGAGCATCCGCTCGGGGCACGCCAACCTCAACGACGCCTTCGCGCGCATCGAGAACGGGCAGGCCGTGCTGTTCAACGCCGACATCCAGCCTTACCCCCAGGCCAGCCACGACAGCCAGCACGAGCCCAAGCGCAACCGCCGCCTGCTCCTGCACAAGCAGGAAATCCACAAGCTGTTCGGGATGGTTTCGGTCAAGGGTCTGGCGCTGGTGGCACTGCGGATGTACTGGAAGAACGGCAAGGTGAAGATCGAACTGGGCGTCGGCAAGGGCAAGGTCGCCTCCGACAAGCGCCAGGACCTCAAGGACCGCGCCGTGAAGCGTGAGACCGAGCGCGAGGTGGCCCGCTTCAACCGCAAGCGCGGGTGAGGGCGGCGGGCCGCGCGGCCTGATTTCGCCCGGACAGGACCGCTTTCGCGGCTGGGCCGATATATTCTTTGGGCAGCGACGCCATCCGTGCAATCCCGCACGTCGGGCCGCTCCCGCACGTTCTCTTATGTCCACCGCCACGCTCGAAACGCCGAACACCGCTTCCGCCGAACCCGCCAGCCACCTGAGCCAACTGGACCAGCTCAAGAAGTTTTCCAAGGTCGTCGCCGACACGGGCGACTTTGGCACCATCGAGGCGTTCAAACCCCAGGACGCCACCACGAACCCGAGCCTGATCTACGCCGCCGTCAAGGAGGAGAAGTACGGCCACCTGCTCGACCAGGCCGTCAGGGAGTCCAAGGGCACGCCGCTGACCGGAGCCAAGCTCACGGACCACATCACCGACCGGCTCCTGACGCTCTTCGGCACGGAAATTCTCAAGATCGTCCCGGGCCGCGTTTCGACGGAAACCGACGCGCGCCTGTCGTTCGACGTAGACGCGCTCATCGAGAAGGGGCGCACCCTCATCAAGATCTACGAGGACCACGGCACGCCGCGCGAGCGGGTACTCATCAAGATCGCCTCCACCTGGGAGGGCATCCGTGCCGCCGAGGTGCTGACGAAGGAGGGCATCCACTGCAACCTGACGCTGCTGTTCTCGACCGTGCAGGCGGCGGCTTGCGCCGAGGCCAAGGTGCAGCTCATTTCGCCCTTCGTCGGCCGCATCTACGACTGGTACAAGAAGGCCAACAACCGCGACTACGCGGGCGCGGAAGACCCCGGGGTGCAGAGCACGACGGCCATCTACAATTATTACAAGAAGTTTGGCTACGGGACCGAGGTGATGGGCGCGAGCTTCCGCAACGTGGGCCAGATCGCCGAATTGGCGGGCTGCGATTTGCTGACGATCAGCCCGAAGCTGCTCAAGGAACTGGCGGAGTCCGAGCAGCCGATCGAGAAGAAGCTCGACGCCGCGAAAGCGAAGGCGAGCGACCTGGAGAAGGTGCCCACGGACGAGAAGAGTTTCCGTTTCCTGCTCAACCAGGACGCCATGGCCACCGAGAAGACGGCGGACGGCATCCGCCTGTTCGTGGCGGACATCCTCAAGGTGGACAAGCTCATTTCCGAGAAAATTGAAGGGGCCGACGCCCCCAAGGGCGCGCCCGCGCAGAGTTGAGGCGGCGCGGCGGGGCCCATCGATCCAAGGTGGGGCTGGGCCTCCCCCCCCCCCCCCCCCCCCCGCCCCGCCGGGCCGCCCGGCCGCGGCGCCCCCCCCCCGGCCCCCTAGCTTTCCCCCTACGCGCCTGTGGCGCTACTTCGACATATATTTCTTGATATATCGTCCCGGTTGGCACGGCCATTCCAGCGCGCTTCGCCGACTTCCCTTGTGTATGGGCCGATCCAGCATTCGCAACCAGCTTCAGGGCACGGTGGCCGGGATCGTCAGCGGCCCGGTCGTCTGCGAGGTCATCATCGACACCCCCGCCGGGACGATCAGCGCCGTGGTCACGACGCGCTCCGTCGAGGAACTGCAACTCAAGGCGGGCGACCCGGTCCACGCGCTCATCAAGGCCACCAACGTTTCCGTCGAACGCCCCTGAATTTGCCCATGACGTCCCGTCTCTTTGCCTCCCTCGTTCCTGCGGCCCTGGCGCTGCTGGGTTTCCAGCCGCTGTCCGCGCCCACCGCCGCCCGCGCCGCCGACACCGTCTCGGTGGCCGCTGCTGCCGACCTCGTCTACTGCCTGGATGACCTCAACGCCGCCTTCAAACAGACGCGTCCCGGCGTGGACGTGAAAGTGTCCGCGGGCTCATCGGGCAGCTTCACCACGCAGATCAAGAACGGCGCGCCCTTCGAAGTGTTCCTGTCGGCCGACATGAGCTACCCGCGCGACCTGGTCAAGGCCGGGTTGGCCGACGAAGCGACGCTCACCCAGTACGCCGTGGGCCGCCTCGTGCTCTGGACCAACAAGCCCGCGAAGGTGGATGTCAGCAAGGGTCTGGGCATTCTCGCCAACCCGGACGTGGTCAGGAAGCTCGCCGTGGCCAACCCCGACCACGCGCCCTACGGCCGCGCCGCCAAGGAGGCCCTCCAGCACGAGAATCTCTGGGACGCGGTGCAACCGCGCGTCGTGCTGGGCGAGAACATCGCGCAAGCGGCACAGTTCGTCGAAACCAGAAACGCCGACGCGGGCCTGGTCGCGCTGTCGCTGGTCGCGGCGGGCAAGATGGCCACGGAGGGCAAGTGGCAGGAGATTCCCGTCGATTTCTACGGCAAGCTCGAACAGGGTGCCGTGCTTACCAGCGCGGGCGCGAAGAACCCGGCGGCCCGCGCCTACATCGACTTCCTGCGCACGCCCGAGGCGCGCAAAATCTTCGACAAGTACGGTTTTCGTCTGTGACCCGCCAGGCGTCGGGCGAGCGGGGTTGAGCCATGACGACCCTGGCCGACGCATTTCCCTTCGCGGAGGCTCTTGGGCTGACCCTGCGCCTGTCCCTGTCCACCTCGGGGCTGTTGCTGCTGGCGGGCGTGCCGCTGGCGCACTGGCTCAACACGAGCCGGATGCCGGGCATCTCGCTCGTGCAAACGCTGGTGTCGCTGCCGGTGGTGCTGCCGCCGACGGTGATCGGCTTCTACCTGCTCCTGTTGTTCTCGCCGGGGCATTTCCCGGGTTCGCTGTGGGTGCGGCTGACGGGGCATCCGCTGAGTTTTTCGTTCCTGGGCCTGCTGGTGGGTTCGGTGCTGTACAGCCTGCCGTACGCGGTGCAGCCGTTCCAGGCGGCGCTGGGGGGCGTGCCGCGCGACCTGCTGGAAGCCGCCGCGGCGTCGGGCGCGCCGCCCTGGCGCGGGTTCTGGCGGGTGCGCCTGCCG
>CALMAQ010000300.1 GCA_937859745.1 uncultured Verrucomicrobiota bacterium | reverse complement strand
GAACGACCGTGATCCCGCCGCCAGCGCGCAAGCCAAGGGGCGCGCCGTCAAACCGGTGCTCGATCCGTACCAGGGCAACGCCCCCCAGCCGGTGGCGAACAACGCGGTGCGTTGATTGTTCCAGGATCCTGACGCCTCTCCGAGGCGATCTCAGACCGTCCGCCGGTTGGTGGATGGCGCGTCTTGTCCGGACAATTTGGGATCGCCTCGGGGGAGGCGTCCCTACCAGCGTGACGACCGTCGCTATGCGGGTGTGAAGACCGCCAGTCCCTCCGCCCGTGCGTGCAACAGCCGCCCCAGCGCGCGCAGTCCCCAAAGCTCGCTGCGGCCGTGTCCGAGCACCACCACGCCGATCCCCGTCTCCCGCACGGCCTGGCGCGCGGGCTGCCGCCACTGGCCGGTCACGTAG
Source organism: uncultured Verrucomicrobiota bacterium (assembly GCA_937859745.1). GTDB lineage: Bacteria > Verrucomicrobiota > Verrucomicrobiia > Chthoniobacterales > SZAS-18 > CAHJWO01. The sequence continues at coordinate 7,006 of CALMAQ010000300.1, read as the reverse complement.
AGGCCTGCCCCCGCCCGGTGCGCCGAGCGGACGAGCGCATCGTTCATCGCGCCGACCACGGCCACGCGCCCGACCTCCGCGCCGGGACCGGCGGCGGGCGGGGCGACCTGCTCCAGGCCGCTGAACTGCTCCCGCAGCCGCTCCACCTCCGCACCGAAGGCGCACGGGACCGGCAGAGTGCAGGCCATCCCCAGCGGACGGCCCTCCTTGTGGGCGATGATCTCGGGCTCGCCCCAGCCGCACGCCGCCGCCAGCGTGGGGTTCAAGCCCGTGGTCAGCCGCTCGTCAAACGCCAGATGGTACGCGAGCACGCCCACGCCGCATGCCTCCAGGTCGCGGCGTTGCTCGCCGGTCAGTTGCCAGGGACGATGGACAAAAAGAAGGTCCAACCTTTCGCGCTCCACCCACGCGGACAAACCGGGCCACGGCTCCAGCGCTAGGCCGAGGCGCTGCACGCCGCTCCGGCCAGACGGCAGGAACACGCCGTGCGGATCGGCCAGGCCCGCGAAGCGTTCGGCGCAGAGCAGTTCGTCGAACAGGCGTTGGACTTGGCCGGGTTCCATCGATAACGGTCCGCACGGTACGTCGGGCGCAAGGCGGAAGGATGAAGGCGCGGAACAGGAACTGCAAACGTCTCTTTTGCTTGCATCAGGCAACTCCCTGCCTCCATCTTTGGGTCCAACCCTTCTGCTTTTATGGACACACCCCCTCCCGCCCCCGCGGAAAATCTCCGTATCCTGGCCATCGACGTGGGAGGCACCGGCATCAAGGCCGCCGTGCTCGACGCCGACGGCAAGATGATCACCGAACGCGAGCGCATCAAGACGCCCCAGCCCTGCACGACCGATGCGCTGGTGGCGGCGATCACGCAGATGATCGAACCACTCAGGGTGGTGGAGTTCAACCGGGTTTCCATCGGCTTCCCGGGCGTCGTGCGCCGGGGCGTGATCCTGACCGCGCCCAAGCTCGGCACGAAGGACTTGCAGGGTTTTCCGCTGGCGCAGGAGATCGAGCAGGCGCTGGGGCACCCGACCCGGCTCGTCAACGACGCGGATATGCAGGGGCTGGCGGTCGTGCGGGGGCACGGGGTCGAAATGGTGCTGACGCTCGGCACGGGGATGGGCTCGGCACTGTTCCATGACGGGCAGTTGGGGCCGCACCTGGAGTTGTCCATCCACCCGTTCCGCAAGGGCGAGACGTACAACGACCAACTCGGCGACGCGGCCCTGCAACAAGTCGGCGCGGTGAAATGGAACCGCCGGGTGCAGAAGGCAATCAAGAACATGCGGACGCTGACGACGTTCGATCGGCTCTACATCGGCGGGGGCAACGCGCGGGAAATCGTGTTCCCGTTGGGCGATGACATGGAGATCATCGACAACACGAATGGCATCAAAGGCGGAGCGTGGCTGTGGCGGCAGAACGTGCAGCCGACGTGAGCGGAACTGGACCTCTGTGATCGATGGCGACCGCCTCCGACTTGCGCTGGCACGGCGTGGCCGCCTTGCTAGTTGTTACCTGCACATCGGTCCTGGTCTGGTTCGGCAACGGTCTTAACCCCTGGTGGCCGCTGCTTTGGGGGGCACCGCTGCCGGTGCTGCTTTTCGCTGCGCGAAGTTCCTGGGGGGGCACAGCCCTCGTGGCAGCCGCATCCTGGTTCATCGGCAGCTTGGACATGTGGCACTACTTCCAGGTGCTGCACGCGCCGCCGTTCGTCTGGGCGATCATTTATTCACTCGCTACGGGGGTGTTCACGGGGGCGGTGCTACTCTTCCGCGCGTTGCTGCGGCAAGGGGCCTGGGTGAGTGCGTGGCTAGCTTTTCCGGCCGCCTACGTTTCCGGCGAATATATGGCCAGCCTGCTGACATCCGGCGGGACAGCGGGAAGCCTCGCCTATACGCAACTCGATTTTCTGCCCTTTCTGCAACTGGCTTCGATCACCGGGCCTGCGGGCCTGAGCTTTTTGCTGCTCCTGTTTTCGGCCACGATCGCTATCAGCCTGCATCTGAGCCGCAAAGAACCGGCGGTGGCACGACGCATTCTTGGCGGGGGCCTGGGCATCATCGTGCTGGCATTGATTTTCGGTGCGCTACGACTTGCCGGGCCAACTTCGCATCAACGGATCAAGGTCGGTCTCATCGCGTCCGACGAGCCCGCCAACGTAGACGTAGCGGATGTGGGCGCGGCAACCGGGCAACTGCTTCGTGATTATGCTCGTGAAGCGGAAAAACTCGCCGCGCGGGGGGCGAAGATCATCGTGCTGCCGGAAAAGCTCGGGGTGACCGTGGACCCGGACACTGCTGGAGACGATACCCTCCTCCAAGCATTAGTAGACAGAACCGGCGTAACCATTGTCGTGGGCTTGATCCATGTGTCACCAACCGCGAAGCACAACCAGGCGCGGGTGTATGCGCCGAGAACTCCGGTGCTCAGTTATGATAAGCAACACATGCTCCCACCTTTCGAATCGAAGTTTGAACCCGGCACGGCACTCACGCTTTTATCAGTGGCTTCCGGGACCCAGGGGGTGACGATCTGCAAGGACATGGATTTTACCTCGCTCCCGCGCTGCTACGGACAGGCGGGCGCGGGCATGTTGTTGGTGCCCGCTTGGGACTTCAACCTGGACCGCTGGGGGCACGGCCACATCGCAGTGATGCGTGGCGTGGAGGACGGCTTCAGCGTCGTGCGGGCGGCCAAGCAAGGTTATCTGACCGTGAGTGATGACCGAGGTCGTATCCTCGGGGAAATCCGCAGTGATGCTGCGCCGTTCACGACCCTGCTGACAAAGGTGCCCACCGGGCATCACGCCACAGTTTATCTTTGGCTGGGTGACTGGTTTGCGTGGCTTGCCATGGCGATCTTCCTCTCGACATGCGCGCGGGTGTTCTGGGGTCGGTCCGCTGCGGCTCAGTAGTTGAACAACTCGTCCTGTTTATATTCCTGGCCGCTCGCCTTGTTCAGCGCGCGCAGAATTTTCGCGCGTACGTTGTCCGTCAGCCAGCGGCCCTTGCAGGCGCGCTGGACCATCTTGTGCGTGATCTGCTCCGTGGACGCCGCCACGAGGTCGTGCGTCTTCAGGCCGTGCGCGGCAAGCAACCCGCTGATGGGCTGCTCGCCGAGGTCGCGCCCGGTGGGAGGGGGCAGGCTCAATCCTCGTACGCCTCCATCGGCACGCAGGAGCACACGAGATTGCGGTCGCCGTACACGTTGTCCACCCGGCCCACGGCGGGCCAGAACTTGTGCTCGCGCGTCCCGCGCGAGGGATACGCGGCCAGGGTGCGCGTGTAGGGGTGGGACCACTCGTCGGCCGTGACCATCGCGGCCGTGTGCGGCGCGTTCTTGAGGACGTTGTCCTTCCGGTCGGCCTCGCCGCTTTCCACGGCTTTGATTTCGCCGTGGATGGCGATCATCGCGTCGCAGAAGCGGTCCAGTTCCTCCTTCGATTCGCTCTCGGTCGGCTCGATCATGACCGTGCCCGTCACCGGCCACGACATCGTGGGCGCGTGGAACCCGTAGTCCATCAAACGTTTGGCCACGTCCTCCACCTCCACCCCGGCACCCTTGAAGCCGCGCAGGTCCAGGATGCACTCGTGCGCCACCAGGCCGTCGTTGCCGCGGTACAACACCGGGTAATACGGCTCCAGTTGCCGTGCGATGTAGTTGGCGTTGAGGATCGCCAGGCGCGATCCCTCGGGCAACTGGTCGCGGCCCATCATGGCGATGTAGAGCCAGGAAATGACCAGGATGCTCGCGCTGCCCAGCGGGGCGGCGGACACCGGGCCGCTTTCGGGCAGAGGGAGCGCGCCGGGGACCGGATGCCCCGGCAGGAACGCCCGCAGGTGCTCGGCCGCGCAGATCGGGCCCACGCCCGGGCCACCCCCGCCGTGCGGGATGCAGAACGTCTTGTGCAGGTTGAGGTGGACCACATCCGCACCGATGTCGCCCGGGCGGCAGAGGCCGACCTGCGCATTCATGTTCGCGCCGTCCATGTAAACCTGTCCGCCGTGCGAGTGGATGATCTGGCAGATTTCCTTGATCGTGCCCTCGAACACGCCGTGCGTGGAGGGATAGGTGATCATCAGCGCGGCGAGCTTGTCCTTGTTCGCCTCGGCGCGCGCCCGCAGGTCGGCCAGGTCGATGTTGCCCTGCGTGTCGCACTTGACCGGCACGACCCCGTAGCCCGCCATCACGGCGCTGGCCGGGTTGGTGCCGTGGGCGCTGGTGGGGATCAGGCACACGTGGCGGTGTCCCTGCCCCTGCGCCTCGTGGTGGCCGCGGATGGCCAGCAGCCCGGCGTACTCGCCTTGCGATCCTGCGTTGGGTTGCAGGCTCACGGCGGGCAGACCGGTGATCTCGCCCAGCCACTTCTCCAGTTCGTGCGCCAGGATGCGGTAGCCTTCCGCCTGCGCGGCGGGCGCGAAGGGATGGACGCGCCCGAACTCGGGCCACGTCACGGGGAACATTTCCGTCGTGGCATTGAGCTTCATCGTGCAACTTCCGAGCGGGATCATACTGGTGGTCAGCGACAGGTCCCGGGCTTCCAGCCGCCGGATGTAGCGCAGCATCTCGGTCTCCGTGTGGTACTTGTTGAAGACCGGGTGCGCGAGGTAGGGGCTCGTGCGCGCCAGGGCCACCGGGTACTGCATGGCACCCTCCGCCTCGCTGGCGAACGCGGCAGGCTCGAAGCCCGGGGCCTGCCCGCCGTGAAACACGGTCCAGAGATCTTGCAGGTCGATCAGATCCACGGTTTCGTCGAGTGACACGCCAATCGTCCCGGCATCGACGTGCCGCAGGTTGATGCCCTTCTCCTGCGCGAGCGCGTGGATCTCCTCGGCCCTGCCCGCGCCGACCTTGACCTGGATCGTGTCGAAGAACGCCTCGGGACCGACCTCGAAGCCCAACCGCCGCAGCCCGGCGGCGAGCGTGCCGGTCAGCCGGTGGACGCGCCCGGCGATGCCGCGCAGGCCGTGCGGCCCGTGGTACACGGCGTACATGCTGGCGATGACCGCCAGGAGCACCTGCGCCGTGCAGATGTTGCTCGTGGCCTTGTCGCGGCGGATGTGCTGTTCGCGGGTCTGGAGACTCAGGCGGTAGGCGGGCTGGCCCTGCGAATCCTTGGAAACGCCCACCAGGCGGCCCGGAATCAGGCGTTTGTAAGCATCCTTCACCGCGAAGTAGGCCGCGTGCGGCCCGCCGTATCCCAGCGGCACGCCGAAGCGTTGCGTCGTGCCCACGGCCACGTCCGCGCCGAACTCGCCCGGCGGCTTGAGCAGGCACAGTGCGAGCGGGTCGGCCGACACGATGGCCAGCGCCCCGGCGGCGTGGACGGCCTCGCAGAACGCGCCGTAGTCGAAGATCGTGCCATCCGTCGCCGGGTACTGGACCAGCGCGCCGAAGAACGTCCCGTCGATGGCAGCCTCCGCGTGGTGGCCGACGACCACCCGGATGCCCAGCGGCCGGGCGCGGGTCTGGACGACGGCCAGGGTCTGCGGATGGCAGCCCACCGACACGAAAAACGACTCGCGCTTGCCCGGTTGGCCCTTGGCGGCGTAGGCGAGCGCCATGGCTTCGGCGGCGGCGGTGCCCTCGTCGAGCAGGGAGGCGTTGGCGATGTCCATGCCGGTCAGGTCGCAGACCATCGTCTGGAAGTTGATGAGAGCTTCCATGCGCCCCTGGGCGATCTCGGCCTGGTAGGGAGTGTAGGCGGTGTACCAGCCGGGATTTTCGAGGATGTTGCGCTGGATGACGCCAGGGGTCAGCGTGTCGCTGTAGCCCAGACCCAGGTAGGAGCGGAACACCTGGTTGCGCGCGGCGATGAAGCGCAGTTCGCCCAAGGCCTCGCTCTCGCTCAGGCCCAGGGGAATGTTCAGCGGACCGCGCAGCCGGATGTCGGCCGGCACGGCGGCGTCGATGAGGGCGTCCAGCGAGGGATAACCGACGAGGTCGAGCATGGCCGCGGTTTCCTCGGGGCCGGAGCCCAAGTGCCGCCGCGCGAAGGTGTCCAGGGGCCGGAGCGGGTCGGCGGCGGTGCTGGCCGCGACCACGGGCGCACGGACCGCCGGAGCAGCGGCCAGAGACGTTGGCGAGGCGGGAGATTGGGCAGGGGCGGCAGTCGCGGTGTCGAGGTCAGGCGGCATGCGCCCAAATTAGCCGAAAACTGGCCTGACGCCAAGCGGGGACGCGAGTGTGCGGCGAGACGGTGCTGCCCCGGCTGACTACGCGAACAATTCGGCCACCGGTACCGGCCCGTCCACGGCGGCCACGCCTTCGATGGTCTCGCCGCGCTCGTAGACGCGCCGGGATTGGTACGAGCCGTCGACCGGCTCGCGGTAGACCTCGATCTGCTCCTCGGAGCCTAGCACGATCCAGTATGCCGTCACACCCGCCCCGGCGTAGAGCGAGGCGTTCTCCCGGTCCAGGGCGGCGCTGCTGATGGCTACTTCCACCACCAGTTCAGCGGTCGTGGGATGACGGGAGCGGAAATCCGCCCAGGTGCCTTGAACAACGGCAACGTCCGGCTCGGGCACCGAATCTTCGAGCCGCAGGGTTGCCTCCTGCCGTACGATCCGCCCCGCTTTTGCCCGCTGTTCCAAGTATTCGTTAAGGCGATGGGTCAGAAAATTGTGCAGGGGCGACTTGGGCGTTTTCTCGACGATGACGCCACGGATCAATTCAGCACGCTTGGGAAACTCTCCCAACTCTGTCAACCGCTCGTAGTGCGCGACCGTGAACCGCAGCACGCGCTCACGCAGTTCCGGCATCTCCAGGATACTGGCCCCTCGTGGGCGGGCGGCCCGGGCGGGTTGAGGGTGGCAGCCAAGCCCGGCAGCATACGGCACCGCCCCATGGCTGGAAAACCAAATCGTGGGGTCCAACCTGGATGCGGACGCATAACTTCCACCTTCCGCCCCCCACGCCCCAGCATGGTATGGCGCGTGCTTCCCTTGGCCCCTTGGATTGCGTCCCGTCTGCCTAGGGAACCTTCCCCGGGTCCGAAAGAATG
>CALMAQ010000299.1:2404-3859 GCA_937859745.1 uncultured Verrucomicrobiota bacterium | reverse complement strand
GGCGCGGCGGCTGCCCCGCGCGCTCGACAACCAGCGCGGCGCGCGCGCGTGGCTCCAGCACGCCCCCCGGGAGCGCGACGCCCGGCTGCTGGGCGAGGGGGACACCGTGTTCCTCTACGGGTTCGGCTCCATCGCGCGGCGGCTGGTGGAAATCCTCGCGCCGCTGCGGATGCGCGTGGTGGGCGTGCGCCGCTCGCCGCGCGGGGACGAGGGCGTGCCGATCCTCACCGAGGCGGAGGCCGATTCACGGCTGGGTGAGGCCGGGCACGTCGTGAACATCCTGCCCCACAACGCGGCGACGCACGGGTTCTTCGGCGCGGAGCGTTTCGCGCGGTTCCGGCCCGGGGCGTTGTTCTACAACATCGGACGCGGCGCGACGGTGGACCAGGAGGCGCTGCTGGCCGCGCTCCGGGAGGAACGGCTGGCGGCGGCCTACCTCGACGTGACGGCACCCGAGCCGCTGCCGCCGGAGCACCCGCTGTGGAGCGCGCCGAATTGCTTCATCACCCCGCACGTCGCCGGGGCGCACATCGGCGACGACGCGCGGCTCGTGCGGCATTTCCTCGACAACCTGGCGCGGTTGGAGGCAGGCGACCCACTGTTGGGCCGGGTGATGTAGCGGAAGCGGGTGCCTCCGCGTCCGGAAGTTACTGGTGGCTGACCGATCCCGAACCGCTGATCTTCTTGGTTAGCTTCGGGTTGCCGGAATAATTCACCTCGCCCGAGCCGCTGATCTTCACGTCGAGCGTCTCGCTGGCGTTGATCTCCGCCTCACCCGACCCGCTGATGGACACGTCCGCCGCCGCGGTCTTGAACTCGCCCGCCGAGTACGCGCCCGAGCCCGACAGATCGACGGCCTGCGTGCGCGCGCCACCGCCCGAGAGCGCGATCTTGCCCGAGCCTTCCACCTTGGCCACCACGTCGCCGGCATCCAGGCGCACGATGCGGATGTCGCCCGAGCCAGGCAGCCGGATTTTTTCGTGGTCGGCCTTGAGGCTGGCGGCGTCGATGCTGCCCGAGCCGGAGAGCGTGATCTGGTCGAGGTTTCGGACGGTCAGCTTGAAGGTGATGCCCTTTCTGGGTTGGATGCTCTCGTGGTTCTTGAAGCGCAGGACCAGGATGCCTTCCTTGTTCACGTCGGATTCGATGAGCGGCAGGAGGTTGTCTTCGGCTTCGATGACCAGCCCTTCGTTGTCGCCCTGGGTGATGATGAGGCCGCCGAAGCTGGCGAGTTCGACACCGTGCTCGCCCGCGACGGCGCGGGTTTCGCTGGCCAGTTTGCCCGAGCCCGTGACGGCCGCGGTGCAACCGGCGAAGCCGCACACGGCCCCGACGAGGAGGATGCTGGTTTTGATGCACATAAGTGGCCTACCATCGGCACGATGGCCCTCGTAATCAAGGTGGGGCTGGGCGTCCCCGCCCGGCCGTGACTGCCTTGCCGGGGCAGTCCAGAAA
>CALMAQ010000299.1:0-2394 GCA_937859745.1 uncultured Verrucomicrobiota bacterium | reverse complement strand
GGGGGCGGCCCCCCCCCCCCCCCCACCTTGATTACAAGATCAGCATGCAATCCCCGTACGAGAAGAAGCGGTATTCCGCGCGCACGGCCTCGCGGTAGGCCTCCAGGATGAATTCGCGGTCCGCCAGCGCGCTGACGAGCATCAGCAGCGTCGAGCGGGGCAAATGGAAGTTCGTCAGCAGCGCGTCCACGCGGCGCACGCGCCCCGGCGGGTGCAGGAAGATGTCCGTCTCGCCCTGCTGGGGCAGCACGCGGCCCGCGTCGTCGCGCGCGCAGGCTTCGAGCACGCGCACGCAGGTCGTGCCGACCGCCACGATCCGCGCCGCCGCGTTGATGGCGCCCGCCGCGGCGGGTTCGATCTCGAAGCGTTCGGCGTGCATCCGGTGCGCGCTCAGGTCCTCCTCCTTGACGGGCCGGAACGTGCCGATGCCGACGTGCAGCGTCACGAACGCGTGCGGCGCGCGCGCGAGGATTTCCGGCGTGAAGTGCAACCCCGCCGTGGGTGCCGCCACGGCCACGGGCGCGCGGGCGAAGACGGTCTGGTAGCGTTCGGTGTCGCTGGCCTCGGCGGCGCGTTCCATGTACGGCGGCAGGGGCAGTACGCCGTGGCGCTCCAGGTCGATCTCCGCGTCGAAGCGGATCACGCGTTCGCCGCCGGGCAGGATGCCCTGCACCGTGCCCGCCGTGTCGCCGACCCACAACTGGCTGCCCCTGCGCGCCTTGCGCCCCGGCTTGACGAGGCACGTCCAGAGCGTCGGCTCCGCGCGCCCGACGACGAGCAGTTCCAGCGCGCCGCCGTTGCTCGTGCGCGCCGCCACACGCGCCGGGATGACGCGCGCGTCGTTGAGCACGGCGAGGTCGCCCGGCCGCAGGTAGCCGGGGAAATCGGTGAACGCGCGGTGTTCGATCCGGCGCTCCGCGCGGTGCAGGACCATCATCCGCGCCCCGGAACGCTCGGCGGGTGGGTAGCGCGCGATGAGACGCTCCGGCAGCGCGTAGTCGTAGTCGCTCGTCAGGAGCATAGGAAGCCGCCGGGCAGCGGCTACATCCCCGTGTTCTGCGTCGGCTGCCTGGTCTGCTTCATCTGCGAGGCATCGTACTCCTTGATCGCCTCGGGCATCCACTGCTCGATCTGCTGGATGCGGACACCGTTGGAGGGATGGTCGCTGGCGAACTGCGGCGGCGCGCCCTGGCTGGTCTTCTCGTCCATGCGCTTCCAGAACGCCAGCGCCTCGTGCGGATCGTACCCCGCGCGCGCCATGTAGAGCAGGCCGATGTGGTCGGCCTCGCTTTCCTGGTCGCGGCTGAAGGGCAAAGTCGCCCCGTACTGCGCGCCCGCGCCGAGCGCCGCCATCACGGCCTGCTGCTGGCCGGGGTCGAGTTGCGAGATGCTGCCCTGCGCGCCCATCAGCGCCGCCTGGGTGAGCTGCTGGCGGAACATGCGCTGCGCGCCGTGGCGGCTCGTGGCGTGGGCCATCTCGTGCCCGAGCACCGTCGCCAGCCCCGCCGGGCCGCCCGTGAGCGGCAGGATGCCCGTGTAGACGACGATCTCGCCGCCCGGCAGGCAGAAGGCGTTGACCTCGCCGGATTGAATCACGCTGACCTGCCACTGGTATTGCACCTGGCTTTTCTCGGCCGCCGCGCTGGCCAGCCGCCGCGCCACCTGCTTGACCTCCTCCACCTGCGGCCCGCTGGTGATGACGTTCTGACCTTCCTTCTGCTGGACCTGTTGGTACGCCTGGAGCCCGAGTTGCTGTTCCTGCTGCGGGTCCATGCCGACGCGGTGCTTGGTGCCGGTCTCCGGGTTGACGACCGTCTGGGCGCTGAAGAACTTGAAGAGCATGTAGCCGACCGCGAGGACGATGGGCAGGATGGCGAAGTGTTGGCGTTGCATGGGTACAGAGAGGAGGAAGTAAACGGGGAGGGGATTGCGCCCATGATTCGCAGCACGCAGGTTTTCTGTTCCTAAGATTCAGCCGCGAAAAGACGCAAAAAGCGCAAAAGGGGAGGAGAAGAACCTCCGGCCAGGTGGAAACCGTCCCGGGCAAAGCAATTCCTTTCTCTCCCTTTTTGCGCCTTTTGCGTCTTTTCGCGGCTGAAAAATCCACTCACGCCCGCTCGATCCGCACGCTCAGCAACTGGTAGGGCGTGAACGCCACCAGCCCGTCCTCCATCGCCGCACCGGGGCCCTCGCGCAGGTCGGTCAGGGTGGCGCGGCAGCCCTCCGCCAGCTTCAGGCGCACCGTGCCGCGCCGCCCGAGCGTTTCGGTCAGCCGCAGGACCCAGCCCCGGCCGTCCCCGGCGGGTTTGGCCCAGCACGGTTGCAGCGACGGACCGCCCTCCAGCCCCAGCAGGCCCGCGTCCCGCGCCGCGCCCTGGTAGGCGACAGGCGGCG
>CALMAQ010000298.1 GCA_937859745.1 uncultured Verrucomicrobiota bacterium | reverse complement strand
GCGGCGTACCGGTCCGGCGGCGTGGCGGAGGCGGTGCTGGACAGCGAGACGGGCCTGCTCGTGCCCGAGGGCGACGAGGCGGCGCTGGCCGGGGCGATTCGGCGGCTGCTGGAGGACGAGGGATTGCGCACGCGGCTGGGCGCGCGGGGGAGGGAGTTCGCGCGGGGGCTGCGCTGGGAGACCGCCGCCGACGCGCTCTGGACCGTCGCGCAACGGCACGTCACGAGGTAGCGTGTCCATGGGCAGGCATGCTGCCGGGTCGCCGGGGATCGATCCGAGCGCGAAAAAGTCCCCCCGACCCGCCAGCAACCCGCTACGGTTTGGACATGCCAGGACTCGACGCCGTTGCCTCCATCGTCTGGGCCCGGTGGGGCAGTCTTTTTCTCGAAGCTCTGCGTCAGGCGTCCCTCGACGCTGGCGACGGGCTCGCGTTCGAAGCCATGAATTCGGACCGGGGAGTCCGCACGCTGCTGATCGTCTGCACGACGAACCACGCCCAAGTTCGATCCGTCGCACAGGCCTTGGGGCTCAAGCTGGCCGCGCGTCCCGCCGATTGGGAACGCTACAGCGTCGCGGAGATGATCTTCCGGACCGAAAAGCGTGGCGGCCTGGGCCACCAGGAGCAGCGTGACGGGAACGAGAGAACCTCCCTCGTGTTGTGCGCGACCCGCCCGGAAGCCGTGCGGACGCTCGAAAAGCTGTTCGACCTTCCTGTGTGAACAGGCGGCTGATTTCCCCGGGAACCTCAGACCATCGGCTCGTCGGGCGGCATGGGCGCGGGACGCCGCGCGAACTGCCACGCCCGCCAACTCTGCGTGCCGAGGAAGTACGCCATGAACAACGTGTAGAAGGACTGGAAGCGCCAGTAGGCGTACGCGCCCAGACCCGCCGCTCCCACCAGCCCGATGGCGCTCGCCACCGCCAGGCTCCGGCGTTCGCCCAGGCCGAACCACATCAACGAGCGCAGGATCTGCCCGCCATCGAGCGGGTAGACCGGCAGAATGTTGAAGATCAGGATCACCTTGTTGATGAAAATCAGTTGGCTGAGCAGGACCGGCACATCCAGCGGCATACGGTCGGCCAGCCCGGAATCGAACAGCAGCCCGCGCAACCCCGGCAGCACCACCAGCAGCGCCACGTTGACCAGCGGCCCCGCCGCGATCCCCCATAGCTGCGCCGCCGCGCGCGGCGGCGCATCGACGAAGGCGATGCCGCCGAACGGCCACAGGACGATGTTCTCCGCCTGTCCGCCGACCTGCCGGGTAGCCAGCGCGTGGCCGAATTCATGCATGAGGATGATGAGGAACAAGCCCAGAAACTCGGCGATGTTCCATGTGATGGAGGAGTACACGCCCTCTCCTCGGTTGGCCAGGCGGAACCACGCCCACAGGAACCAGGTCCAGTGGATGCGGACGTTGATCCCGCGGATGCGGAAGAGTGGGAGTGACTGGCGGAAGAAGGGTTGCATGGAAAGATGACGGATGTGGGAGGGGGCCGGGGCAAGATAGCAGATGGAGGAGGGGGGACGACAAAACATCTGGCCTCCGGCCCACCGAGGACAGGGCTCCCACGCTGCCATCCGCCATCCGTCATCCGGCCGCCGGGCGCGCGCGTTCCATCCACACGGACAGGAGCGCGATGTCCGCCGGGGTGACGCCGCTGATGCGGCTGGCCTGCCCGAGGTTGGCCGGGGCGATGCGCGCGAGCTTCTGCCGCGCCTCCGTCCGTAGCCCGCCGATGGAAAGATAGTCGATGGCCGCCGGGATGAGCTTGCTCTCCATCCCGCGCGCGCGCGCCACGCTGTCCTCCTGCCGGCGGATGTAACCCTCGTAGCGCAGGTCGGTCTCGACCTGCTCCCAGACGCTGTCCGGGAAGTCCCGGCGCAGGTCGGCGGGCAGCGAGCGCCGGTCGTTCTCGGGGCGGCGCAGCCAGGCGTCGAGCCGCAGGCCGTCGTGGCGCGCCGTCGCGGTCCACTCGCGGGCGGTCTGGAGGCGGGCGAGCTTTTCGCGGTGCGCGGCCCACATCGTGTCGTCGATCAGCCCGAGTTCGCGCGCCCGCGCGGTCAGGCGCATGTCGGCGTTGTCGGCCCGGAGCAAGAGGCGGTGTTCGGCGCGGCTGGTGAACATGCGGTAGGGCTCGTTCGTGCCCTTGGTGACGAGATCATCCACCAGCACGCCCAGGTACGCTTCGGCCCGGCCGGGCACGAACGCGGGCCGCCCGAGCACCTTGGCCGCGGCGTTGATCCCGGCCACGATGCCCTGTGCGGCGGCTTCCTCGTAGCCGCTCGTCCCGCTGATCTGCCCGGCGAAGAACAGGTCCTCCACCGCCTTGGTTTCCAGCGTCGGGCGCAGTTGCATCGGCGGGCAGTAGTCGTACTCCACGGCGTAGCCGGGCCGGATGATCTCTGCGCGCTCCAGCCCCCGGATGCTCCGTACGAACGCCAGCTGCACCTCGTAGGGCAGGCTCGTGGAGATGCCGTTGACGTAGAACTCCCTCGTGTGCCGCCCCTCGGGCTCCAGGAAAAGCTGGTGGCTGCTCTTCTCGGCGAACTTGACCACCTTATCCTCGATGGACGGGCAGTAGCGCGGCCCGACGCCCTCGATCTTGCCCGAGTACATGGGCGATTTGTCCAGGTTGTCGCGGATGATCGCGTGCGTGCGCTCGTTGGTCTGCGTGGTCCAACAGGGGATTTGTTCCACGTGGAACACGCCGTCGCGCCATTCGTTGAGCGTGAACAGGTCGCGCCCGTCTTCCGCCCGCGCCAGCCGCTCGGGCCAGAACGTGAACGCGGGCGGCGGCTCGTCGCCCGGGTGCGGCTCGCACACGCTAAAGTCGATGGAGCGTCCGTTCAGGCGGCAAGGCGTGCCGGTCTTGAACCGCCCGATCTCGAAGCCCAGCGCGCGCAGGCTGTCGCTGAACGAGGACGCCGGGTCGCCCATGCGCCCGCCCGTCTGGTTCTGCATGCCGACGTGCAGCAGGCCGCGCAGGAACGTGCCCGTGGTCACGACGACCGTGCGCGCCTCGTAGCGCACGCCCAGGTGCGTTTCCACGCCTTCCACGCGGTCCCCGGTGGCGTTGACCACCAACCGCGCCGCGCCGCCCTGGTGTAGGTCCAGCCGCTCCTGGGATTCGCACACGGCCTTGAGCCGGAACTGGTACGCCTTCTTGTCGCACTGGCTGCGCGGCCCGCGCACGCTCGGGCCCTTGGAGGCGTTGAGGGTGCGGCACTGGATGGCCGTGGCGTCGGCGTTGAGCCCCATGGCCCCGCCGAGCGCGTCGATCTCGCGGATCATGTGCCCCTTGGCCAGGCCGCCGACGGCCGGGTTGCAGGACATCTGGCCGATGGAATCCAGGTTCTGCGTGAGCATGGCCGTCTCGGCACCCATGCGCGCGGCGGCGAGCGCGGCCTCGACGCCCGCGTGGCCCGCGCCGATGACCAGCACGTCGTACTTTTTGGGGAAGGTGAACACGGGATGGATCGGCTAAAGCGCTAATATAGCCCGGTCCGACCGTTTGTTCCACGGCTGGCGCTTCGATGCCGTCGCCATTGCAATCTTTGGCGAATAGGGAATATTCCGCGCGGGTGTGCGTCAGCCTGACATGACAAAAAAGGAGCCCATGGTGATGACGGAGGCTTCGCCGTACAAATCTGCGGCGGAAGAACTCGCGACCCTGCGGAAAACGTTCCGCCTGGCGTGCCGCAGCTACTTGGAGCGCGTGGAGATGGAGATCATCCGCGTCCACGAGCAGGTCGTGACCGCCGGGATGGCCGCCGCCCACGCCGAGGAAAACCGCAAACCCATCTCCGCAGGCAGCGCACGGTCCCGGGCCAACGGCGCACCTGCGCCGAGCGGCCGCGACGCGAACGGCACATCGGTCGCCGCCAAGTCGCAGAGCGAGATCGCTGATTTGCGCGACATGCTCACCTTGCTGCGGACCCTGGAGGTCAAGCCCGAGGCGGGGCGGCGCAAGGACCTCAAGAAGATCGAATCGCTCGTGGAGGACTTGCGGGTGCTCTCGGAGCGGTGGGGATAGAGGCTGCCTAACGCGGGACGCCGAACCGGGAGAATGGATAGATAATTCTCGCCACTCGGCCGTAGATCCTTTCCTTGGGCAACGCGCCGTAGTAACGGCTGTCCAGGCTGTTCAGCGAATTGTCGCCCAGGACGAAATAAGAACCTGGCGGCACGATATAAACACCGCCTGTCGCGCTGGCATCGAGGTGGCGCGCGGGCGGAACGTAATTGATCGACGGGATGCCGTCACTCTCGTCAAGCTGGCGACCGTTTGCGAAGACGTGCCCTTCCCGGATAATAATGGTCTCCCCGGGCAAGCCGACGAGCCGCCGGGGAAAAAGCGTGCCCGCACGGTTGGTGGAGAGCGATGTTTGCACGCGGACCACCACCAAGTCACCACGCTTGGGCGCTGAAAACAAGTATCCGATCCGGTCAACATAGAAGTGGTCCGCCACGCCGTTTGTCGAACCGCGCAGTGTCGGCTCCATGCTCGCGCCTGGGAAAACGAAATCGCGGCCGAGCAGCCGACACGCTGAAACGGTCAACATACTCACGAGGAACGTGACAAGCAGGAGGATGACCAACCGCTTCGCTCTGAGTCTTCCAGGCCTGAAACTGTCCACGAGCATTGCCAGTTGGCATCCCAGGATGGCTAACGCTCCGCAGAAAACTGCCCAGGACGGCACGCCGCGCCCGATAATGAGCAGGGTCAGCAGAACCAAAAAGACTTGGAAGGCAAGGAACCACAACAATCCACGAACAACGTGGCCCGCGCGCGCGACGCCGAGCCCCGGGCAAAAGAGGCTGAGCAGTACTCCCAGCCACTTCTTCCCGTACTCTCTGTTGTCCTGTGCCTCGTTCGGCATGGATGGCCTTATACGTGGTGTCACCAGGCTCCGCGAGAACAACCAACCCCTTGGGATTCCGCTGAGATGGCCGACTCCGCGCGTGTTTCCGCGTTGCCAATCCGGTGGAATTGCGGAACAATGCGTCGGCGCAGGATATCTGCGCGCCTTGCCCTTATGCTTCCTGCCCTCTTCCTGATCCCCCTCGTCGCCCTGTTCCGCATCTGGCTCGCGTGGCACCAGGATGCCGTGGGCGTTTCCTCGTGGCTGCCGGGGTTCAGCCCGCTGGCGGCGGTGGCGCTGTGTGCGGGGGCTTTCCTGCCGCGGCGGCTGGCCTTCGCGGTGCCGCTGGGCATCCTCTTCGCGTCGGACCTGGCCATCAACGCCCATTACGGCGCGAGCTTCTTCGGCGCGTCGATCCTCGTGCGCTACGTCCTGCTGGCGGCGCTGGTCGGCGCGGGGCTGGCCCTGCGGTTGGCTCCCAAGGGCCGCTCGTGGCCCGCCGTGCTGTGCGCCACCGTGGCGGGCAGCCTGTTGTTCTACGTGGGGAGCAACGTGTTCACTTGGGCGGGCTCCTCGGCCTATCCGCAGACGCCCGCCGGGCTCTGGCAGGCGCTCACCGCCGGGCTGCCCGGTTTCCCGCCCTCGTACGTTTTTTTCCGAAACGAACTTGTCAGCGACGCCCTCTATTCTATGGTGTTTGTCGCCTGCGTCCGTCTGACGGCCACCGCCCCGGAGCGGAAGGGAACTCCTTCCTCCGCGCCTGCGGCGGCCTGAGGCACGGGCGTATTCCCCGTCCGCGCGCGGCACCGGGACCATCGGCCCGGCTGCACGGGTCCGCGGGTTCCCGGTCCAAGACGCCCCGCGCGGTCGGGAAGCACGCGAGCCTGTTCCTTCTCCCAGAGATCAACCAACCGCCGCCTCGCCGTGACCGGGTTTTCCGTCCGCGGGGCCGTAGCCGAAAGACCGTTCTATGGACAAAAGCCGCCTGGAAGGAGAGCTAGCCATGCTCTCGCAGATGCTCCTCATCCGCCGTTTCGAGGAGCGCACGACCCAGCAGTACCAACGTGGGGACCGCATCGGCGGCTTCTGCCACCTCTACATCGGCCAGGAGGCCGTCATCGCGGGCAGCGTCGCCGCCACCCGGCCCGACGACTACCTCATCACCGCCTACCGCGACCACGGCCACGCGCTCGCGCGTGGCACCAGCGCCGACGCCTGCATGGCCGAGCTGTTCGGCAAGGCCACGGGCTGCTCCAAGGGCCTGGGCGGCTCCATGCACTACTTCGACAAGGAGCGGTTCATGTACGGCGGCCACGCCATCATCGGCCAGCACCTGCCGCTCGCCACGGGCCTCGCCTTCGCCAGCAAGTACCGCCAAGAGGACCGCGTGACGCTCTGCTACATGGGCGACGGGGCCATCAACATCGGCGCGTTCCACGAGGCGCTCAACATGGCGGGGCTCTTCAAGCTGCCGGTCATCTTCATCTGCGAGAACAACGGGTTCTCCATGGGCACGCACGTCCACCGCTCCAACCCGCTCAAGGAGATCGTCAACCGCGGCCGGGGCTACGACATGCCCGGCGTGGTCATCGACGGCATGGACGCCCGGGTGGTGCGCGACAGCCTCGCCGAGATCGTCGAGACCGTGCGCCGGGAGTCGCAGCCCTACTGGGTGGAGGCGCGCACGTACCGCTACCGGGGCCATTCCATGAGCGATCCCGGCCTGTACCGGACCAAGGAGGAGCTGGACAAGTACAAGAACCTCGACCCCATCGCCAAGCTCTCCACCCAGTTGATCGACGAGGGCAAGCTGACCAAGGAACAGTTCGACGAGATGGACGACCACGCCAAGCAGGTGTCCACCGACGCGGTGAAGTTCGCGGAGGAGAGCCCCGAGCCGCCCGTGGAGGCGCTCTACGACTACACGTTCGTCCACACGGTGGACGGACCGACGGTCGCAGCCGGGGTTTGAGGGCGCGGCACGCGGCCGGGCTCAGCTCGGTCCCGGCCTGCGGGCCGTTGTTCCCCGCGGAGCGAGGTCAACGGTGGTAGGTCGGCAGCACCCGTAGCTTGTAGACGGGCGGACAGGGAGCGATGGCGAGCGGGGTTGCCGCCAGCGTCGAATCGGCGGGCTCCGCTTCGGCGGAACGGGTCAGTTGCGCGATGCTCCTGACGCCGATGGTGGCAGCGAGGTGTGCGGCCCGCAGTCTGACGGGACAGCGCAGCAGGCGGGGCGTTTGGATGCCGGGCGGCGAAGGATGATGCATACGGAGGGAGATCCTTTCTGTTCCTGAAACCCTATTCGTAGCAAAGCCGCCGGCAGTTTGGCGATACTTCTTTTGGCGTAAGTGTTTCCCTGACAGGAGCAAAGAGAATTTTTGGGGGATGGGCCAGCGAGGCCAGGAGCGTCCGCCGCGCCCGGCCAATCCGTGTCGATGAGACCATCACCGCCGCCGGGCGAATCGTTGCCACTGCCGGAGGCAGTGTCCAAACGCAATTGGCAGTGGTAATTTGTGGCGACCGATCGGACCCAGCGCCAAGGTATCGAGCGCAACTCCCACAGAAACAGAAAAAACTGGGTCAAGTCCTCTCTCCTGCGACAGACCCGAAACCCGGAAACAACCGACATGGATGATTTACAGTGTCAGCCTCCCGCCACGATGCACGCCGACCTGAGCCGCGTCCTCTACGACGAACCGGCGATCCTGCGGCGGCTCGGCGAACTGGCGGCGCAGATCTCGCGCGACTACGCCGACGCGGGCGAGCTGACCGTCGTCGCCGTGCTCAACGGCTCGTTCATGTTCCTGGCGGACCTTTTGCGGCGCGTGCCGCTGCCGTTGCGTGTCGAGAGCCTGAGCGTGTCCAGCTACGCGGGCGACCGTTCCACGGGCGTGGTGACGTTCAAGCAGACGGTGCTGCCCGACATCGCCGGGCGGCACGTCCTGGTGCTCGACGACATCCTCGACAGCGGCCACACGCTCCACGCCGTCCGCGCGCGGTTGTTGGAGCAGGGGCCCGCGAGCGTGCGGCTCTGCGTGCTGCTCCGCAAGCGCCGGGTGCGCGCCCAGGCCGTGGAAGCGGATTACGCCGGGTTCGACATCGCCGACGAGTTCGTGGTCGGCTACGGCCTGGACTACCTGGAACGCTACCGCAACCTGCCGTGCATCGGCGTGCTGCGCGCCGACGTGATTGCGCGTGGCCTGACCGGTGCGGGCCAGGTCGCCGGGAGCGGCCACGCTTCCTAGTAAGGATCGTTCGGGAAGCAGGTGTTCGTCGGATAGAGCGTGTTGGGATTGTCGGTGGTATTCCCAGAGAAGTAATGGTTCGTGAGCGTCACCCCTTGGTCATGCACGAACCCGCCCGCGTAGTTGTAAAACCCGTCGGTGTGGTTGCCGGTGATTTGCAGTCCATCGATGGCGTTCGGCGTGCCGTAGATTTCCATGCAGGCGTAGGGGAGCGCGCCGTCGCACTCGTTGCCGTCGAAGACGATGTTGGAAAGGTTCGACATGCCGCAGTCGATGGTCACCCAGTTGGCGGCCGTCGGCGAGCCGGCCAGCGGCCAGAAGTGACACCCCTGGACCGTCACGCTGCTCGAGTTTTGGATCCGGACGGTCGCGCCAGGCAGGTCGGCGTTGAGCAACTTGATGTCGTGCCCGGTGAAGGTATGAAAGCTGGCCCCGAGGATCGCACCGCCCGCCCACTGCACGTCGTGAGACGGTCCGTTGCAAGCCACCACGGCGGTGCCAAAGGGCAGGCCATTGCCGACGTAGGGCGAAGTGGCGGTGGGCCGCCAGTCGGCCGTGCAGCCGACGAAGAGCACGTCGTGCGAGGCCGCGTTCTCATAGAGGTAATAGCAGTTGTTCGAGGTGCAGCTGGTCAGGGTCGCGTTGTCGCAGTTGGAAACGGAAAAGCCGTAGGCACAATCCTCCGCCGCGCACCGGGTGAAATGGATGTTGCTCCAGCCGTGCCAGACCTCGAACCCCAGGGCGTTCGGAGTGTCCTTGACGGAGCAGTTCAGGAAGTCCAGGCCGCTGGTGTGGTCGACGCCGTCGCCCTGCGCGTCGGTGTCGAAGTAGGCGTCGGGAGCATGGATGATGAACCCGCCGGCGATGACGTGGTTCGCATTGCAGTTGTTGAACGAAAGGGCCGCAGGATAATTCCCCGGACTCGAATCGACGAAGATGGGCAGGTAAACGTGGTCAAACGTCAGGTTGACGAACGCCGAGTTTTTCAGGGCGTTTCCGTTGAGGCAGATCGTGTTGATGCCGTGGAAGCGGCAGTCCGCCACGGTGTCGCCGCTGGCCCCACTCAGGTCGATGAGGGGAGCGTTGGCGTTGCCACCCGTCGCATCCGCGCCGGTGTCGAAGTTGAGGTTACGGATCTGCACGGCGGCCGTGAAGCGCATCGTGGTCGTCAGGTCAGGCACCAGGGTGGTGGCGGACACGCCCTCGCCGACGAGGTAGATGGACTGTGTGCACGTCAGAGCGCCCGGGCAACGAAACACGCCCGCCGCCAAATGCACGGTGTCGCCCGCCTGGGCGCTCGCCAGCGCAGCCTTGAGGGAAAAGAACGCCATCTTGCCGCCACGAACGGCCAACCTGTCGTTTCCGATCTGGCTGACGTTCAAGGTTAACGGCCCGGCTAGCCCGGTCTGGCTGACGCTCAAGGTTTGCGCCTTGGCCAGCTTTACGCTTTTTGACTCAGCGGCCGTTGCTCTGGCGGGATGTAGGATGGTCAACGAAGCTGCGAACAACGTCAAGGTAGAGGAGTATTTCATGGGATGGCACGTTTTAGCGTGAGATTTATTGGGATTGAGAAGCCAGCAGGGCTGATTTCTCATTGATGGATACCTGCCTCCCCAAAGCAGAAGACGTTCCTACATAAAACGAGCCACTAAAATTGCCGGTGAATTTTCCGTTTATCGTCGGATAACCGTCATTTGGCCCGCAGGGTGCCCGATAATTTCTCTTTGATGTGAGTGGTTTATCATTATAGATAAATCAATAATGATATTTCGAGATTCTCTCGTCTGAGACCTTGCGGGGGGTCTTCGGGGCACCCGATCGTTGTGAGGCGAGACAAAAGACGTGGGAACGGTTAACGCACCACGAAGTGCAGCGCGAACAGCGCCGCCAGCCCGTACCCCAGCCACGACACCTCCCGGCCCCGCCCCCAGCCCCGCATCAAGAGCGCGTGGACCAGGAAGCCCACCGCGATGCCCTCGCTGATGCTGAACGCCAGCGGCATCGTCAGGATCGTCAGCCCCGCCGACACCGCCGTGGGAAAATCCTGCCAGGGGATGTCGCGGATGCCCTGGAGCATGAACAGGCCGACGATGACCAGCGCCGGGGCCGTCGCCGCCGCCGGGATCGCCAGGATCAGCGGGGTGAAGAACAGCGCCAGCCCGAACAGCCCGGCCACCGCCACGGCGGTCAGGCCCGTCCGGCCGCCCTCGGCGACCCCGGCGGCGCTCTCGATGTAGCTCGTCGTCGTGCTGGTGCCCAGCAGCGCGCCGAACATCGCCGCGCCCGCGTCGGCGGCGAGCGCGCGGCCCAGGCGCGGCAGGTTGCCGTCCTCGTCGGTCAGCCCGGCGCGGCGGGTCACGGCCAGGAGCGTGCCCAGGTTGTCGAACACGTCCACGACCAAGA
>CALMAQ010000297.1 GCA_937859745.1 uncultured Verrucomicrobiota bacterium | reverse complement strand
GGCGAACGCCGCGTGACCGTAGCGGTCGTAAGCGGCGCGCTTGTCGGGATCGTTGAGAACGTCGTAGGCCTCGCCGAGTTCCTTGAACTTCTCCTCGGCCTTGGGATCGCCCGGATTTTTGTCCGGGTGATATTGGACGGCCAGACGGCGGTAGGACTTCTTCAGTTCGTCACCGCTGGCGTTCCGGGTGACGCTGAGCACTTCGTAATAATCGCGTTTAACAGTAGCCATAGCAGGGTCCCGGCGAACGTTGGCAGGCGACCCGCGCGATGCAAAAGGAAAGCCCCCGCGCCCCGGTCCGCCTCTGCCGCCGGAAAGAAAGGCGGCAACTTAGCCGAGGCACCGAGCGGACGCAACCGGCAGCTTGGCGCGCGGCGGACAAAAACGCTGGCTCCGCCCGGCCCGGCGGGACCCTCTTCCCGGATTGCCCCGGACCGGTCAGCGGCCGAGCAGCTTGAGGACGATGAAGACTAGGACGGCCGTGCCGAAGCCGCCGCCGCAGAGATAGACCAGGAACGCCCAGCCCGCCGCCGCAATCATCGGAGCCATCGCGAGAAACGAAAGAGTCATCATGGGAGCATTCTAGCACACGCGCGGTCTTTTCCACCAAATTCTGCGCCCGCCGCCGGGAAATGCCCCGAGCCCGTGCTTGCCGTGCGGTATCGCATCTGCTACATCCCGTGCCGACCTCGCCACCCATGTCCCGCGCTACCATCCATCCCGCTTTCCCGTCCCGTCTGGTTTCCTGCCTCGGCCTGCTGGCCGCCGCGCTGCTGCCGCTGGCCGCCGGGCGGGCGCAATCGCCCGCGCCCGCCGCCGATGCTGCCGATCCCGAGCAGCAGCGGTTGGCAGGCATCGTGAAGAGCCTCCGGCCCAAACAGGGGGCCATCACGCTGCCGGGCGGGGTGGCGACGCTCCAGGTGCCGGACACCTTCCGCTACTACGACCCGGCAGACAGCCGCAAGATCATCGTGGACCTGTGGCACAATCCGCCGGACCGCGCCGACAACGTGCTGGGCATGCTGCGGCCCAGGCCGCGCGAGGACGGCGCGAGGTCCTGGGGCGTGGTCATCACTTCCGAGGAGCAGGGCTACGTCAAGGACAGCGACGCGGACAAAATCAACTACGGCGACCTGCTCAAAAAGATGCAGGAGGGCACGGAGTCCAGCAACGCCAAGCGCCAAGAGGCCGGGTACCCGCCCATTCATCTCGTCGGCTGGGCGACGCCGCCCCGTTACGACCGCGCGGCCAAGAAGCTGTACTGGGCCAAGGAGCTGCAATTCGGCGACGAAGCCGACCACACGCTCAACTACGACATCCGCATCCTCGGCCGCCGGGGCGTGCTGAGCCTCAACGCGGTGGCGAGCATGGACGAGCTCACGGAGATCGAGCAGGCCGCGCCGCAGATTTTGTCGATGGTCAATTACACCCAGGGCAATCGCTACGCCGACTTCAACCCGAAGACGGACAAGGTGGCCGAATACGGGCTGGCAGGGCTGGTGATCGGCGGCCTGCTGCTGAAGGCGGGCGGATTGAAGGCGATCCTGATCGCGCTGCTGGCGCTCAAGAAGTTCATCGTCATCGGCCTGGTGGCGGTGGGCAGCTTCTTCAAGCGGCTGTTCACCGGCCGCGGCGTGAAGACGCACGACACGCCGTCGAGCTAGGGCGGAAGGATGACGGATGACAGATGACAGACGGCGGATGCATCCTGCATCCTGCTATCCTGCATCCCGCCGCCTTCCACGGCACGGCGGTGCTCACGCGCCTTGCGCGTCGTCCGGGGGAACTTCCGCGCCCGCGCCTCGGGATTCCGGTGCGGAGGTTTCCGCGGCCGGAGGGGCGGACTCTACCTCGACCGCCTCCACTTCGATGGCATCGTCGTCCCATTCGTCCTCTTGTCCATCCAAGGGCTGGTCCCCGTAGACCTTGATCGCGGCGGCCTTCAATGCGTCGATCTTTTCCACGGGAAGGGGTTTGCCACCGGCGACCATCGTCACGATCTCCGCCCCGCCGCCAACCAGACCGGGCAGCGCCGCGCGCAGGGCGTCGCCAGCGGGGAAATCCAGTTCGTTCAGGCCGTCATCAACCTCGTGCCAGTACAGAACGTGGATTTTCGATGCGTCGCGGCGCTTTTCCTTGATGAAATCCTTCATTTCCTCGCGGAACAACCGCTGGAACTGCTTGGCCGGTGCCAGCGGGGTGGTCACCCGCTCGATCCCGCGCATTATCTCGCTCCAATGGGCGGCATCCTCCCGGGCGCGGGCGCGCTGATCCTCCCAATCCAGACTGCGGAGCTGGTCGCACACCGGGCGCGCCGGGTCGAATTTGGTGCCCCCGATGTTCCCCGCGGGTGCCTCGTCAAAGCTCAGGTCGAACAGAGGAGGATCGTCCGGCGACCCGAAGCACACGAGGTAATCGAAATCCGCCGGGACCAGCGCATCGAGCTGTTGCCGCAACGCATCCACCTCGGCCCGCAAATCATCCGGCAGGAGGTCCGCGTTGCCGACTTCTTCGCTCCGCAGGAAAATCACCCCTTCCTCCGGCATGGCGTCGCCCACGCGGGCCCGGACGCGCTCGTGCAGGTCGATGATCTCCCTCATGGCTCGGGCGGGGTGATCGCCGCGCGGAACGCCCGCCGGGCGGCCTGCCAGGAAGGCAGAGCCACGCAACGCTCCAGCAGACCGGTGTCCAGACCGGGCAGCAAGCGGCTGCGGCCCGCTTCCAGGCGGTCGTAGCCGCCGCCGTCTCCGCGCAGGGCGAACGCTTCCAAGTGGCCCTGGCGCCAGAACCAGACCTCGGGCACGCCGAAACGGCGGTAGAGTTCGAGCTTGCTGACGCCGCCGCTGGTCAGGGCGATTTCGAGCACGAGGTCCGGGAACTCCTTGGCCTCGCCGAGGCACCAGGATTCGTCCGGCTCAGCCCCCGCTTGCGCCAGCGCCGAGCGCATGGTGGCTTGTCCGCGCTTGATGATCTCCTGGCCGTTTTGATCAAAGTACAGGTCCATGAGTCCTGACAGGCAAGTTTTGATGCGCTCGTGTTCTTCGGACGTGGTCATGATCTCAAGGTTGCCGTCCAGGTAGTAGAAGCGCGGGCCGGGTCGGTCGTCGCCTAACGCCCGGTCGAAGGCCAGGTAGCGTTCCCAGGACATGCCGCAATGCACGAGCCGGTCCTCGGGCTGGCGGCCGTCGGCCAGCGGCTCGGGGGTGAGGAATTCTCGGCAAGCGCGGGCTCGCTCGGGGTTGTCGAGGAGGGAGGCGACCGTCATGGACGCAGCTTAACCTGGAAGCTCCCCAGGACGCAACGCCGGGCCGTGCGCGGAGGCTCTGGCATCGACCGCGCGGGGCTCAGGCTCCAGCAGAGGTTGCGTGCGGCGACGATCCGCAGGCGGCGGGTGATCTCCTCGCCGCCTTCCGCCTTTGCTCAGCTCCGGCTCCACTTCTGTAACGAATACAACCGGCTCTTGAGGTATTCCTTGGGCGTCTCGCCGCGCACGGGCTTGTACCAGTGGCGCAGCTTGCGCTGGCCGAGCGTGGGCTTGTAGCCCAGCGGTTCCATCAGGTCGCGGCAATGCCATTCCACCCAGCCGATCTCCGCTTCGGTCAGCAGCTTGCGCCAGCGGTCCACGGGTTCCGTGCTGATCGCGTTGAACGTCGTCTCGTTCGCCGAGTTGCCCGCCCACGGGCGTCCCGCCTTGGTCGGCTGGAGCAGGGCGTCGTCGAAGGGCACGTCCAGGAACGCGCACACCTTGCGCATCCAATGCTCGGGCTGCTGGAGCAGCCGCCGGAAGCCCAGCACCATCAGCCGGTCCTTGCCCAGGCCGTCCTCCTGCTGCCGCAGCGCCAGCCGCGCCGCCGTGCGCCAGTGCTTGATCGTCAGGTAAACCGAAAACCGCCGCAGCTTGCGCGTCCTTTCGAGCTGGATCTGCGCCGAAAGCAGCGCGCGCGGATCGCGCAGGGTGAGCAGCACCTTGGCGTGCGGGAACCGCTCCAGGATGGCGGGCAGGTGGTCGCGGTTGGCCGGGGTTTTCTCCACCCAGCGGCGCACGGCCCCGGTCGGGCGGCCGACGGTGGCGGCGTAGGTCTCCAGCAGGATCACCAGCAGGTCGCGCCCCGCGTTGGCAGGCGCGAAGGCGGCCTCCTCGAACCGGGCGAGCAGTTCCCGCGCGGGGAAATCGGCGTAGCAACGCCTGCCCCACTTGCACGGCCCGCCGAAGACCACGTTGGAGAGCGACTGGCGGGTGAGATAATCGAACTGCTCCCGGCGGGAGCGCGCCCCGTACTTCGTTCGCACCGTGGGGAAGTAGGCCGTTTCCTCCGGGAAGGCGAGCAGGCCGGGGTGGCCGTCGAGCAGCGAAACCAGCAGCGTCGTGCCCGATTTGGCCGGTCCGGCGACGAAGCACGCGCGTTGGTCGAAAGGCAGGGCTTCGACGGGCGCAGCAGCCGGAAAATCGGGGAGGGAGAGACTCATTCCGGGGCGAAATGTAGGCAGATCGGGGAGCGGTTGTCATGCCGGAGGTGCGCGGATGAGCAGGTTTTTTTCTCGGTGTAATGTTTTCTGCTTGAACATGTAATAAAATGTTCTACAAATACGGTGGATCGATGGATGAAGACCCATCGCCTGCCGGGTGATCGGAAAATTAGGACTTGTGGGGTTACGCCTGCAACCCCAAGGGTTTCCGTTGCTTTTCCGCGAGCCCGGCAGGCGAGGTTCAGGCCGATCAGGGCGTTTCGGCCCTTGTCGGGCGGCGTGAGGGCGGTAATGTCCCGGCGACACCCCCGGACCCATGGCGGACGCCTCTGAACTCATCGTCGGCATCGACCTCGGCACGACCAACTCGCTGGTCGGCGCGATGGACGCCGGTTTCCCCATCCTGCTCGCCGACGCCGCCGGGCAGCGGCTGACACCCTCGGTCGTTTACTTCCCGCCCCCCGGCGAGGACGGCGGCCCGGTCGTGGGCCGGGAGGCGGCCACGCGGCGGGAGTCGCGGCCGGAGCGGACGGTCTACTCGGTCAAGCGGCTGATGGGCACGCGGTCCGGGGAGACGGACACGTCGGACCTGCCCTACGCCGTCGGCGGCGCGGCGGGCGGCCCGGCGCGGGTGCGGATCGACGGACGCGACCGCGCGCCGGAGGAGATTTCCGCCCTGGTCCTGGGCAAGCTCAGGGTCGACGCCGAACGCGCGCTGGGCGTGCCGGTGCGCCGGGCGGTGGTGACGGTGCCCGCCTATTTCAACGACGCGCAGCGCCAGGCCACCAAGGCCGCCGCCGAATTGGCGGGCCTGCAGGTGGAACGCATCCTCAACGAGCCCACCGCCGCCGCGCTCGCCTACGGGCTGGACCGCCTGGATGACCGCTCGAAGATCGCCGTCTACGACCTGGGCGGCGGGACGTTCGACATCTCGATCCTCGAACTCGATGCCGGGCTGTTCCGGGTGCTCTCCACCAACGGCAACACGCGCCTGGGCGGCGATGACATCGACACGGCCTTCGCGGCCTGCCTGGGCGGGAAGATCGGCGGCAACACGCGCGCCGCCGCGAGCCTGCGCGCGGCGGCGCGCGACCTCAAGACGCAGCTTACCGACGCCGAATTCGCCACGATCCAGCCCATCGACAGCGTGCACCTCGGTGTCCGGCGCGGCGAACTGGAAACCGTCGCCCGGCCCATCGTGGAAAAAACGCGCGCCCACTGCCTGCGCGCGCTGGCGGACGCCAGGCTCTCGCCCGGCGAACTGGACGCCGTGATCCTCGTCGGCGGCGCGACGCGCATGCCGCTGGTGCGCGCGCTGGTGGCGGAAATCTTCGGCCGCGAGCCCGACACCTCGCAGAACCCCGACGAGGCCGTGGCGCTGGGCGCGACGATCCAGGCGGGCATCCTCTCGGGCGCGGTGCGCGACGTGGTGCTCCTGGACATTACGCCGCTTTCCTTGGGCATCGAGACGTTCGGCGGCCTGAGCAACGTCATCATCCCGCGCAACACGACGATCCCCACCAAGGCGGGCGAGATGTTCACCAACGCCGTGGCGGGCCAGCGGACGGTGCGGATTCACGTCGTCCAGGGCGAGCGCGAGAAGGCCGCCGACAACTGGACGCTGGGCGACTTCGCGCTGGACTTCGTGGCGGGGCCGCGCGGTTCGGCGCGGGTCGGCGTGCAGTTCGAGATCGACGCGGACGGCATCCTCCATGTCCTGGCGCGCGACACGAAGACGGGCGCGGAGCGGGTGGTCAGGATGCAGAGCGCCGTGGACGTGAGCGACGAGAAGGTCGAGCAGATGATCTCCGAGTCCGTGGAGCACGCCTTCGAGGATTACCACGCGCGCCTGCTGGTGGAGACGCGCCTGAAGAGCGCCGAGATGCTGCCCGCCGTGCGCCACGCGCTGGAACTGGCGGGCGGCGCGCTGCCGGAGGACGAACGCGCCCGCATCGCGGCCCTGGCGGCGGACGTGGAAGCGGCGATGGCGGGCGACGACTTGGACCGGCTCAAGGCCGCCAACGCCGCCCTGGACGCCGGGACGCAGGACCTGGCGACGATCCTGATGGAGCAGGCGATGGATGAGGCGCTGGAGCGGCGCGGGGTGGTTTAGGGTGCCGCGCGCCGCCTCCCGCACCGGCTTGACGCCGTGTGCTATGGTTGAACGTCCGCCGCCCGGTCAGCGTCTCTCCTTTTCAGCACACGCTTCCAACCTCTTATGGCCGCCACCACGACTCCGCCCCGCCCCGTCGTCTCCCGCCGCCTGGGGACGGTTGAACGCTGGTTCATCCCGGCGCTGCTGCTGACGGCCGCCGTCCACGCCACGGGGTATTACGTGCTGCACATCACGCCCTTCGCCGGGTTCTCGCTGCCGCGCGACATCCGCCAGACCTCGCGCGTGTTCAGGGTCCAGCAGGCCGTCATCGACCCCAAGGCGCTCGACGAGGACAAGCCCAAGGAGCCGCCGAAGCGGCCCGCCACCAAGCCCAACCCGGACGTGACCGACATCCAGATTCCCGGCGAGGCCAAGCCGAGCTACGAGCAGATGATGCAGCAGGCCGAGACCGTCATCGCCGCGCCCGAGGCCGAAAAGACGATGGTCGCCGAGAAGCCCAAGGTCGAGACGGCGAAGTCGCTCAACAAGCTGCTCGCCGAGGACAACCCGCAGCAGATGCCCAGCGACATCCGTGCGCTGACCGACCAGCTCCTCAACAGCAAGCCCAACGTCACGGGCAGCCATCCGTCCTTCGACGTGGTCGGCAACAAGACCGGCAGCCGCCCCAACGCCGGGCCGAACCCGGGCGTGGCCAACTTCAGCAACCTCGACAACCTCCTGTCCGCCAAGGGGCCGCTGACCAACAAGACCGCCCCCATCCTCCTGCCGACGGACCTGCTCTTTGACTACGACGCCTCCCAACTGCGCGCCCAGGCCGTGGGCAGCCTGCAAAAGCTCGCCGACCTGATGCAGCGCAACCCGAACGCGACGTTCATCATCGAAGGGCACACGGACAACTTCGGCGCGCCGGACTACAACCTGCGCCTGAGCCTGGCGCGGGCGGAGTCCGTCAAGGCGTGGCTGAGCGGCACGGCGGGCATCGAGTCCGGACGCATCCAGACGCGCGGCTACGGCATGAACCGCCTGCTCGTCAGGGGCGGCAGCGTGGAGGAGCAGCAGCTCAACCGGCGGGTGGAAATCGTCATCAAGAACAACCGGGCCGTGCCCCCAAGGTAGGGCTGGGCGTCCCGCCCGGCCGTGACTGTCTGGTCAGCCGCGATAGCGGCGGTCGTGGCCAAGGTAGGGACGCCTCTCCGAGGCGATCCCAAACTGTCCGCCTCTTCGGTTGGTGGATGCGTTAACCTGATGGAAAGATTTTCCGGACAGTTTGGGATCGCCTCGGAGAGGCGTCCCTACCTTGGCCACGACCGCCGCTATCGCGGCTGACCGGAATTTACGCCGCCACCGGCGGTGGGTTGATCTCGTGCAGGCGGATGCACGTCGCGCGGCGCTCGGGCGTGTACTCCACGAACGGCGGGTACGCCGCCTTGCACGCCTCCTTCATGTACGGACAACGCGGATGGAACGTGCAGCCCGCGGGTGGGTTGATCGGCGAGGGCGGGTCGCCCGCCAGGATGATGCGCTGGCGGTGCCGCTCGCGTTCGGGGTCGGGGATCGGCACGGCGCTGACCAGCGCCTTCGTGTACGGGTGGATCGGCCGCTCGAACACCTCCACCGATGGCCCGATTTCCGCGATGCGCCCCAGGTACATCACGGCGATGCGGTCCGAGATGTGTTTGACCACGCTGAGGTCGTGCGAGATGAAGATCATCGTCAGCCCCATCTCGCGCGTGAGCTGGATGAGCAGGTTGATGATCTGCGCCTGGATGGACACGTCCAGCGCGCTGACGGGCTCGTCCGCGATGATGAGCTGCGGCTCGACGGCCAGGGCGCGCGCGATGGCGATGCGCTGGCGCTGGCCGCCGCTGAACTCGTGCGGATACTTCTTCACGTAGCGCGGCGAGAGGCCGACGCGCTCCATCAGCGCCGCCACGCGCGCGGGCATGTCGCGCCCGGCGACTTTTTTGTGCGTGGAGATGGCCTCGGAGAGCGTGTCGTAGACGGTCATGCGCGGGTTGAGCGACGCATAAGGGTCCTGGAAGATCATCTGGAAGCCGCCGCGCGCCTCGCGCAGCGCGTTGCCGCGCAATTCCGCCAGGTTGCGCCCGGCGAAGATGACCTTCCCGGCGGTGGGTTTGATGAGTTGCAGGATCGTCCGGCCCAACGTGGACTTGCCGCAGCCGGATTCGCCGACCAGCCCCAGCACCTCCCCCTTGCGGAGCGTCAGGTCGATCCCATCCACCGCCTTGACCGTGCCGACCTGTTTTTTGACCAGAAAGCCTTTCTCGATGGGAAAGTGCGTCTTGAGATCGGAGATTTCGAGGAAGGCGTCGGCGGACATAGGAGGAAAGGCGAAAGGCGGAAGAGCAGAGGGACGCGGATCTATAATTCTGTCATCCTGAGCGCAGCGAGTCCGCGAGCGCAGCCGAAGGACCTTCCGGCCG
>CALMAQ010000296.1 GCA_937859745.1 uncultured Verrucomicrobiota bacterium | reverse complement strand
CATCCTGAGCGCAGCGAGTCCGCGAGCGCAGCCGAAGGACCTTGTGGAGGGGTACCCGCCTTCCATCCGCCCAGGGCCGCCACAAGGGGTTCGCTAAGATGCGCCTTCCGAGAAGGAAACCCCTTGGCGAACTGGCACGGAGAGGCAGCCGGGTACCCCTCCACTGTAGTTTGGCGCGCGCTTTGATAAAATGTGGCGGCGCTTTGATAGAAACCGTCTGCTGAACGGGGACAGCGCTGCAAATGAAGGGGGCTTGCAGAGGCGTTGCACGACCAATGCAGAGCGAGTCACCACGTACAAGTTTCGGCGATGGTGAGCTGTGCGTTGATCGCCGCTCCGGTAAATCCTTGGCTGTAGTAGTAGGCGAGGTAGTTGACCCCGACGACGCCGGCGACGGTGCGCGTCGCCAGCAGCATGCTGCGGTTGGTTGCGGCGCCCGTGACCGTGTTTGCCCACACGGACCAAGGGCCGTCCGCGGCGGTGTTGTTGATGCCCAGAGCGTAGTCGTACACCGCGGCGGTGCCGGTGGTGTCGGGCAGCCGCAACGAGGCGTTGAAGCTGAACAAGCCCGGTCGCGGGAACGGGAACTGGTTGGTGCTGGTGTTCCAGAGGCCGTAGGGGTCGGCGTTGATCGTCGGGAAACTGAGCGGGGTAAAGGCGTTCTGAGCCAGCGTGAAGCCCCCGTTGCTGACGGAGACCAGGAACGGCACGGACACGCCGCCGCGCTTGCTCCAATCAGCGCTGTTGGTGACTAGGACGCAGCTTTCGCCGGCGTGAAGCAGGCGGGTTGGTTGGCCGTTGATGTGACTGCCTGCCCCGGCGTTGAGCGTGACGAGCCCCGTCAGACTCCCATCCATCAGGAACTCGATGGATTTGCCGGCATACCCGGCTCCTGGTGGCAGCGTGACCGTGTAGGGCCCCGCGCCGCTACAAACGAAGCGATGCCCAAAGGCAGCGGGCGTCAGGGTCGTGTTGGCATTGATGCCCGTCTCGTCAAAGAGCAGCCCGGAGAGAGGATCACCCGGACTGGGCAATTCGATGCCCGGCGAGTTGCTGGCCGTGTCCTCCAAGGGGTCCACGATCCCGCCGATCGAGTTTTGCTTGATGCGCCCGTTGGAGTTGGTCGATGAGACAAAGATCGTCTTGCCACCGGTGGCCTTAGTATTAAAGCGATTGCCGAAAAAGTCCACGCCGGCGAGCCCATCGACCAAGAAGCCGTGCGTCGCTCCGTAGGCGGGCATGAGGACGTGCACGTTGTTGATGCGTATCAGGGTGCCCCCCGAGATCTGCACCGGCATGGCGACATCCGGGTCCGTGAACATCCCGCCGCCCTGGATCTGCGTGATGCCGAACTTGGTGCCGTCGGCCTTGTAGCACCGTCCGGTCGGCCCGTAGCCCGACGAGATCAGGGTGCAGTTGTTGAGCGTGAACGGGTAGTAGTTCGTGCGCGTGCCGTAGTCCCAGAAAGCAATGAAACAGCCGTCGAAGGTGGAATCCGAGACGCTGCCATACGGGCCGTGCACCTCCCGCTGGTTGGTGGGCGACGGACCGGCCAGGAGGCCGACGCGGTAAGCGAACGTGTTTAAATCCCGCGCCACGATGTTGTCCACGTCGTAGAACACATGGCCGGTGGCATTGGCGACGAACCACGCCGCCATGGCCGTACCGCGCACGAACGAATCGACAAAATGGGTCGTGCGCAAGTGGATGAAGTCATAGGCGGCATCGCATCGCACGCCGATGGAGAGAGGGTTGCCGGTGATGTCCTCGGCCACGACGCGGCCGCCCTGGATGTCGAGCAGGCGATAGGTGTTGATGGCCTCGATCCGCTTGACGCTACCCCCGTAGTCTGCCACGCGGACGGCGAAGGGCTTAGGCACCGGCGTCGCCAGCGAGGAAGGATTATCCGGGTCAAAGAAGCTGGCTCCAACCAGGGCCGAGCGCACGCCCACCAGCGTGATGTAAGCGGGGTCGGTGTCCGAACCGTTCTGGCCGCCAAGCATCACGAACTGCGCGCCGCTCGTCGGATCAATGGGGGGCTGCCCCGCACCGTAGTTAACGACCTGTCGCGCCATCGAAGCCTCGCCGCTGGCATGGGCGAGCGTGACATGATTCGGCACCTGGATCACGCCGGGAAGGATGCCGTACTGACGGTTGTCCAAACGCACCACCGCTTTGCGGGCAGCGACGGCGGCGTTGAGCTGGGCCTGGATGTACGTGCTCTCGTCGGTCACGCCAACGGTGATTGAGACGCCCGACTCCAGAGAGGCAGGGCTCAGCGCATCGAAGCGACTGTCGCTGGCGTTGAGGCCGGCCACGAGCGCCGCCTCGATCTGCGTCGCGCTGCGCGTGAGCATGGTGGGCAGCTCCGTGTCGCCCGGCGAGAAGGTGACCAGTCCAAAGACGGAGGTAAAACTGATCGCCAGCGCGTAGGAGGCCGCCGGATTCGACGGCTGGAGGTAGGGCGCGGACAGATAGGCTTGCCAGCGGCCCGAGTTGTTGAGCGCCGCATCTACGGCCAGAAAATAGGGGATGCCGCTGCCAACGACCGTGAAAATGAATCCTGCCTTGGCGGCCGCCCAACTGATGCCCGGCGCGGCCACGATGAGGGTGCTGCCCTGCGTGACGGTGCACGAGCCGCCGCCGTTGATGCTGTTGATCTGTGCCATAAAAAGGAGAAGCGAGTTAGAGGGCGGCCAGCGCTTTTTCGCCGTCGGGGCCGACGACGACCTTCTGGGTGCGGGGATCGCCCAGGAGACCGACGACCAATGCCTCGCCCGCCCGCAGGCGCTGCATGGCACCGTTGCCGACCGGTCCGTGGCCGGAGGCACGAATCGCGCCGCTCTCGACGAGGTGGATCACCCAGGTTTCTCGGCGTTTTGGGGCGGGGCGGCTCATTTTTTGACGAGGAGAGTGGAAAGGCGCGGGACGCGCGCGGTGGCAGCCCGCGCCTGCGTCCAGTTGGCGCCGGGATGATCCCCCCCGCGCAGCCAGTACTGGTAGGTGTTGGGGCCGTCGAGCGTCTGCGGATCGTAGGCTCCGGTGATCGGGAGCGGGACCGTGCCTCCGGTGACGGTCATGTCGCCCAACGACCCGAACAGGACGTAGCCATCTTCGAGACGCACAACCTTGAAATCAGTCGAGGTAATGCCGCTGTTTTGGTCCGCGGAGTTGCTGCAACCTCCGAACACGAAACACGGCGACACGCCGTTGCCGGCGACCACCTGCTCGTGCACGACGGTCCAGTCGGCGTAGACGATGTCAGCTCCCACGCTCGACGCCGGGACGGTCACCGCGTCCCCCTGGATTTGCAGGGTGCCGAACACGTCCACCTCGTCGGCGATGAGCTGGCCGAACACGCCGTGCTTGATGGCGGCGTCGAGCGCGTAAAACGAGCCCACGGTCTCGTTTGCCACGAACACCCACACCTGCTCGGCGACGCCGGAGTGGAGGTAGTTGCGTGCGATCTGGAAGCACGTCGCCGGGTCCCACGAGACGGTGGGATCAGTCTCCGGGTTCGTGTCGCTGCTGCGGAAGGCCGCCTCGCCGCCCTTCCACCAGACGAACTCCAGGGCCGTCGAGCCGCTGGCGATGACGTACTGGTTGCCGTTCCAACTGATGCACGGTCCGGTGGTCGGGCACGTCCACGAGATGCTGCCATCCGCGGGGGTGTTGTTGCCCCACACGATCCCCTCGATCTCGACCGTGTTGGGGTACTGCTGGCTGAGCTTCTTGGCCAGACCCACGATGTCCGAGGCGGGCACCGTGCCCACGAACACCTGCACGGGCCCGGTCCAATCCGACTGCGAGCCGAAAGTGTCGTACTCACGTACCCAGAGGTAGGCCACGCCCCCCGCGGGAAAGGGGAGCGTCTTGAGCGTGGTCAGCCCGAGCCCGTAGAAGACGGCGGCTTGGCTGATGTCCGGGGTCGCGCCCAGCGCCAGGTCCGCTCCCGCCAGGTCAGGCACGACCGCGAACACCCACGTGGTCTGGATGGTCGTGTACGAAGCCTGGGCGCTCAGGCCGGTGGGCTTGGGCGGCGCCGGGTTGCTCGGCTCGATCTCCACCCAGTCGGAGGGACCGCCCGCGCTGTCGATGGCCGCCACGCGGAAGATGATGACCGGGTGGGGCTCGCCCCCGAACGCCAGGCTGTTCATGCTCTTGGTGAAGACGTAGGCGGGCGTGCTGGTCTTGTCCTGCTTGACCACCGCGCGGGTGGTGGCATCGAGCACCTGCACCAGGTAGTACCCGAAGACCGGATCCTGGAGCCCGGCCGCCAGCGGCTGGCCGTCTGTGCCGCCCACGCTGCCCGCGCGCGCCGGACTGTTGAGCCGCCAGGCGAAGTGGAAGTCGGGCTCCTCGTTGATGAGCCCGTTGGCCATGCCAACCAACTCCAGGCCGGTGATGGAAAACGGAGAGATCGATGCGCTGGTGATGCTCTGCACATCGCTCCACGCGCCCGGCTCGCCCAGGTCGTTGATCGGCCGGATCTTGACCTGGTACAGCGTGCTCGGCGTGACCGTCCAGTCCGCCAGCGGGGTGTTCAGCACGCGGTAATCCCAGGCCGTCTCGTCAGCGTCCGCCCGCTTGATGGCCACCTCGTGCTCGTCGATCCCCTGGTCCGCGTAGTTGAGCCACGTCGCCTGAATGTGGCTTTCGACCAAGCCCATCGTGGTCACCTTGGCGTCGGTGCTCAAGGTCAACCCGAATGCCGCACCGACGGCGGATTCCAAGCCCACCGTGTACTCGACCATCGCCGCGTCGCTGAGCGACTGATCCGCGGTCGTGTTATGCGTGGCCAATTTGAGGTAGACCGTCAGCCCCTTTTCGATCGTGCCGGGCGCTTCGAGGATCGGCAGATCGGCTTGGAAGTGAAACCACACCTCCGCGTTGAGGTAGTGCGCCGCCTGCGCCGTGCCGTAAAGCGCGCGCTTGAGCGCCACGCGGTACTGGCCGTTGCCCAGCGCCGTCACTTCGCCCACGCTCATGATCTCGTCGTCGATGAAAACCAGCAGCGTGTTGGCGGCTTGCGCCGCGTCGCTCTGGGCCACGACCAGGTCGGCGTCCACTCCGTCGAGCAGCACCGTCATGCCCACGGGATCGAGCGTCGCCGTGTCGGCCGGATACACCAGCGCCACGGTGCCTCGCACCGCGAACGTCGCGTCGCCCAGCAGGGGATCGTAGGTGACGTTGTCGCGCGAGAGGTACACCCGGAAGCCGGTTAGTGTCGGATCGGGCCGCTCGGCCAGCAGGCTCAACTGCACATTGCTGTCCGTCTTGAGCCCCGAAGGCAATGTCACCACGCGCAAGTGCGCGATGACCGCCGTCACCACCACGAAGTCGCCCACGCGCGGCGGCGGGTCCGGCCGGTAGAGCGATGGGTAAAGGCCGCGCTCGCTGTCCAGCGTGAGTTCGATCATGCCGTCGCGGTCCGCCGACTGGCTGGCCTCCGTGACGCGGCAGACGATCTCCTCGGTCAATGTGCCGCTATCGAGCTTGATCAACTTACCGGGCCCGACGCCGTACTGCGCCACCCACTCGCGCTTCGCCTTGGCGGGCCCGGTGTAGTGGGGCTGGCTGTTGAGGTTGATGTACTCGACGGCGTACGCGGCGACGTGGGCTCTGTCAACGATCCACGGCCGCGAAACAGAAGCCGGTCGCCACTCGCCCACGATCCGCAGGTTGCCGGTGGAGTTGGCTACCTGGGACGCATCGTTGAAGTGGTTGCTGCTGTCGCGCCAAGCGACGGTGACCTGGTTGATGGTGTCGCCGTAGCCGCTCGACTTCAGCTCCGGCTCCTCCGTCATCTGCGTGTCGTTGAGCGACGGCAGCGTGCTCGTGTCCGTGTCACCGTGCCGCCAGAACCCGACGCTGAGCTGCGAGCCGTCCCGGCGCAGCCAACCATCGAAGTATTCCAGGAGCTGTGCGACCACCTGCCGAAAGGCGTTTTGGTCCGTGATCAGGGGGCTCACGTGATGTCCGGCATCCTCGGCCGCTGCATACGCGGCCAGCCAGTCCGCCTTCACGAGAGAGGCAAAATCAAGATCCACTCCGAACCAATCATCGACCATCCACTCATACAGCAGGGCGATCACGTTGCTGCCGCGCGCATCCACGATGGGGGCGGGCTGGTCGTCAAACCACAGCGGTGCGCGATCAACCACGACTTCCACGGTGGGCATCTGCGTGCGGTCCTTGCCCAAAAAGAACTGCTTCATCACCAGCAGCGCCACGCCCCGGTAGGGCGGCAGGTCATCCGTGCGCGCGGGCTGGGCGTCAAAATTATCGTCCGCCGTGGTGGCGTTGAAATGCGGCGTGAACCAGTCCATCACCGGCTGATCCGTTTGGCCCCAGTAGATCCTCATTTCGCCGTACTTGGGCACGGTGATCGACTCATAGGGATAGCCAGCTCGCCGGGTGAGGTTGCCCGACCAAACGATGACGTGGTCCACGATGATCTGGCTGATCGCCTGCAAGGGCGTGCGGCCGCAGACGCAGATCGCCGTCACCAGATCCACGTAGTACTTGTAGGACTCTCCGCCCGTGCCGGCCGACTTGCTGCTCCCGCTGCCGCTGCTCTGCTTGACGGCGTTGCGGTTGTAGGCCGGCGTGATCCACGTCACCGGGATGCGGTTGCGGCCGGCCAGATAAGGCACCGGGACCGCTTCCTGGTTGGAATTCAGATTGTCCTTGTCGATGTTGCCCAGGCTCTTGGGCGTGGACGTTTTGGCCGTCGATCCAAACGCCATAGGGCTACACGGCCTCCTTCCTTGCAACGGGCCTGAACACCGCCTGCAAGCGGTCTGCATAGGTGCTGTCCCGCAAGCTGGAGATCGTTACTCCCCGACCGATCAGCACGTGCGTAAAATCGCCGTCCGCCGTCAGCACGACACCCGCGTGGAAGGCGGTGCGCCCTTCCTCGAACACGATCACGTCGCCTGGCTCGACTGGATCGTCCTTCGAGCGCTCCTCCAAGTAAGCCGACACCCGGACGCTGTCCGGGTGCTGGGCTTGGCCGCGCAGGAATTCCAAGAGCGGACTGGTCGCAAGATGGCTGCCGCTGTCGATGCGGTAGCGGGGGAATTCCACATCCGGCACCGCGTCGGTCGCCCGGACGAGGGCGAACACGTACTGGATGCAGTCGGCTCCGCCGCGTGGACCGCACGCACGGGATCGCGCCCGGAACGGCGTGCCGCGCCAACGTTCGGCTTCC
This sequence comes from uncultured Verrucomicrobiota bacterium, assembly GCA_937859745.1. Classification (GTDB taxonomy): domain Bacteria; phylum Verrucomicrobiota; class Verrucomicrobiia; order Chthoniobacterales; family SZAS-18; genus CAHJWO01. The sequence goes on along the minus strand of CALMAQ010000296.1, from coordinate 7,685 downwards.
GAACGCAAAATGGCAATCTGCTCCGGGCTCATTTGCTACCCCCTCCGCTGCTTGAACTCGGGATTGCTTGGATGCTGGGGGAGGTTCCCGGCACATAGTCGAACCCGAAGTAATTCGCCTTGTTGCCAAAGCTCCCGCAGCCGCTGTAGACGTTGCCGCAACTCGGCAACACCTGCACGGCGCTGCCGACCGCCAGACCGCTCACCGGACGGTTGAGGCTCAAGATCACCTCGTTCCCGGTGCTCGCCGTGCTGTCAATCACATCGCGCACCAGGAACGCGGCGCCCGCGCCCGCTTGCAGCCAGCCGGCCGCGAACTTGCCGGCCACGTAAGCGCCGCCCAACGTGAGCGTGACCTGGGTGGACGCCGGATTCGTGGCCGCCACGGTGGCATTGAGTAGCCAATCGTCCGCGTTGAGTCCGCAGGGACCGCTGTACTGGATCTTGTTGCAGCAATTCTGGAGCAACGCGCGCGGGAACTTCCCCTCGAAGGTGCGCCCGAACGCGAGCACGGGGGCCGTCAGCGCTTTGCCTTTGGGTGTCACGTCCCAGATCTCGCCCGCGAAGATCGTGGTCGGCGTGACGGTGCCGAGGTAGCGGGCGTCCGCTTCCAGAATCGTCACCAACAGCGGCGCTTCCAGGGCAAAGGGTAGGAACAATCCGAGGGGATTGCCGGGAAAGAGCCAACTCGAAAGGGTCGCCTCTTCCTGGTCGAGTTTGAGCGTGCTTTTGATTTCTTTGTGCGAAAAAGGGCCGACCGCGTACGTGTCCGCCCCGATCGTCGCGCTGGCCTCATAGCTCGTGTAGAGCCACGTGGTTGTGTCCGCGTTGGGGAGCGTGAGCGTGAACCGGTACAGGAACAGGGGTTCGGGGAGATCCAGGATGGGTGCCGCGTACTCGCCGGACATCTCCAGGAACGTGAGGGTTGCCGTGGCCACAAGCGGCGCCTCGTACTCCCAGTCCAGCGTATCGTCGTTGAAGCGCGCAAGGATCAGGTGGCTGACCAACGTGTTCGCCGCCGAGTGGTCCGCCTGCACCGGCTGGATCAGCGTCACGGTGCCGAGGCTGATGTCGGTGACCCGAACGGGCTCGACGGCAAAGGTCTGGTCGTCGATCAGCGCGAGGAAAGCCGCGCCCGGATGAGCGGCAAACAGGGGGTCCGCCCAAGCGGTCGCGCCCACGGTGATCGTGGACGCCCCGCTGGCCACATCCTGCACCAGGTCAATGTCGTTACGCCAGGTGGGGGCCGCGAACACCTTGGTGCGCGCGCGCCGGTCGAACCAGAAGGCCTCGACTTGGGCGATGGTGCCGCGGTCGAGCGATTTGAAGTCCATCGTCCACTTGCGCCGCACGGCCTGCGGATAGTCCATCCGCTGGCTCTGACGGCCAAAGCCGATCACACCCCCATTGAGCACGTCCGCCTCGCTCGTGTCGGTGGGCTCGACGTGGTCGGGCGGGATCGTCCAGAGCGGCACCGAGGAGAAGTCGGGCACGGCTGGTCCCACCGCTGCTGGCGCCGGCGCGTTCGGGGAAATCGCCCGCGTGACATCCGAATCCTCGGTGACGCTGATCGAAGCCGTCAGCAGTTCACCCGTCAGAGCCGTGGCGGTTGGTCGCTGCTCGAAGCGCCCGATGAGCAAGGGATAGCAGCGCGTGCCCGCGGGCCAGGTATTTTGCAGACCGAGTCCGTCGAGGTTGAGGCCCGCGTTGTTGAAGTTCGTGACTTGGATCAGCTCGTAAAACCCGGTGTCTTCGTTGAGCACGATCCAATCGAGCCCGGAACGCGCGGGCAGCCCTGGCGTCGCCGCCACCGGGAGGAAGTTGCTCCCGGCCGACATGGCGAATTGTAGTTCCACGGCATCGGTCCAGAGGGGAACCAGGATTGGCTGGCTCCTCCAGATGTTGATGGCTTGCCGGAGCGCCGTGGAGGCGGCGAGCTGCTGCACCTGGCCGTTGGCGGCCGCGACCACGAAGGCGTCCAGCGCGATGACGCCGGCGGCCACGGCGCGCGTCGTGCCTACCGTGGCCCCGAACAAACGGACCGCCAGCGGCTTGGAGATGTCGCCGGTCAGCAGGTCCGTGGAGTCCGTGGCGATGCCCAGCGGGATGTCGGCCACGCCCGCGATGGCGATGTGCTGGCCGTCGCTGCCCCGCTTGACGAGCGTGTAGCGCGCGGGGATCGCCGTGTCCGGGAACAGGCTCAGGACACCGGTTTCGTGGAAGCCCTCGCCGATGTTGGCGGCGAAGGTCAGCCCGCGCCGGAAATCGGCGCGCTGGCGGGCCAGCACCACCCAGAAGAGGGCGACGACGGCCAGGAGGATGAGGAGCGGGATCAGGATGTGCATGGGTTCGGTTGGGTCGGAGGCGGGTGGTTGGATGGTGGCTGGCGGTGATTGGGTTTAAAGCCCCTTGGGCTGCTGCATCTGCGCGTAGAGCGACTGGTGGGTTTTCTGGCAGGCTGTCCACGCGGTGGACCAATCCTCCTTGGTCGTGGCCATGCGCTCGTTGACGGCCTTGGTGAACTGCTCCCCGGCGCTGGCCGCGCCGTCCGCGCCCTTGTCGCGCCGGCCCAGGTTGGCGGTGTGGGCGGCCTCGGGCCGCGTGTTGACGGCGGGCACGAGGCCCTTGAGCGCCGCGCTGGCCCCGGCGAAGTCCGTCTTGAGGCGCGTGAGCCAGGAGGGCTTCTCGGCGGCGGTGATGCGCGCCTCGTTCACGGCGGCTTCCACCAGCGTGTTGTCGCGCACGTCGGTGGCCGTCGTCACCTGGCCGCGCAAGCCGGTGATCGCGCCGTCGAAGTCATCGTCCGTGATGACGCTCTGGCCATCCTTGGGTTTGACGCCCAGCTTTTCGGCCAGGAGGGCGCGGGAGGCGGCCGACTGGTTGAGGTTGGCGAGCGCGGCATCGACGGCGGCGTCGATCTGCGCGTCGGTGACTTCCGTTTGCCCTTCCGCGGGCTGGAGGTTGAACTTCTTGATGAGGGCTTCTTTGGTCATGGGATCGAGTAGGTTGGGATCTGCGGCGGGTTTTTCGTTCGCACCCACCGGCAGGCCGGGGATGTTCGGGTTGTTGGTCAGGCCCACGCTTTCGAGCAGCGCGGGGCGGAAAGCAGGCTGGCCTTCGTGGGTGACCTGGCGCATGCCCCAGTACGGGGACTGGAAGACGTAGTGCTCCTCGTTGACGGCCTCGCGCCCCAGCTTGTTCCACTTGGGCTTGGCGTAGAGACCCGCGTCGCGGACTTCGAGCTGCTGGATGGAGCCGTACCGGCGCTTGTCGGGATACACGTTGGGCTGAAAATCCGGGTGGCCGAGGTAGATGGGCAGCCCCCTGAAGCGTTGCCCGACCTGCTCGCGGAAGGAGTTGAACAACGCGACGATCTCGTTGGCGGCCGACGCGTCAAAGACCTGGAGCCCTTTCTCGTTGGGAAACACGCCGAAGGGCGACACCTGAAACCAGTTGTCGGCCAAGGTGATCTCCTGGCCCTCGGAGTTGCCCGCGCCCTCGTCTTCGAACAGCGCCACGTTGACCGCGCCCACCATGCCGCTCATCCCGGCAGGAAGCGCGTTGGCGGCGAAGAACAAGGGTCCGAACTTTTCGTAGAACTCCTGCGCTTTTTCCCAGCGGATCATCGCGCCTTTGTCAGTGCCTTCCATCCTCAACGCCCACTGCCGACCACAACACCGACAAGAGCAATGCGCAGTGCTCGGCGACAACGCGCGCAAAATTGCCAAGTCATGGCGGCCAAAGAAACACCACAGGGAGGAGAATCGCTTTTTCATTGGGCGGGAGATTCTTTCGCGCGTTGGGTTTCGCTCTCGACCACGCCGTTGAAAAACGCCGCCGACATCGCCCCGGCGAGCACCTTCCCGGCGGCGGGCTCCACGTTGATCTGCTTGAGGAGTGCTGGCAGATCGCCGCGCAGGCGCACCAGCGCCGCGTGGCGCACATCGTCGTCCTCGATCCCGGCGATGGCTTCCAGCCGTTCGCGCAGCGGCGCGCGGTCCTTGGTCAGCGCGGCGGCCACCTGTTGGGCCGTGGCGCTCTGGAGCTGGCCGCTGACGGCGGCCGATTTGCCCTGCGCGTCGTTGGCCGCGCGCTCCAGCGTGGCCGTGTTGTTCTCCGCGCCGGTCTCCGCGGTCGTGGCGGGCACCACGGCCTTGAGCAGCGTGGCGCCCTCCGGCGGCTGTTCGCGCCCGTACCGCTCCATGGCGTCGTCCACCGCCAGCGGCGCGCCGTTGGAGAGCAGGAACTCGTCCACCGCGATGTCGAGCTGGATGTCGCGCTTGACCTCCGTCTTGATCTTCAGGTAGGCCAGTGGCCGCACCCCCGCGCCGAACTGGAGCGCGATCACCTGGCGCGACAGGCCGATCAGCGATTCGCCCAGCCACGCCGCGCGGTCGCCGTCCAGCTTGTCGGTTTCGTCGCTTTGCAGGCTGGCTCCCTGGCCCCGGCCCGCGCCCTGGTGGCTCTGCGTGCCCAGGTCCGCCCCGCGCCACAGGATCGACATCGATTGGTCGGCGCGCTGGATCAGGCCCTCGAAGGGCGTCTTGTCGCCGCCCCGGCGCTCGACCAGCTCCAGGCTGGAGCCCGTGTTGACCACCGCCCCGAAGTCGTTGCCGAACGCGGCCACGGCGGCTTGCATGGCCTGGAACTCCGCCGTGCCGGGGGCGGCGTCCGTCTTGCCCAGCACCGCCGGGAAGCCAAACTTTTCCGAGTAGCCCAGCCACCCCCGGACGGCACTTGGACACCCCTCGAGGGTTTTGCGGGCCGCAAATCGAATCTGTCGCAGCAGGAAGCCCCCCCTCCGGCTGCCGGCCCCCAGGGCGCCGCGGTGCGTGGCCATCCGCACCGGCTCGTAGACGGCCGGGCCCGCGCTGTAAACGCCGGCGCGCACCGCCAATGCCAAACTCCAGAACCGATCGGCGTGCCCATCGGCGTCGCGGCTCGCAGCGATGCTCACGCGGCCGCCGGGGCTGACCACCTTCTCGGGCTTGCGCAGATCGTCGCGCAGCCCCGCGTCCGCCGGGATCTCGATGGCGCGGTCTTCGAACACCTCCGCCAGGTCCGTCGCCATGATTTCCGTCACCTTGGCGGTGGGAGCCTTGCGGCCCTCGGATTGGATGCGCCGGGTCGTGGGCTCGGTCGTGGAGAAGTTGACCCCGCGCACCTTGCTGCCGCCCCAGCGTTCCTGGGCATACTCGGTCAGGCCGAGGCCGATGCCCGTCATGTCGATCTCGACGCACCGGAACGTCGGCAGGCCGCACACCAGGTCCAACTGCATCTGTTGTTGCGGCAGCCGCATTCCCTCCATCTCCAGCATGCCGACCACGCGGCGAAGCTGGCCGGAGCGCGCCACCACCGTCAGCACGGACAGGTCCCGCGTCCGCGCCACGTCCAACCCGGCTTCCAGCCGGTCCGGGCACTGGAACATGCGCTTCATGCTGGCGTCGCTCCAGGCTTGCCGGTCGATGGCCACGCCCTCGCGCTCCGCGGCGCTGATGAGTTCCTGGGTGAGCAGCGCCGCGTTCTCGTCCTCGAACGCGCACTCGTAGTTCTGGTCGTAGGCGCGCTTGTCGCTGCTCTGCGCGCGGGCCTCGTCCGGCGTGATCTCCTCGCCCGTGATCTGGCTGTAGATATGGAGGTCGCCGCTGGCCCACGCATCCGAGCGCCGGATGCGCCGGTACTTGATGCGCCCCTCGCTGATGAGCTGGTAGAACATGTTCCGCCGTCCGTTGCCCGTGGACATGATCCGGCAGAGGTAGTCCGGGTTGCTGGAGATGATTGGCTCCGCCGCTTCCCAGATGGCCCCGCTGTCCTCGTGGAACGCGAACTCGTCCAGGATCAGGTCGCCCGAGAAGCCGCGCGCCGTGCGCGGGTTGGCCGCGAGCACCTTGATGCGCCCGGTCTTGCCGCCCACGGTGATCCGCGCCTCGAAGCGCATTCCCGCGTACTTCACGTCCTCGGACAGCGCGGAATTGCCCTCCAGTTCGGCGAGGTTGTCCTCGATCTCGACGGCCTGCCCGAGCTTCTCGCAAACCTCCCGGACCTTCTGCATGAACTCCGATCCGTTGTCGCGGCTGTTGGAGAGCACCGTCACCAACCGACCGGGGTAACGCAGCAGCCGGTCCACCGCCCACGCGGCGTAGGTGTAGCTCTTGCCGATCTGGCGGCTCCAGTGTTCGATGACCGTCTTGGTGGAGTGATCCCAAAACGACGGCTCCTGGTAAGAGCGGAAGCCCACCAGCGGCTTCGCTTCACGGCCGGTGGCCTGGTCCAAGATCACCTTCACCGCGGGCACATCGGCGACCTGCATCGTCATGGCGCGACCTCCTTCGGTGGCAGGCTGGGGTCCTGACCGAACATCGTCCGGCGCACGGCCTCGATCTTCGCGGGTTCCGTCAGCGTGCGGTTCGCCGCGATGGTCTTGAGTTCCGCCACGAATTTGAGCGCTTTCGCCGAGGCGTCCGTCTCGAACTTCTCCCTGGCCAACGTCAGTTCCTCGCGCTTCTGCCGGGAGCTTTCCGCGAACTTCTCCCGCTCGAAGGCGAGCTTCTGCGTGTCGTACTCGGCCCGCCGGTTCATTTTCTCCAACGCCAGAACTTCCTTCTGTCCCAGGTTGGAAAGCGTCAGCTCGAACACCCGCGCTTTGACCGCCCGTTTCGAGCGCGCCTCCGCATCCTCTGGCAGCGCCCCGTCCACCTCGTCGCTCGCCATCTCGGCCTCGCCCATCCGGTACGCCAACCCGTGCCGGAGCACCATGTTGGACACCGCACCCGCGCTGGACTGACAACCGCGCTGCTTGAGCCACGCCAGCGTGTCCCCCTCCGAGGGCTGCTCCGCATAGAACCAGGCAAAGAAATCCCCGAGCAACCCCGCGCGCTCCAGCCGCTTGAAGAGGCTGTCCTTGCGCGCGCGTTCCGCCAGGAGGGAGAGAGGCGTTGTGCCCATTCACTTCTTCAATCCCTCCCTGGTAATGGCCCACCGCTCGTCGTCGGTCAGATCGTCGCGCTCTCTGGCCACGTAGCCCTGCTGGCCGAGCCGAAAAAGCGTGTCGGCCACGTCCGTCTCGCCTGGAAGTCGGCCCATCTTGACGCGCAGCTCGTCGCGCAGCGTGGGCGCGGTGAGGCCGTGCGGCTCGATCCGCGCGAGGATCGCCAGGATGTGACGGGAAAGCGTCATGAGCGTTGCCCTCCCCGTTCGGCACCTTCCACCCGGCCCAGTCCACGCACCACGTCGGTCAGGCGGTCGATCTGCTTCTCAAACCGCGTCTCGGCCTTGAGCTCTGCGGCCTGCAACTCCACCCGCACGTCGTGGCGGATGTCGGCGGCCAGCTTGTCGTGCCGCTCCTGCAACGCCTCGTAGTTGCGGTCGATGCTCCCCTCCAGCTTTTCGAGGTGCTTGACGTTCGTCGCGTGCTCGGTTGCGTGGCGGCTTTCCACGTCCTTGATGCGCTGTTCGTTTTCCTTCGCGCGCCGCTGACTGTTGCCGTCGAGCATGGTCATTTCCTCCTTGGTGGCGTACTTTTTGTCGAAAGGAGGGTCGGGGCGCAGTTCGCGCCGGATGTGCAGGCCCGTGAGGATGAAGCTCATCACGAACGAGGCACACCTCAGCCAGATGCCGATCTCGGGGGGAGGCGTGGCTGCCCGCAGCCGGGGCACCGGCCGGCACGGCAGCGCGCCGCGCCCCCCC
>CALMAQ010000295.1 GCA_937859745.1 uncultured Verrucomicrobiota bacterium | reverse complement strand
GTTTTTGGGGGTGTTATTTTGTTTTTGGGGGGGGGGGGGGGGTGGCGCGGTGGGGCGAGTATTTTAGCGAAAAGGCGCAGGGCGGGAACCAAAAACACGCGCTAGCTTTTGCCTCCGCCGAACAAACGGTTTTTGAGGCGGCCCCAGAAGGAGGGAGCGGGACGTTCCATCTGGGAAAATTGGGCGTACTTGATCAGCCCCAGCGCAGTGGAAAGCTGCGGATTCGCCAAGGCGGAGGTGATCCCCTGCATCGGCGGCGGCTGGGCAGGCTGCACCGGCAGGCCCAAGACTTCCTCCGCCAGATGGTTGATCCCGTGGATGAGGCTGCATCCCCCCGTCAGAACCGCGCCCGCTCCGAGGTAGCGCAGGAACGGTTCGGCTTCAAGCTGCCGCTTGAGCAGCTCGAACGCCTCGCGCAGCCGGAAGTGGATGATGCCGTTGAGCGTTTCGCGCTCGATTTCCCGCCCGGCAAAGCCTTGCTCCGGTGGCAGGTAGAGCGTTTCACCCGGCAGGCAGTTGCCCAAGACGGCACTGCCTTCCTCGATTTTGAGGCGTTCGGCGCGGCCGATGGGGATGCGCAGGCCCATGGAAATATCGTTTGTCAGGTGGTCGCCGCCGATGGCGAGCACACCGCTCTGCTTGATGGCCCCCTCGACATACACGACGTAGTCCATCGTGCCCCCGCCGATGTCCACCACCAGCACGCCGAGGTTCTTCTGGTTCTGGCTGACGACGACCTGGGCGCTCGCAAGCGAGTTGAGCACGACATCCTCCACCTCCAGCGGCACCTCTTTGACGCACCGGATCGTGTTCTGCACCCGGGTGCGAATCCCGTGGACGATGTGGTAGTCAGCTTCCAGCTTGTTGCCCAGCATGCCCACCGGCGTGAGGACACCATCTTGGCCGTCCACATAGTAGTGCTGGATGATGGCGTGCAGGAAGGCGTTCTGCGCGGGGATGTTCACGTCCCGGGCGTTGCGCTTGACCTCTTCGAGATCTTCCTCGTCGATCTCGTCCCGATCCTCGGGTAATTGGACCACGCCGCGGTTGTTGAAGCTGACGATGTGGCCGCCCGTGATCCCGACGTAGACGCTGCGGATGCTCACGTCGCTCTTTTGCTCCGCTTCGGCCACGGCGTCGCGCACGCATTTATGCACGCTTTCGAGGTGGACGATCTCCCCCTTGCGCACGCCCAAGGTGGGAGATTGTCCGACCCCGAGCACCTTCAACGAGCCATCGGGACGGATGTCCGCCACGGCCACGCAGACCTTCGACGTGCCGATCTCCATTCCGACCGCGATGTTCTCTTTACTCATGGCGGGGGCAACATGGTGCAACGCGCGGATGGACTCAATGGGCAGTGTTCGTCGGCTGCGCCGGCGGCGCAAGGAAAGGTTGGTCTCCCCGCGGACCGGTCGGCTTTTCGTGGCCGCCGTGACCGGAGCTGGTTTTGTCGGGCGTTTTCTCCTTCTTTTTTTCGGCCGTTTTCGATTTTGACCTGACCTTGGCTTTGTCCGGGCCGACCGCGGCTTCCGAGCCGGGCGAGGCTGCCTCTACCGGAGGGGGCGGCGCGGGTTTGTCGGTGGCGACCGCATCGACCATGAAAGTGACGGGCACGTTCCGCTGCACGAGCAGGTTGATCGTCTGTGGCTTCTGTGCGTGCTGGTCGAGCGCCTGGAGGTAGATCGCGAGACGTTTGAGTTGACGGTCCATCTCGTCGAGGCCAAAGAGGACCTGCAAGCCGTTGCGATCGGTGACCACCAGTCCGAAGTGTTTGGACAGATCGATTTCTTCGATCTGAAAACGCTCCTGGTTCGAGGATTCCTGCTGGGCGCGCAAGAGGTCCAGCGAAGACTTCATCTCCTCGCCCGCCGCCTCCTTGCCCTCAATGGGAGAAGGGTCGTTGTAATTGCGGATGATGGGCAGGAAACGATCCTGCGGATTGAGTTTCTTGGGCCGCATCAAGACCCCGTTCGTATCCACCAGCCAGGATTGCCGGGAAGTGACGACCTCGTCGCGGGGCCGGGAGTTGTTCGCCGGGGCGATCCACGCCACCGGCTTGCGCTCGTTGACCTGGATGGCGACCCGGTTGGGCAACTGTCGGGAGACGAGCACTTTTTCCACCTCCGGGAGCGATGCGACCCGCGCTTGGGCCCGTGCGAGATCGACGTGAAAGATGTTCGCGCCCTTGTGCAGATCGGCGGCTTCCAGGATGTCCTGCGGGTTCAAGACTCCGTCCGTCTCCACGTCCAGGCTGGAGATGTTGTATTGGGGATTTTGCAGGATCGTGTGGGTGACCAGGCGGGAGATCCCCAGGTAAGCGCCTGCCAGCAGGGCCACCGCGATGAATGATTTCGCCCCGATCCCGAACCAGCGGCGCAGGCGCTGCCGGCCCGCCTCGCTGGTTCTGATCCCGGTTTCGAGTAGGTGCTGATGACGCCGCTTCGTAGCCGAGGTTCGTCGTTGATTGGTGAGGCGACGGCCGGAGGGTTGAGAGGAGGAAGCCATAATAAGCCGACGGCGACTGATCAGAGCGCGCGACGCGGACAAAAATACCTAACGCCGAGAAAGGACGGCGAGTTATTCACCAACCCACGACCGAATACGCGATCAACCTGCTCAGCAGAGGGCATCACCACTGGGAAGATGGTGGAAACAGTGATCCCAACGCTGAATGAAGTTTGTTCATTCGACCAGGATGTTAACACGTATTCACAAGATGTTAACAGTGGTGCCAGCCGTGATGTTAGTTCCTTAAACGTGACCCAATTTAAGGTGCTGGGAATCGGTGCTCTTTCCGAACTCGGATTCACGGCAAAGCGCAAACGGAACAACTGGCCCAGAATACTTTCCGGCCCCGCAAGAAGCAACTAAATGCTGGAGGCAAATTGATGAAACTTCGATCCGTCCAATGCATCCTTTGGGTCCACATCGCCAAACCACGCGGCGAGCGGCACGCGAAACGCACAAACGTGAAAATCCATCAGTCGCGACCGACAATTTGCACTTCCGTTTCCATGGCGATAGAACGTTCGGTCATCGCGGTCTGCTTGATCTTCTCGATCAGGGCGAGCACCTCACTCGCACTGGCTTTGCCGCCGTCATTGACGATGAAGTTACCGTGGATTTCCGAAACCCGGGCTGCCCCGACGTGGACGTTCTTCAGACCGAGTTCCTGCACCAGTCGGCCCGCCGGACACTCCCGGGATGGATTCTTGAAAATGCAACCCGCACTCGCGGCGATGGGCTGGCTGTGTTTGCGCTTGGCGGAGGAACGATCCAGCTTCTCTTTGATGGCTTCCTCCGTGCTCGGCTGACCCTGTAAGGTGGCGCTCAGGACATAGGTGTCCCGCAAACTCACCACGTTCCGGTAACACACGTCGAATTCGTTCGGCGTCGCGTCGCGGATGATTCCGTTTTTTTCGAGCACGCGCACCCTGGTCACCTGGTCGAAGGTTTCCACGCCCATTGCCCCGGCATTCATCCGCAGGCTGCCGCCCAGCGCCCCGGGGATGCCTTCCATCCACTCGAAGCCCCCGATGCGCGCGGCGGCGGCGGCTCCGCTGAGCCGTTTGAGCCCGACCGCCGCCCCCGCCGTGATCTCGCACGCGGAAGGATCGACTTCCAGCGACGCAAATTCTCCCTTGTTAGGATGGATGACTAGGGCATCGATCCCGCCATCGCGCACCAGCAGGTTCGAGCCCCGGCCGACGACAAAGACGGGCAACCGGCGTTCGTGGGCGAAGGCAACAAGCCTGGCAAACGCGCCGTGCGTGGAGGGTTCCACCCAGAACCGGGCAGGGCCGCCGACCCGCAAGGTCGTGTGCGCGGACATTGGCTCGTACATCGAAGCCTCTCCTTCTCCCTGCACCAACGCCTGAATTTCCTCCAGCGTCACGATGTCGCGCACCAACTGCCGGGCCACCTCGTGCACGTTACCCGCGCCCAGGGTCAGCAGCAGGTCGCCGGGCTGCAAGAGCGTGCCCGCGCGTGTCGCGAGCCTTCCGAAGTCTGGCTCGTAAACGGCCTTGCCGGGCGTGCGCGCATCGATGGCATCGACGATCAAGCGTCCGCTCACGCCAGGAATCTCCGGCTCGCTCGCCGCGTAGATCCCCGTCACGATCACCCGGTCCGCCTGGTCGAACGCCTGGCCGAACTGTTGGCTCAGGGCCTGGGTGCGCGTGTAGCGGTGCGGTTGGAACACGGTCACGATGCGCCCTGGAAAACCTGCCCGGGCGGTCTCGACCGTGGCGCGGACCTCACTCGGATGATGCCCGTAGTCGTCGACCACCGCGTATGCGGGTCCGCGATGTTTGAACTCGAAGCGGCGGCTGGCCCCGCGAAAACTCGCCAAGGCCTCGGCAATCGTGGCGAAATCGATGCCCAGCTCGCACGCAAGCGCGACGACGCTCGTTGCGTTGCTCACGTTATGCCGGCCCGGAACGTTGAGCGTGGCGGAGCCGAGGCGCTTGCCTTGGCGATGAACCTCGAAGCGCGACTGGAAGTTCGCCGTCCCGAGCAGGCTGAAGCGATACTCCGCTGCTGGGGCGGCACCGTAGGAGACACCCTCAGCACGCCCCGCGCACAAACGGCGCGTGTTGGCATCGTCGATGCAATACACGAAGCGGCCCGCCGTCTGGTCGAGCAGGCGGCGGAACACCGTTTCGATGGCGGCCAAGTCCGCGTAGTAGTCGAGGTGTTCTTCCTCAATGTTCAGCACGATGGTGTGCTCGGGCGTGAAAAGGGCCACCGTCCCGTCGCTCTCGTCGCCTTCCGCCACGAAGTATTGCCCTTTTTTGTCCCAGTGGGCGTTCGTGCCGAGGATCGGGATTTCCGCCCCCACGTAGTGACAGGGCTGCAATCCTCCGGCGCGCAGGACGTGTGCCGCCATGGAACTCGTCGTCGTCTTCCCGTGCATGCCCGCCACGATGATTCCTCGCTTCTTCGACATGATGCCCGCGAGGGCTTCCGCGCGCCGGAGAATGACTTTCCCCAGGCGCACCGCCTCGTCGTAGGCGGGGTTACCCGCTTTGACCGCCGACGAGTAGATGACGATCTCCGCGTCACGGACCAGATGCGCTTCATGGGGGCAGTAGAAACTCAGGCCCTCGCCTTGCAGACGCTTTGTCTCGGCCGAATCCACCTTGTCCGAGCCGCTGACGCGATGCCCCAAGGCGAGCAGTAAACCGGCGAGGCCGCTCATGCCCGAACCCGCCACCCCGATGAGATGAATCCGCCGCGGCTGGTCCGAGGCCAGCAGCGCCGATGTGCCCGGAGCCTTATTCATAGACGGCGGTCTTTTCCAGGATGTCCACGATTTGGGCCGCGGCATCCGCGGGCGCGAGTCGCCGCGCCGCCGCGGACATCGCGTCCAATCGGTCCGGCGTCCCCAGCATTTCGGTGACGGCCTGCCCGAGCGCGTGGCCGGTGGCGTCGCCTTCCTGAAGGACCACCGCAGCACCCGCCGCCTCGAAAATCCTCGCGTTGAAACTCTGATGGTCTTCGGCGGCGAAAGGGTAAGGGATCAACAGGCTGGGCAGGCTGAAATGCGCCAGTTCGCTCAAGCTGGCGGCACCCGAACGCGAGACCGCAAAGTCGGCCGCCGCGTAGGCAGCCTGCATCTGGTGGTGAAAAGCCGCGACGAACGCGGTCACCCCTGCTTGTTGGTACGCTTGCCGGGTGGCTGCTTCGTCATCTCGTCCCGTCAGGTGGATGACTTGCAGCGTGTCCTTCCAGGCGGACAGCGCGCGCAACACCGCCTGGTTGATCCCGTGCGCTCCCTGGCTGCCGCCCATGACGAGCATCGTCTTCTTTGCGGGCCGTTCCGGCAGTCCGAACACTTGTAGAGCCTCCGCTTTGTCGGGTATCTGCTGTAGGCTCGCACGGATCGGCGTACCCGTCACTTCACAGCGCGCCTTCGGAAAGTATTTGGCGCACTCGCCGAATCCCAGCAGGACGGTCCTGGCAAGTCTGCCGTTGAGCCGATTAGCTTTTCCGGGGATGGCGTTCGACTCGTGGACGAACGTCGGGACCCTCGCCAGGCACCCGGCCAGTATGGGGCCGGTGGAAGTGAAACCGCCCATGCCCAACACGACGTGCGGCCGGAACTCCCGGTAGAACCGCTGGCTGCGCGAGACGCTGGCACCGAACCCGCGGACAAAGCCCACCATCGCGAGGGAAAAAACGCGTGGCAGGCCGACCGACGGCAGCGTTTCAAACCGATAGTTCGCGGTGTGGTCGCGCACGGCCAAGGCGTCGATCTCCTTCTCCGAGATGAAGATGAGCGTCCGGTGTCCACGCGTGCGCAGCGTCTCCGCCACCGCCAGACCTGGAAACAGGTGGCCGCCGGTCCCGCCGCATGCGATGGCAACGTTCATGAGGATGCGAGTTTGAAGTGGTCGTCTTGGCCGGTTCGGTGCCGCCGGGAGCGAAATCCGGCTGACTTTCGGTTGCCTGCCGCCAATATGCAACCATCGCCGATGCGTCCTTGGCCGCGCCGATCCGCCCCGTGCAAACGCCGGGCAACGTCCGCCAGCGAAGGCAGCCGCTACATGCGCGGCGTGGGCCGCGAGCGAAGCCTGGCAGCATGGGCGACCTGACCGGTGGCCAGCGGATTGCCCTGCCGGTAGATGTTCAGGAGCACGCCCACGAAAAGCAGGCAGAGGCACAGGTTCGAGCCGCCCGAACTGATGAAGGGTAGGGGCATGCCTTTGTTCGGCAGCAGCGCGGTCGTCATGCCGATGTTCACACAGGCTTGCAGGGCGATGTTGATGACCAGACCGAAACCGAGCAACAGGCCGAAGCGATCCTTCGACTGGAGCGCGATCAGCACGCCGCAGAACGTGACCAGCAGGAACGCCGAGACGATCAGCAGCGTGACGCGCAGCCCCATCTCCTCGCCGACGATGGGGAAGATGAAGTCGGTGTGGGCATACGGCAGATAATGCATCTTCTCACGGCTTTCGCCGAGCCCCAGGCCGTAGATTCCGCCGGAGCCGAAAGCCTTGAGGGCTTCCCATTGCTGGAGACCGGCACCCTCCTTGTGTTGCTCAAGGTTGAGGAAGGCCACCAAGCGGGCCATCCGTTCGTTCATGTGCGTGGCGATGAAGAGGATGCCGATGATACCCGCCACGGCCAGCAAGGCCATGTAGAGCGGGCTGCTCCCGGCGACGAACATCACGGCGACCATCGTGGCACCGATCAGCATCGTGGTGCCGAGGTCTTCCTCGCGCACGATCAGCAGCATGAGCACGCCGATCAGCATCATCGGCAGCACGAAGCCGTGCAGGAACTGGCTGCTGCGCTGCTCGTAATGGGTGAACCACCACGCCAGCGCCACGATGGCGGCAAGTTTCCCCAGTTCGCTCGGCTGGAACACCACGGGCCCAAATTTCACCCAGCGGGAGGAGCCGTTGAGCCGTAACCCGACGTGGTGAACGAAGCACAACCCGAGCAGGACGGCGGCCAGGAGGAAAAGCGGCAGCCAGAGCTTCGCCCAAAGATGGTAGTCGATCAGCGCGGCGGCGGCGCACGCGAACACGCCGATGACCAGCCACGCGCCCTGCCGCTTCAAGAAGTAGTAAGCATCGCCGTGGGCGTCGTGCGCGTAGGCACTCGTGCTGAAAAGCATCACGAGGCCGACGCTTACGAGCGCCGCCACGCACACGACCAGGATGAACGCGCTGTTCTTACTCACACGGAAGGGATAAAGCGTTAGCCTTCTTTCGTTTTGGCCTTGGGAGCCAGCGGGACGAGCAGCTTCTGGCCGGGCTTGAGCTTTTTGGGATCGTCGATGTGGTTGAGTCGGATCAAGGACTCGTAACTGACTTTGAGTTTCTGGGCGATGACGTAAGGGCTTTCCCCTTTGCCCACCGTGTAGGTTTTGCCCAAATCACCCGGAGAGTGCACTGTCTTCGCGCCCGCCGGCGCAGGCGAAACGGGATTACCCTGCGATGGGTCATCGTTGGCGTTTTCCCCCGTCGCGGCGGAGCGGTCGCCCACGACGCCCGCCAGTTCCGGAGACTTCTCGGGCAGCTTCAGGGACTGCCCAGGACGCAGGCTGCTCATCGCGGTTCGCGCCCCGTTGGCGGCGATCAACGCCTCGACGGTCACGCCGTTTTCGTTGGCGATCCGCAGCAGCGTCTCGCCGGGCTGTACGACGTGGACGGGCGTTTTGCTGCCCGGGGCGGACGGGTCGGCCGTGGGAATCGGCTTGGTCGTCGGCACCAATGAATCATCGGCTTCGAGCGCGCCCGCCGGGCCGCTGCCCGCATCGTGCGTGTAGCGATCCGCGTTGTGCTCCTTGACCAGGCTGAAGGCCAAGATGCCGCCGACCGCGACGACGTGCAGGAGCAACATGACGAGGATCGCCCGCGAAAGACGCATGTTCGGCTCGGTATTACTTTCCGGCTCCTGCTCGCCGCCGGAGGCGCGGGAGCGTGGCACGCGCCGACTCGTGGCGCGCAATTTGACTCTGGGTGTGGTGGGTACCGCTGGCATAAGGACGTGGGAGGTCGGGTCGGTGAATGTCTGGTCGGGGCGGGGCAGCCCTCTAGCTGGCAGGCCGCAGGTGTTGCACCAGCGCCCGGAACTGGTTCCCGCGGTCCGCGTAATTCTTGAACATGTCGAAGGAACTGGTTCCCGGAGAAAAAAGCACGACTTCGCCGGGTCGGGCGATGGACCAAGCGATGTTAACAGCCTCGCCCAGGTTACCGACAGGTTCACAGGGAACATGTTCGCTCCACACACCGACGATCCGTGGTGCCATTTCTCCGATGAGCACCGCCCAGCGGACTCGTTGTCCGACCACTTCGGCGAGGGTATCGAACTCGAAACCTTTGTCCTTGCCGCCCGCGATGAGAATGACGGGGCGCTCCTCCGAACGCAAGGCTTTTTCCAAGGCATCGAGATTGGTCGCCTTGCTGTCGTTGACGTAAAGTACCCCGTCGAGTTCGCGCACGATCTCGCACCGGTGCGGCTGCGGCCGGTAGGAGCGCAGCGCGGGTCGCATCTGGTCCGCCGAGAGGCCCCGCGCCAAGCCGATGCCCAAGGCTGCCATCAGGTTCTCGGTGTTGTGCTGCCCACGCAATGACGTTTCGCGCGGGTCGAGCAACGGCTGGTCCTTGTAGTGGATGATGTCGTCGCGCAGGTACAGGTCCGCGCCTGCCTCGTAAGCGCTGAACGTAATGCGCTGCGCGGCAATCCCCGGCAGGCTGTCGCGGAAGTTGACCACCGCCCAATCCTGAGGGGTTTGATTCTCGAAAATCCGCAGTTTCGCCTGGCGGTAATCCTCCATGTTGTCGTAACGGTCGAGATGGTCGGAAGAAAGGTTCAACCAGACGCTCACCTGCGGGCGGAATTTTTGGATGCGTTCCAACTGGAAGGAACTGACCTCCAGCGTGATCACGTCCACCTCCTGCCGCTCGGACACGATCTCGCTGTAGGGTTTGCCGATGTTCCCGCCGGCGACGGTGCGGACCCCCGCGCCGGTGAGCATCGCCGCGACCAGTTCGGTCGTCGTGGTCTTGCCGTTGGTGCCCGTGATCCCGATCACCGGAGTGGATGAGTTCTGGTAGGCCAGTTCGATCTCCGCGATGATCGGGATACCAGCGGCGAGAAACCTTTGCACCAGCGACACTTTGGGGTCGATCCCGGGGCTCAACACCGCTAGGTCGTAGGAAGCAAGCGTTTCGGCCACCGATGCGTTCGCCACGACGTGGATGCCCATGCCCGCGAGCATTTCGAGCCTAGGCTGCTGGAACGATTCGGCGGGCGCGTCGTCCAACACGTCCACGCGCGCGCCAAGGCCGATCAGGAGGATCGCCGCCGCCTCGCCGCTCCGTCCCATCCCGAGGACCGCCACCGTTTTGCCATGGTAGTTCATTCGCTGCCGATTTGCGTGTGGGATTGATGGGGGATCGGTCGGGGCGTCAACGTAGCTTGAGCGTCGCTAACCCGAGGATGGCGCAGATGATGGAAATGATCCAGAAGCGGACCACCACCGTGGTCTCCTTCCACCCGATCAGCTCGAAGTGGTGGTGAAGCGGCGACATGGCGAAGACCCGCTTGCCGGTGAGCTTGAAACTGGCGACCTGGATGATGACCGAGACCGCCTCCATCACAAACACGCCACCAACCAGAATCAGCAGCAGTTCCTGTTTGCAGCAAATGGCGATGATGGCGATGAACCCGCCGATGGCCAGCGAGCCCGTGTCGCCCATAAAGACCTGCGCGGGGTGGGCATTGAACCACAGGAAGCCCAGGCCCGCGCCGACCATCGCCGAACAGAGCACGGTCAATTCTCCGCTGCCGGGAAAGAACGGGATGGCCAGATATTCCGTGATCCGGTTGTTGCTGGCCGCAAAGGCGAGCACCGCGTACGCGCTGGCTACTGTCACGGTGCAACCGGCAGCCAGGCCGTCGAGGCCGTCCGTCAGATTCACGGCGTTGGAGCATCCCACGATCACGAAGCCATAAAAAACCAACGCCAGCGACCCGAAGGCGTACCAGCCGATGTTGGAGAGCAACGCTTTCTTGAGGAACGGAACGTAAACGTCAGTCGTGAACATCGCGTTCCTCGGCCCGTGCAGGAACACCGCGACCACGATCGCCGCCAGCACGAACTGCGCGACGAGCTTGATGCGTCCGCTCACGCCCTTGGAATTCTTGCGCGTGACCTTAAGGTAATCGTCCGCGAACCCCAACCCGCCGAGGTACAATAACGTGAACAGGGCGAGCCACACGGGCGGGTTGGTCGGCTTCGCCCACAACAAGGCGGATGCCACGACGCTGCCGATGATGAGCACCCCGCCCATCGTCGGAGTGCCTTTTTTGCGGCCATGCGTCTCGTAGAGCTGGTTGACCTCTTCGCGGGTGCGGACCGGCTGGCCGAACTTGAGCGAGATGAGCTTGCGAATGACCCGCTTGCCGAACAGGACCGACAGCAAAAACGCCGTGAAGGCCGCCGCCACGCCGCGAAACGTCGAATACTCGAACACCCGCAGCGGGCCGAATTCCTTGGTCAGCAGGGAAAGGTAATACAGCATGTCAGCCGGTGTTCGGTCGTTGGTGGGCGGTGGGTCCGCCCGAGTTCATGGTGGCACCTCGCAGGGACGCCAGCAGGGGAATGATGCGCTCCATCCCCGCGGCCCGGCTCCCTTTGATGAGGATCAGGTCGTCCGGGTGGGCGGTAGCGTGCAGGAACCGGGCGGCCTCGTCCAGCGTATCCAGCGGGTGCGCTTCCAACAGCCCGGCATCAGCGGCACCGCGCGCGATGGTGGCGGCTTCGTCACCCACCGTCACCACATAATCGAACCCCGCGGATGCGGCGGCGGCACCTACCCGGCGATGCCCTTCCTCCGCGTGCGTGCCGAGTTCACCCATCCGCCCGAGCACCGCGATGCGCCGGCCGCCCGTCCGCAGCGCGGCCAGCGACGCCAGAGCGGCGCTCATCGAATCCGGGTTCGCGTTGTAGCTGTCGTCCACCACGCACAGGTCGCCGACCGACTTCAACTGCAACCTTCCCTTGGTCAGCGCGGCGGTCTGCAACCCTTCCACGGCCTCGTCCAAGGTCAACCCCAGAGACACGCCGGCTGCCAGGGAGAGGAGGGTGTTGACAATCATGTGCGCGCCAGGCACGGCGATCATCGCGGGGGTGCGGGCACCGCCGTAGCGCACGTCGAAGCGGCTGCCGTCGATGTCCACGCGCACGTTTTCGGCCTGCAGGTCGCCCTTCCGCGATCCGGCGGTGATGACCTTCGCCTGCGTGCGCCGGGCGAGCGAGCCACAGAAAGGGTCCTCGGCGGGCAGAATGACATGCCCCGCGCTGCCCACCGACTCGACCAGCACACCTTTTTCCTGCGCGATGGCTTCGCGGCTGCCCATATACTCGATGTGCGCCGTGCCGATATTGGTGATGATTGCCACGTCGGGCCGGACCATCTCGGCCAGGGGACGGATCTCACCGGGATGGTTCATCCCGATTTCAAGCACGGCCACTTCGTCCTGCCTGCTCGCGCGGAGCAGGGTGCGCGGCACGCCGATGTGGTTGTTGAAGTTTCCCTCGGTCTTCAACACCCGGAAGCCTCGTCCCAGCACCGCCGCCGTGAAATCCTTCGTGCTGGTCTTGCCGTTGCTGCCCGTGATCGCCACCATGCGCAGCGGGAGGTTGCGGCGGTACGCAGCCGCCAGTCTCTGGTAGGCGAGGAGCGTGTCGTCCACCTCGATCAAGGCGAAATTCCCATCGCCCACGGACGCGCCGATCGCCCTGGACACCACGGCCCCAGCCGCACCGGCAGCGGCGGCTTGGGCAATAAACTCGTGCCCGTCAAAATGGTCGCCGACCAAGGCGAGGAACAGGTCGCCCACCGCGAGGGAACGTGTGTCCGTGGCCACCGCCGTGATGGTACGGGCTCCATCGCCCCGGTGCAGGGTGCCCCGGGAATATTCAGCGACCGTATGCAAGGCAAGCGGGTCCAAAGTCGTGGGGGTTTGAAGCGCGGGGAGAGACGATGACCACCAAAAATCAGGCCAGTTCGACCGGTCGCGCCTCAATGGCGGCTTTGGCGACCAGCACGTCGTCGAACGGCACGATCTCGTGCGCGAACTGCTGGTAATTCTCGTGCCCCTTGCCGGTGATGACCACGATATCGCGAGATTGCGCCAGGCCGATGGCTCGCGTGATGGCTTCGCGCCGGTCAACCACGACCTCGTAGTTCCGTTTGTGGAATCCCTTTTCGATGTCGTGGATGATGGCGGCCGGGTCCTCGCCGCGCGGATTGTCGGAAGTCACAATAGCGTGGTCCGACCACTGCTCGGCCGCCTGCGCCATGAGCGGGCGTTTGGCTTTGTCCCGGTTGCCGCCGCACCCGAAAACGACGATCAGGCGGTGCGGGTGGAGATCGCGGAGCGTGCGGAGCACGTTGTGCAGCGCGTCGTCGGTGTGCGCGTAATCGACGTACACCTGATAGCTCCGCTTCGCGGCGACGAGCTCGAGCCTGCCCGGCACCGCAGAGGCGGTCGCCAGCGCAAGCACGGCGGTACGCAGTTGCACGCCCAGAGCGGAGGCAGCCGTCAACGCCGCGAGGGAATTGTAGACGTTGAACTTCCCGATCAGGGGCAAACGCACCAGGAAACTGCGGTCTTGCGCGTCCAACTGGTAGGAGGTTCCAGCCAGGTCCGTCTTGAGATTGCTGGCGCGAAAGTCCGCGCGGGTGCCGACGCCGTAGGTCAGCACCGTGGCGGCTTTGGGCATCCGGGCCAGCAGTTCCTGGCCGTAGCGGTCATCGGCGTTGATGACCGCGACGCCACGTTTCTTCGTCTGGGCGAAGAGGTGATCGGTAAAAAGGGACGCCTTGGCGTCGAAGTAACTGGGCAGGTCGCGGTGGAAGTCCAGGTGATCCTGGGTGAGATTAGTAAAAACCGCCGCGTCGAACTCGATGTTCTTGACCCGTTGCTGGGCAATTGCGTGGGACGACACCTCCATCACCGCAGCCCGGCATCCCGCCCCGCGCATGCGCGCCAAGAGTTCCTGTAGGTCGAGCGCCTCCGGAGTAGTGTGGGCGCTCGGCAGGCTCTCGTCGCCGATCTCGTATCGGACGGTGCCAACCAGCCCGCAACGCAGCATCGCCCGCTCGCAGATGTGCTTGAGGAGAAAGGTGGTCGTCGTCTTGCCGTTGGTGCCCGTGACCCCGGCGACCTTGAGCTTGAGCGAGGGCTGCCGGAAAAAGGCCGCCGCCAGGTCGGCCAGCGTCGAGCGCGTGTCACCCGCCACCACGCAGGCGATGGAGGCGGGGAGGTCGGGCGGCGCGCTCTCCACCAGGACCGCGACCGCGCCACGCTCCACGGCCTGCGCGACGTGCCGGTGTCCATCGTGTTTTTCCCCGCGCAGAGCGACGAAGAGCGAGCCCGGTTTCGCCAGACGGGAATCGTAGCACACCGATGCGATCTCCGGGTCGGCTGCTCCCTCGAAGCGCACGCCGGAAACCCTCGCAAGTAGGCGGTTCAGTTGCATCGGACGACTTCTGGCATCAGTCGCGGTCATTATCAATGGCGAGTATGCCGTCTGCACCCCGCGTGGCGGGGACGGCTTCGGTCGGATCGATACCGAGGTAGTGCATCGCCTTCTCCGCGATGGACGCGAAGACTGGCGCGGCCACGAGGCCGCCGTAGTTTTCCCCCTGGCGCGTCGTGGCGTTGTCGAGCATGACCATCCCGACCAGTTCAGGGTCCTGCGCGGGGAGGAACCCCACGAACGAGACGACGTACTTCCCCGCCATGTAACCCCCTTGCGGAGAAACCTTCTGGGCGGTGCCAGTCTTCCCGGCGACCCGGTAGCCGGGCACCGCCGCACCCTTGGCGGTCCCGCGCGGGCTGACCACGTCTTCCAGCGCAGACACCAGCGGCTTGACGGTTTCCTGGTTGATCACTTGGCGTACCGCCACCGGAGGAAACTCGGCGATGGGCACGTCGTGCTCATCGGTGATCGAGTGGATGATCTGGGGCAGCATCAATTTTCCTCGATTGGCGACAGCACCCATCGCCGAGACGACCTGGATCGGGGTGACGCCGACGCCTTGGCCCATGGGGATGCGCGTGATCGAGATTTTGCTCCACTCGTTCGTGGGGTGAACCACTCCACTGATCTCGCCGGGAAGGTCGATCCCCGTGCGCTCCCCGAAGCCGAACAGTTTGATGTAATGGTACAGCCGATTCTCCCCCAACTGCATGGCAAGCTTGGCCGCGCCGATGTTGCTCGAGTGCACGAGCACGTCGTGCACGCTGCAGGTGCCGATGGCGTGGGCGTCGTGGAGCAGTTTGCCCGCGTACTCCCAACGGCCGTTCTCGCAGAACACGGTGGTGTCAGGATTGACGAGCTTCTCGTTGAGCACGCCGGAAAGGGTCACGATCTTGAATGTGGAACCCGGCTCGATCATGTCGATGATCGCGCGGTTCTTCATCTGTTCGGGGGCGGCAATCGCCCGGGCGTTGATGTCGAAGTACGGCCGGCTAGCCATGGCGACAATCTCGCCGGTCTTGGGGCGCATGAAGATTGCCGTGGCGGTCTCCGGCGCGTACTTCTTGACGGCGGCGTCAAGTTCGCGTTCGACGATGCATTGCAGCCCCAAGTCAACGGTCAGGTTGACGTTGTTGCCGTCGGTAGCGGCCTGTTCGACTCCACGATGCTGGACCAACTCGCTGCCCGTACGGTCCCGCGTGATGTAGCGATACCCCGAGTGACCCTCCAGGTACTGGTTCATGCTCCTTTCGATGCCTTGGATGCCGTGACCCTCGTAGTCGACGAAGCCGACGACGTGGCAGAGCAGCGAACCGTTCGGATAGATGCGCGTCGAGTCGGGCTCGAAGTAAACGCCCCGCAGCTTCTGCTTCTCCAACGCTTCCCGCAGCGCCTCAGCCGTTTGCTCGGGCACCTGGCGTTGCACGACGAGGTAACGTCGGTCGGGGGTCAATTTTTGCTCTAACACTTTCCGGTCCAGCGAGAGGGTGTCTGCCAGGAGCGAACAAACCTGGGGCAAGGTGTCCGGCTTGATGTGGCTCGCATCGACGATCACCCGCCGCATCGACATCTCGCTGGCGAGAACCTCGCTGTGCACGTCGCGGATCGCGCCGCGTTTAGCGGAGATCGTCTGCTTGAGGATCTGCGTCTGGTTGGCCAGCGCGGCAAACTCTGGCCGCCGGTCAATCTGCAGGGAGATCAACCGGTAGGAGAAAACGCTGAAGACCCCGGCCAGCAGACCGCAGACCAACATCGCCCGAAGTTGTGCCGTGCGGCTCATGGGAGGGTAGGTGGACGCGGGCGGGGCGGACAAATGGGCGGTGGCTACGGCCTCTGGTAACTTTCCCGCGAAACCGTCTGGTACTGGCTTTGCTGGTCGCGCTCGGAGGCCGTCAGGCGATTGGTGTCCATCGGCCGTACGTGCACGACCGCCTGGGCGTTGATAGGCACCATCTTCAGGAAGCCTTCGTCGAGCCGACGCTGCAAGGAGGCGTGCGAGGTCAGGCGGAAGATCTGCGCCTCTAAGCCGTTGTTTTGCACGATCAGCTCGTGCAGTTCCTGTTCGAGGGCCTTGCGCTGCACCCCGCAGGTGTTGAGTTGATTCTTGAGGTAGACATAGCTCAGGCCGGTGGCCCCGAGGAACGCCGCGATCACGATCCAACGCGCGAGGGCGAAAAGGTGCAAGCCGTTGGAACGATGTTGGAAGGTCGGAGTCATGTGGGATGCGTGCGCGACAGGCGGGGCGATAGTAGGATCGAACGGGAGGAAAGGGAGCTCAGCCGGGGAGTGGGGCAGTGAAGTTGGAAGCGGTGCGCTCCAGTACCCGGAGCTTGGCGCTCCGGGAACGCGGGTTGCGCGCGAGTTCCCGGTCGGTCGGGGTAAGGGCTTTCCTGTTGACCGCCCGGAACATGCAGCGCGGGTTGGCGCGGGGCGCGGGCCACTCGGGCCGATCGAGCTGGGCGAGGGTGGTCTCGCGGCAAAAATTTTTCACGAGCCGGTCCTCCAGCGAATGGAAGGTGATGACGGCGAGGCGGCCCCCCGGCGACAGGCACTTGGCGGCGGCTTCCAGCCCATCGGCCAAAGCACCGAGTTCGTCGTTCACCACCATCCGCAACGCTTGGAAAACCTTCGTCGCCGGATGACGCGGACCGCGTTTCGGGATCACCTGCTCGAGTAGTCGGGCAAGATGGAGCGTGTCATCGATCGGTCCCTTCCGCCGGGCGTCGACGATAGCATGGGCCGCCCTTCCGGCGGCGGGTTCCTCGCCATACACGCGGAACATCCTGGCGAGTTCGTCCTGGCCCGCTTCGTTGACGATGTCTGCGGCGGCCACACTGCCTGCACGGTCCATCCGCATGTCCAAGGGGCCTGACTTCTGGAAGCTGAAGCCGCGCTCGGCGCGGTCGAGCTGCCGAGAGGAAACCCCGATATCTAATAAGACGCCGTCCACTTTTTCGATTTTGAGCCGTTGTAAAACAAGGTCGAGCCGACGAAAATTTGCCTGCACGAGCCTGACAGTGTCGCCAGCGTATACTACAACATGTTGTATGCAATAACCAATTGCGCCTATATCTTGATCCAATCCGATGATTTTCGCTCCAGCGTGCAAGAGGGCTTTGGCATGGCCTCCGCCGCCCAAGGTGCCATCGACGATGCATCGACCACGCCTCACCGCCAAGGCGGTGAGCACTTCTTCGACCATCACCGGTACATGATAGTCGCTCACGATGGTCTCGATAGGAGGTAAGTCAGAGGATGGAATACTCATAAACGTATTACGCCCGCATTTTCTACTTCTCGGTTAGTTTCTTGGCGGCGTGCTGGCATGAAATCAGGTTTGCCGTAGGCGCGGCAACCTCCATCGCGACGCTGCCGCCGTGGCGGGTGGACACGAACGGCATACGAC